>JAQXDR010000065.1 GCA_029251265.1 Pseudoprimorskyibacter sp. | reverse complement strand
GGGTCTTGCGTGGTGGAACGCTGTCGATGGTGCGGCATGGGATATACCCCTTAGAATCGGGCCGTCTTGGCGGATTCACCAGATCATCTGGTGGTGCATATGTCTCGGAATGACCCGCGGGCCTTTGCAAGATGCACAAGGGGCCGATTACCCACAGAGGCAGAATGAGAACATGCAGCAGTTGGAGGAGCAAATCCGGCATGATACCCTCGGGGGAATGAAGGCCTGACAGATACCAATATCTTTTGTAATATCTGGAACGGGCATCTTCCTATCCAAAATATCTGTGAAGATGGATATTATGTATCAGTGCCTGCAAAGTCATTCGCGCCCAATGCCTTTGGTGTGTTCACTATGTTAGGCAATGTTTGGAACTGGTGTGCAGATCCTTTTAAAATTCGGTCAATCAGTGCTGGGGCCAAACTGCGGAACTCCGGGGCAGGTCGAGAAAAAGAGAAGCTGAAGAAAGGGGGCTCTTTTTATGCCACTCAAGCTATTGTTGGCGATATCGAATTGAAGCGCGAACGGGGCGGCAGCTTGACAATTCGGCCATTCACACTGGATTCCAGATCGCTTTTGATCCAAGCTGATGCTTGAATGCTTAGGATTTGGCAGTTTATCCTGTGCCATTGGGCATCGCGCGCAAATCTGACATAAACTGTCATTATGGAGGCTTTGAATGGCCAAATCACAAATTGGATTCATGGGCTTAGGCCTTATGGGTGGGGCAATGGTCGAACGTTTGCAGGCAAAGGGCCATACGCTGGTGGTTTTAGCCAACCGGTCCCGCACCCAAGTGGATGCGGCCATAGCGCGTGGTGCGACCGAAGCCTTTTCCGCCCGAGAGCTTGCGGCCACCAGTGACATCGTCATGTTGTGTATGGACACTTCTGCAAATGTGGAAAGCCGTATGCGTGGCCCTGACGGGGTTATTGCAGGTCTGCGCCGTGATACGGTCGTTATAGATTTTGGAACATCGTTGCCTGCGTCGACCAAAATGCTTGGATCAGAAGTTGCAGCCGCTGGCGGCGCTTACCTAGATGCACCGTTGGGAAGAACGCCTGCACATGCAATTAACGGACTGTTGAATATTATGGCATCAGGGGACAAGGCGGCTTTTGACCGGGTCAAACCCGCCTTGGACGATTTGGGTGAGAATGTTTTTCATCTCGGGTCACTCGGTACTGGCCATAGCATCAAGCTGATGAACAACTTTTTTGGGATGACGGTGGCCAACGCAATGGCCGAAGTCTTTGCGATCGCTGATATCGCCGGAATCGAGCGGCAGTCCGTGTATGACGTGATGGCAGCAGGTCCGCTTCGTTCGGGAATGATGGATTTTGTTGCGGCCTACGCCCTAGAGGATGATGACAGTAAACTGGAGTTCGCTATCAAAAACGCACGCAAGGATGTCGGGTACTACCAACAGATGACACAGGATGCTGGCGCTTCGTCAATTATGTCGCAGGGCGCATTTGCAGCTTTGAATGATGCAGCGTCGTCTGATGCGGGTGAGGATCACGTTTGTAAGATGGTCGATTATTACAGCAAAACACTGAAGACATAGGCAGCTGTGCGGCCTGAGCTGCCAATATGTCCGATATCTGGAAACCGTTGATTGTTCGCTTTTGCCGGTATGCTCGATCAATTAGGGTGGCGCGTATTATCTCTGGCTTTTTGCAGCTTCGTGTACGATTTCGCCCAGCTCCCTGAAGCGCGCGGTCAACGGGCTGGCTTGTCGCCAGACTAGCCCGACTTGCCTGCGTGGTTGAGGATCATTAAACTGTGCTATAGACACTTCGGCGCTGCGCGTCTCCACCGCTACTGCCATTTCAGGAATTAGCGTCACACCAATCCCAGCCCCAACCATTTGCACGAGGGTCGACAGCGACGACCCTTCAAGCGTTTCACGCGGTAGGGCCGTTCGAAGGTTACAAAAACTTAAGGCCTGATCGCGAAAACAATGCCCTTCCTCCAACAATAAAAGACGCATCTCACGCAGGGCCTCGCGGTCGGGAACAGGTTTGTTTGCATCCACATTTGGTCGTACCAAAACAAAGGCCTCATCAAACAGCGGTAATTCCGTCAGACCGGGTTCGTCAACGGGCAGGGCAAGAACGGCTGTATCCAGTCGCCCCGCCTTTAATTCTGTTAAAAGTTTGGGTGTGATGGTTTCGCGGACATGCAGATCCAGCCCAGTGTGTCGTTGTGATGTAAGCCCGATCAATCGCGGCAGTAAATATGGGGCAATGGTTGGAATCACTCCGATCCGAAGCGTTCCCGTCAGCCGGTCCGACGCAGCCCGCGCCAGATCGGCGAGCTCATCAACAGATTGCAGGATTTGTGTGGCACGTTCCGCGCAAGTGATGCCAAACGGTGTTAGTCTGAGTGGACGGGCACCACGTTCCAGTAGGGGCGCGCCTAACGTGGTCTCTAACTCTTTGATTTGAACAGAAAGGGCGGGTTGCGATACCGAACATGCAGCAGCAGCATTCCCAAAATGACCAAATCTGGCCAAAGCGTCAAAATAGCGAAGTTGGCGTAAAGTAAGTGGAGTCATAATTAATTATTATTGAAGGGATCAGAAAATGCAAATTTTCCTTATGAAAAACTCGTGATATAGAGTGCGTATGAAAGGGCGCTTGACCCCTTTAAGACAATACATCCAGCAGCGGAGCCAGATCGAATGATGGACGGAAACGACGCACCAGCAGGCAAATGCCCGGTGATTCATGGCGTAGGTCAAAATAGCAGTTTTGATACGCGCAGTAATAAAGATTGGTGGCCCAAGCAGCTGAACCTGAAAATCTTGCACCAAAATCCTCCTGCGGGGGACCCTATGGGGGCTGGATTTGACTATGCAGAGGCCTTCAAAACGCTTGATCTTGATGGCGTTATGGATGACCTCAAAGCTCTTATGAAGGATAGTCAGGACTGGTGGCCCGCAGATTATGGCCATTATGGTCCTTTTATGGTTCGCATGGCATGGCATGCGGCGGGAACCTATCGCACTGGCGATGGTCGCGGCGGTGCCGGTACAGGCATGCAGCGTTTTGCACCGTTGAACAGCTGGCCGGATAACGGCAACCTAGACAAGGCGCGCCGTCTTTTGTGGCCGGTCAAACAGAAATATGGGGCCGCGCTTAGCTGGGCGGACCTGTTTGTTTTGGCAGGGAACGCGGCGCTGGAAAGCATGGGGTTCAAGACCTTTGGCTTTGGTGGTGGTCGTGCGGATGTCTGGGAGCCGGAAGAGGACATTTATTGGGGAACCGAAACCGAATGGCTGGCAACCAGTGACACTCCTGGCAGCCGCTATACTGGCGAACGTGATTTGGAAAACCCATTGGCTGCGGTGCAGATGGGCCTGATCTATGTCAACCCAGAAGGCCCAGACGGCAATCCTGATCCGTTACGGTCCGCACATGACATTCGTGAGACCTTTGGTCGGATGGCAATGAACGACGAAGAAACCGTCGCGTTGGTCGCGGGCGGGCATACCTTTGGTAAGGCGCATGGGAACGGCGATGCCGCAAATGTAGGTGTCGAGCCCGAAGGCGGTCCGCTGGAATCACAGGGTTTCGGTTGGTTGTCGACTCACAAGTCTGGCAAGGGTGTTGATGCGATCACATCCGGTATCGAAGGCCCCTGGACGGCAAAGCCAACACAGTGGGATATGGGTTATTTTGATGTCCTTTTCGGATACGACTGGGAACTGACCAAAAGCCCAGCCGGTGCCAATATCTGGCATGCCAAGGATCTGAAAGCCGAAGATCACGCTCCAGAGGTTGATGGCTCGGATGTTCCTGTGAAACTGATGATGACCACAGCGGACATGGCCATGCGGTTGGATCCAGAATATGAGAAGATTTCGCGGCGGTTCCATGCAAACCCTGATGAATTTGCGGATGCTTTTGCTCGAGCATGGTTTAAACTGACTCACCGCGATATGGGACCACGTCCATTGTACCTAGGGTCGTTGGTGCCAGATGAATCGTTGATTTGGCAGGATTCAGTGCCTTCTGGTGACGCAGAGGACCTTGATGATGGCGATATCGCCGCGTTGAAGACGCAAATCATGACGTCTGGTCTGACGGTTTCAGAGCTCGTTCAGACGGCTTGGGCCTCGGCAGTTACTTTCCGCGGGTCGGACAAACGCGGCGGCGCCAACGGAGCGCGAATTCGACTGGCACCACAAAAAGATTGGGACGTGAACCAGCCTGAACAGTTGGCCCATGTTTTGTCGGTTCTCGAAGGCATTCAGTCCGGGTTTGGCAAACCGGTGTCTATGGCCGACCTGATCGTTCTTGGCGGGTGTGCTGCAGTTGAGGTTGCAGCAAAGGCGGCAGGACATGACGTCACTGTTCCGTTCACAGCGGGCCGTGGTGATGCCACCCAAGAGATGACTGACGCAGAAAGCTTTGCCGTGCTAGAGCCCGAAGCAGATGGGTTCCGGAACTACATGGCCAGCGATTTTGCCTTGTCAGCCGAAGCGATGCTTGTTGATCGTGCGCAGCTTTTGACGTTGTCAGCACCGGATATGACGGCCTTGGTCGGTGGATTGCGCGTCCTTGGTGCGAATGCACATAAGTCAACTGCGGGTGTGTTGACAGACCGTCCTGGCGTTCTGACCAACGACTTTTTTGTCAACCTGCTGGACATGGGTTCAGTCTGGACAGACACCGGAGGCGGCACCTATGAAGGCCATGATCGCGTGACCGGAGCAGTCAAATGGACAGGCACCCGTGTTGATCTGGTTTTTGGATCGAACTCACAATTACGTGCATTGGCTGAAGTCTATGCATGCGCTGATGGCGAAGCAAAATTCGTAGCAGATTTTGTAAGCGCCTGGGACAAGGTGATGATGCTGGATCGCTTTGACCTTTGATCCGCACCAATTTTGATCATAAAAGGGGCGTCGACCATACAGGTCGGCGCCCTTTCTTTATGCAGCGCTTAACACGGTAAATTTGTGTCGGGTCTTTATCCGTGTCACGCGTTCCGTTTTCATCACATAAAGGTAGGTGCCATGTCTCAGCAAAATCGAACTATCGGGTGGCTAAGTGCTTTTGGTGTTATCTGTGTGTGGTCTGGCTTTGTGGTTTTTTCTCGTGCAGGCGTGACAACGGAATTGACGCCGTTTGATCTGACCGGATTGCGATTTATTGTGGCCGGCAGCATAACGCTACCGTTCGTTTGGGCTTGGTGGCCGCGTCACTTACCATTGAGCGTCATCGTGTTGATTGCCGTGACCGGCCCGGGAATCATGTATTCATTGCTGATGTTTTTAGGGTTTGAGCGGGCGTCAGCTGCATACGGTGGTGTCTTTGCCAACGGGTCTTTGCCTCTCTTTACCTCACTGATTGTTTTGGCGGTAACGGGTGTTGCACCGGGACGTTGGCAAGTGTTGGCTATCGCATTGATATTTTGTGGGGGCGCTTTGCTGGGATGGAATGGCATGGTTCAAGGAGGCGCCGAAATAGGCGCTGGTATTGGTCTGTTTCTGGGAGCGTCAGCATCGTTATCAATCTACATATTTGCCCTAAGGCACTGGCAAATTATGCCGACCCAGGCCCTTGTATTGGTAAATCTACCAAATGCGATGGTATTTTTACCTATCTGGTGGTTTGCGTTGCCCAAGGGACTTGCGCAGGTTGATTGGCAGGTCGCGGCGTTTCATGCGCTCTATCAGGGATTGGGCCCCGGTTTTCTGGCTGTGATTTTTTTTACGTTATCGGCACGCCACCTTGGGGCGACAATGACAGCAGCATTTTCTTCAGCAGTTCCAGCGGTTGCCGCTGTTTTGGCCATTCCGATACTTGGGGAAACGCCTGTGGCAATCGAGTGGTTGGGCATTGTTGTCGTTACGTCCGGACTAGCGGTCCTGGTGCGGGGGCAGGGTTAGACTTGAGTAACATTTTGCAGTTTACAGCCCAGCCACGAGTGAAATGGTAAGCAAAGAGCCGATTGACGTATAAAAAATGGCCCGAGCAATGGCATCAACCCTTACGCGGTAATTCAATGCCAGCATAAAGGCCATTACGCCACAGGGTGCCGCCGCCACCATCATTGCAGGATTTCTGGTTTCCGGCGCCAAATGCAGAGCGCTGGTAAAGATCGCGAGCGCCAGTATAGGGTGGACCACTAATTTCATACCAACCATGGCCACGGGCAACATCTTCCTGGACCCATCAACTTTTTGGCTAAGAATAATTCCCAAGGCAAAAAGCAACACTGGCGATGCAGTGCCTGCAAGAAAGTTTGCAAATACGTCGAACCCCTTTGGCACTGGCATGCCAAATATCCCAACGACCAGCCCAAACACCATGGCAATTAAGGGTGGATTGCGCAGTATTTTACCAAGCGTTTGGCCAAAGCCCGCGCCTTTGTTGGCCAGAACATCCATCAGGATCAGAGATGCACTGAATAACAGAATGCCATCCATAGAGATGATTGCCACAATTGGAACCACGGCGTCTTCGCCGAATAGGGTTGTGGCAATAGGTAAAACAAAAAGAACATGATTGGTCAGAGCGATGGCCAAACCTAATAAAGCGGACTCCATGATATCTGCTTTGAAAACAAGACGCGCAAACGCAAAGCCAGAAGAATACATGATAAGTTCAGTGAAAAAATATCCACCCAGCATTTTGAAATCAAAATCTGCCAAGGGGGCATTGGCCAACAGCTGAAAGCCCAAAGCAGGCATTGCAATGACCATTACAAATTTGTTCAGGGCCATAGCAATGTTGAAATCAAAGGTACCGCGTTTGCCAAGAAAAAAACCAACGGCCCCGATCGCAAAGACAGGTAGGACACCGTTCAGGAGCTGATCAAGCATTCGTACCACCCAGTTCTCGATACAGGGGTCCTTGCCGTGCTGATTTGAACATTACCATCTTTCAGCGAAAGGACGAATATCTAGCTCATGTGTCCAGCCGTCGCGCCGTTGATGATGCAGCGCCCAATATGTGTCGGCAATACTGTCGGGGTTCATAAGAGTGTCTTTGGCAAGGGCATCTGGGTTTTTGCCAGCCTCTTTATAGCGCTCGCGGACGAACTTGGTGTCTACGCCTGCATCAATAACAAGATGGGCTACGTGAATATTTTTTGGGCCCAATTCACGAGCCATGGACTGAGCCAAGCCGCGTAATGCAAATTTACCAGCGGCAAAGGCCGCATAACCAGCGCTACCTTTTACCGAAGCTGTCGCACCGGTGAAGAAAATTGACCCTCTTTGTCGAGGCACCATGTGTTTTGCCGCTTCACGACCCGATAAGAACGCCGCATAAGCGCACATTTCCCAAACCTTGCGAAAAACGCGTTCTGTCGTTTCAAGGATTGGAAACCGTACATTTCCACCCACATTGAAAATACAGATTTCGATCGGACCAATTTCAGATTCGACCATGTCAAACATCTCTATAGCTGTTTGTTCCTTGCGAGCGTCCCATGAAAACCCCCGCGCTGTTCCGCCTGCTGCCTCAATCTCGGAAATCAGTGGTGCGTGTTTATCCCCGTTGCGACGCGCCAAAATGATATGAAAGCCGCCTATGGCGAACCGCTTGGCGATTGCAGCTCCAATATAATCACCAGCGCCAATAATCAGGCAGATCGGTCTTTTTGTCATATCAGGACCTTAGGCAGCTTCGGCTGCTTTGAAGGCTGCTCTGGATTCAAGCCGGTCAGCATAGGATGACAAGTTATCCCTATTTGTAAAATCAGCGCCAAACCTTCGGGCCATAATAATGGCATGCCCTGTGACAGTGTCCGCAATCGTAAAGTCTTGGGCAAGATATTCACGGTCTTGCATATGCCGCTCAACTGCCTCCAAAGTCCGATTCAATAATTTCAAAGCGCGATTTGCGTTCGCTTCATTGCGCCGCTCTGGCGGAAGAAGGATCGTCTCTACTACATAATTGTTGATCGGGGGCATGATCATTCCCTCGGCATAATGCAGCCATTGCAGATATTCTGCAAAATTTTCTGCATTTGGTCCGGGAGCCAATGAAGGCGCATATTTTGCAGCCAGATATTGCGCAATTGCCGTACTTTCACTCAGGGTGGTGTTCCCGTCCACAAGCGTCGGGACGCGGCCATTGGGGTTAATCTGGGTATATTCAGGGGCACGCATTTCTTTTTGACCAAGAGAAAACCTCTCAAGTTCATAGGGTTGGCTAATTTCTTCCAAAAGCCAAACTGTACGAACAGCACGCGACTGTGGGGCAAAATAGACTTTCATAGGCACCCTTTTGATATTGGTTTAGGTTTAAAAAAGGTAATTTTCAGGCTATTATTGCAGTAAAACAATATGACACCCAAAGGCTAACCGTCCCGAAAATGAAACTTCAACTCGTAAATTTAGTCAATTTAGAAAGTGAAGGACCGGACAATAAATTGTCCTGAATTGCGTTTGCAGTCCAGAAAAATGGCACGCATTGTCGTGCGGTTGGCGCTGAAAGGATGGTTTGGACGCTGAAATGGCGACATCATCCACAGATTGCTTGTTCAGTCTGGCGCAGAGCTATGGGTTTGCTGAGCCTGAGAAAGACACGCCGTGGCCTTTGCTACGAATACAAAACGACAAAAGGGCAAAGAGTGACATGCATCAGAGGATTTAAAATGGAACATAAAACGCTTTGTTTTGACGTCATGGATGGTATTGCAACCATTACGCTCGATCGTCCGGACAATTCTGCAAATGCTTTGAATGCGCGCATGGCGGAAGAACTATTCGATGTTGGCGTCCAGTGTGGGTCGCCAAATATACGGGCGGTCATTCTTACAGCGGCTGGGAAGATGTTCTGCGGGGGTGGTGATTTGGCCGAAATGGATGCCGTCGCTGACAAGCCTGCCCACCTGACGCGTATGGCCACGCTGCTTCATGCGGGGTTGACCCGTCTGGCGCGTATTGATGCGCCTGTGATTGTCGCGGTCAATGGAACTGCTGGGGGTGGTGGTTTTTCACTCGTTCTATCTGGGGACTATGTGATTGCGTCCGACCGGGCCAAGTTTGTATCAGCCTATACTGCATCGGGATTAACACCGGACGGGTCGTCGACGTACTATCTAGCAAAGCACGTAGGGCTACTGCGCGCCAAAGAGCTGATTTTGACCAATCGTGTTTTAACCGCAAAAGAAGCGCAAGACTGGGGACTGGTTAATAAGGTCGTCGCACCCGAGGCGGTGATGGACGAAGCGCGTGCGCTAGCCGCTGACATAGCTGTAGGACCGACCAAAGCCTATGGCGGCGTCAAAAGGTTGTTGGATACCGCGTTTTCCGAAGGACTGGAGACGCAGCTGGACCGAGAAGCCAGATCAATTGCTGACATGATGCGAACAGAAGACGGCCCCGCAGGAATAGCGGCCTTTCTGGCAAAAAAAACGCCGCACTTCAAAGGGAAGTAAATGCCAAATGAGTGATTTAACCTAAGGAAAGCGGTTGTTTAGATTGGCACATGACTGCATTCACGTCTGCATCTTCAAATTTTGAGATCCAGCCGTGGCTTCCAGAAAGGGCGGAACAGCTCGATTTTGGGGCATCTGTTCATAACGACCTTTAGCCCTGCATTTTCAGCCAGTTCTGCCGCACGATCGTCGTAGACGCCAATTTGACCCCAAAGCACCTTGGCCTTGATAGCAATAGCCCGTTCGGCAAAGCTGTAGAGCTCTTCTTTGGGTCGGAACACGTCGACCATATCTACCGGTTTTTCAATCTCCTCGAGCGACCTGTAGACCTTTAGGCCACGAATTTCGCTGAGGTTGGGATTAGGGTTCACAGGCAAGATATTATAACCGATCTCGCTGAGTTGACGCAGCACGCCATAGCTGAACTTTGTCTTGTCCGCACTGGCGCCGACCATAGCGATCGTGCGGACCGATTTCAGGATATCGGCCAGATATTTTGGATCATAATCATAGATGTGATCAATGTCTGCTTCTGACATGGTCAACCGTCCTTTGCGGTGGCGATATCCGCCTTGAGTTCATGAGGTTTGAGGGGGTCAAGAAACGGGTTGCGGTACAAGGTATCATGGCTATCGACCCCGATGTTCAGAGTGATATCAGTAGTTGCACGGGCTACGCATAAGATCACATACCCATTGCTAATTTGTCGATTGTTGAGCGCAACCTGCCGCCGTTGATCTACTGACCCTTCGATCAGTTTGGCGGCACAGGTAATGCAGCCGCCGTATTTGCATCCATAGGGTAAATCGACGCCTTGATCGCGCAGGCTGTCTAATAAAGGTCGCCGCGCATCTACGTCATATGTCGCACCGGCTCGATTAGCGATTGTGACCTTGTGCGTATTCATAGCCAGATGTCGCTGGTACAGTCGCCCCCGGGATAGCGGGCTTCGTGGCAGCGGCTTGGTCCGTTGGGCTCTTTGCCGAAATCGACAATAAAGTTTTCATTGATCTGCATCCCACCATTGACCGGGTCGCAGTCGATTTGAATCATGACACCACCTTTTTCACGGATTTCAGGATAGAACTGGTTGTCCCATGTGCTGAACAGGCTGGTTGTGACATAAAGCCGTTTTCCATCAAGGCTAAGTTGGAACATTTGTGGGCCACCAGCGACATCGATCCCATTGACCTTGGGCGCCTTGCCCAGCAACCCTCCCATATAAACTTGTCCCGTCAGTACAGGATTATGCGGGTCCGAGATGTCATACTGGCGCATGTCGCCGTGAAGCCAATTGTTCAGATACAGATACTTGTCATCCATCGATATCAGGATGGCGCTCATTACGCCGGGCAGGGGGATGGGCCAGTCTGGGTGCATCTCGTTTTCTACATCGATGATCTTTTCCCAGCGCCATTTTCCGTCGTCATCTTTCCACCAATGGATCACATTGGTGGATAAGGCGGCACCACAAAATCCGTGGGTACTGTCGGGATCATGGTGGAATTTGACCTCAAGCGGCAGAAGACCGTCTTCGCCCAGATAAAAGCTTTCGATGGGCGTGCGTTTTTCAAAATCCCAAAAGTGCAACTCGCGGCCGTACTTCAGATGCCCCACCTCTTCGAGATCGAAACCGGGCATAAAGGTGTTGGGTGCCGCCCACTCAGAACTGACCATAATATTGTGTCGCGGCTGGTACCAAAAGTCGTACCCGAATTTTATATCGCCCATTGAGGATTCCCAGCGGCCGACAATGTCAAAATCCTTATTCAGATGCAGATAACCGCCCGGGGCCTCGCCCTTTGCATTGCCAAGAAAGGAAATGATGATCTCGCTTCCCAGACAGTGCACGGTGTGAGGGCCGGACAGATCCACTTTGGCTTTGATTTCAGCGCCGTCAATTACCTTATGCAGACGGGGTGCGCGTGGATCTGTGGCGGTATCAACTATATGCAAATTATTGGACCGGACGCCGGGTAGGATGAGGTATTTGCGGCTCATTTCGCCATCATCAAA
>JAQXDR010000064.1 GCA_029251265.1 Pseudoprimorskyibacter sp. | reverse complement strand
GGGTCTTGCGTGGTGGAACGCTGTCGATGGTGCGGCATGGGATATACCCCTTAGAATCGGGCCGTCTTGGCGGATTCACCAGATCATCTGGTGGTGCATATGTCTCGGAATGACCCGCGTCATGCACAGCCTCGGCATTCCAGCTATGATCGCGGCGATGAAGGCGAAAGAGGCCTAATCCGCCACTAAATTGGTCGACAAAAATTGGAAAAAACCGCATTAGCCCGAACCGTCCCTACGATCACCAGACTAGTCTAATTAAAGGTTCTGCGCCAAAATAACGGTGAACGTAAAAAACGGTCCTTGGGACGAAAATCAACCCAGTCTATACGCAGCATCCGGACGAACCGGATATGTAAATAAATGTGACTGCCAAAAACAGATGGAAGCGTTGTTCGGCTTGATTGTTCGCATTCTTGGGTAAGGCTGTTTTGAATTGGTTTCGTTTTACGGTAAATTAGACGACACGCGGCGCTGACGTGCCATGGACATATTTTTGCTCGATGGTTTTAAAACGATGGATCGCCAGCTTATCGCAGAAATCGTCATGAGGGAAACGATCAGAGTGGTCCCTGCGGTTCACCCGTCACCCCGCGTTGTTTGCGGATAGCATATGATTGATAGATATTTGGCTGGCAGTTTTGTCAGCATTTCTGGCCCATGTGGGGCATCTGCATCAAAAAATAACGTATCGCCGGGCTTGAGGGTATATATATCAGGTCCATGACGATAATCTACTTCGCCTTCCAGCATATAGATTGTCTCGATGCCGCCATGCTGAAAGGTTTCAAAGGTATCACTTTCCGCAGTCAGTTCGATCAAATACGGCTCAACGATGACACCGCTCGAGTTGCTGCCTATATGGCCCAGCAAATTATATTGGTGGCCGGCCCGGGTGCCTTCGCGTTCGATTTCCACACCAAAACCGGATTTCGTATGGATCGCCGCGCGACGTTCTTCATATTGACGAAAAAATGATGTCAGCGGAACTGACATTGCATTCGCCAGAGACTGAAGGGTAGATAATGACGGCGATGTATTTCCATTTTCAATTTTAGACAACATGCCGATCGACAGACCTGTTATTTCGGACAGTTCTGCAACTGTGGTGCCTTGGGCCTTGCGATAGGCGCGCACTTCGCGTCCAATCGCAACCTCTAGAACCTTTTCGCGCGCACCTCTTATCGAATGCGGGTCTTGTGTTAGCCGTCCTACCATATCAGAAACCGTTGCGGTCATTACCATACTTTTTCCTTTATGCCGACATGGCACAATCGTCTATAGTCCAACAGTAAGCTTTTTTCCTGTCAAGGCTACATATATTCCTAGCAGTGGAAAAAATTTATTTAGCATAAATATATGAGGCCAGCATGCGACCTTACACGGCGGGTTTTCTGATTTTTCCAGGCTTTCCCATGGCCTGTCTGACATCCATGATTGAACCCCTGCGGGCGGCGAATGAAATTTCGGGCAAGCAGGCTTTTCAATGGGAACTGATTTCGGAATCTCCTGGTAAAATAAGTGCCAGTGCTCTGGTCGAGTTCGAGCCAACCCGCACCTTGGATACATTGGGACCACTTGATCTGATGATCCTGTTATCCGCACCGACAGCGCAGTTTCAAGCGGCTAAGACGCCTGGTCTGCTGCGCACGCTTAATCGTCATGGTACCGTGCTAGGAGCGGTCAGTGGTGGCGTTTTTCCCCTCATGCGCGCAGGATTACCCAGCCCAAAACCTGTCGCGGTACATTGGTGTTATAAATCGGCGTTTGATGCCGAATTCCCCGATCAGACGGGGTCCGATCAGGTTATCGAGATTTCGGCCAAACTGTTGACGGCGGCAGGGGCAGCCGCAGCATTCGACCTGTCCTTGCATTTGATCGAACAACGTCTTGGTGCAGGTGTGGCAACCGAGGTCGCTTGTTGGTTCCAACATCCCATTATGCGCCGCGAGGGCGTCTTGCAGGCGGTCCCGTCCCTTAGTACATCGACCACGGGTCAGCAGTTTCCGCTGCTTGTTCAGACGGCTGTGACAATTTTATCGCAAAAACTGGAAGACCCGATCAGTATCCAAGAACTGGCCAGTCAGCTGGCAATAACACCGCGCCATCTGGAACGGAGTTTCAAACAATCAACCGGACTGAATCCGACCCATTACTACCGCAAGCTTCGCATGGATGCGGCACGCCAGATGGTTCATTACACCAATGAACCCTTATCTGACGTGTCATCCGCAGTCGGGTACAGCAGCTTGCAGACTTTTGGAAAACATTACCTGTCCGCTTTTGGCGTGACACCCAAAGAGGATCGCAAACGGATTAACCTGTTTCGTGTACGGGGCAATCTTCCGGTGCCCTCGGTGTAGCGGGATGGTTGGCCCAGCCGTATTAGATGGCCGACCTGATTGCTGTCACCAAGGCATGATGTAATGATCCGGCCGCGGACCTTGGCCCCAAAACAGTGATGGCATCGCGCGCACCGACGATGACGAAACACCCAAGATGGTCGATGCTTGTTCGAGTAGCCTCACCTCCGCTACTGGCCCTGATATTTATCGGGCAGAGACGCTCGAAAACATCTGCCAAATTGGGGCCTTTAAGGTCAAAACGACACCAGGCATCATTTTGTTCGGTGGTGCTGGCGGCCTCTGCGGCTAAGGCTTTCAATTGCTCAGCCAAATCCTCGTGGGTGTCATGGGGAGCCATGACCATCCACTGTTCCGGACCGGTCCAGAATACCGTAACCGTTCCAAGCACTGCTTGGCCCGGGCCCGGCAGCGCGCTGCCACAAAAACGCATCAGCACATTGCGGGCTGCATCTTGTTGTCCCAGACGCGCAGAGAAGGACGCCAGCGCGCAGTCTACGACCTCAGAAAGGGTCACTGGCCCAAACACGTCGATTTTTGGCGTTTTGGTGCCCAGTGGCGTCAGTGGTTCCATCCTTGCAGATATATCAGACACGAAGCCGGTCCCCCTCTGGGTCAATGAAATGCGCGCTGACCACTTCGACGTCGTGATCCTGCCCGGTCAGCGGACTGACCAGTCGGATCACCTCACCAAGTCGACTGTCACCTGACCGTAAAAATGCAAGCGCTATGTGATGCCCGAGATTGGGTGAATAGCACGCGGATGTCACATACCCTTGGTCATGTGCTGCATCCACGGGAGATCCTTTGGTCATCAGATGCGCGCCTGCGGGAACAGGTTTGGAAGGATCGACAGGCTTGAGCCCCACCAGTTTCAGGGCATCCGGACCATTCATCCCGTCCCGCTTTGATAACGTGGATCCAATACTGTCTTTCTTTTTATTTACCATTCGTCCCATGCCAAGGTTTAATGCTGACGTTGTTCCGTTCAGTTCATTACCGGCGGCATGACCTTTTTCAATGCGCATAACCCCCAAGGCTTCGGTACCGTACACAACGGCATCAAATTCTTTGCCGGCTTCGACCAGCCGACGGATCAGGGCATCGCCATAGCGTGTGGGAACGGCGATTTCATAGGCCATTTCTCCCGAAAAAGAGATACGAAAAAGCCTGCTGCGTACTTGGCCGACGCTGACCTCGCCACAGGCCATATAGGGGAAGGCTTCGTTCGAAATGTCATGCTCCGGGTCGACCACTTTTTTCAACAAAGCCCGCGCATTGGGGCCCGCAACAGAATACTGGGCCCATGCTTCGGTCGTTGAGATAAGCTGAACGTCCAAGTCAGGAAACAAGCACTGTCTCACAAATTCCATATGACGGTAGACGCCCACAGCATTTGCGGTCGTGGTCGTCACGACAAAATGGTCCTCGGCCAGACGAGCGGCGGTACCATCGTCCATGGCAATGCCGTCTTCGCGCAGCATCAAGCCATAGCGCACTTTGCCAACAGGGACTTTTGCAAAAGGATTACAATAGATCTTATTCAGAAAGGTCGCAGCATCGGCGCCTTGCACATCGATCTTGCCCAATGTTGTGACGTCACAGATACCAACCGACTTGCGGGTTTGCAGCACCTCGCGGTCCACAGATTGACGCCAATGGGTCTCACCTGTTCGGGGGAACCATTGCGCGCGTAACCACATGCCAACCTCGACAAAAACGGCATTTTGTTCCTCGGCCCATGTATGGGAGGGTGTCTTTCGAACAGGCCGAAAGTCTGCATCTCGTGATCGGCCTGCAAAGGCTCCAATGGCTGTCGGGGTGTAGGGTGGGCGGAAAATTGTTGTGCCCACCTGTGGGATCGGTTTACCAGCCAGTTCGGACATAATCGCCAAACCACCCATGTTCGATGTCTTGCCCTGATCTGTTGCCATACCAAGTGTCGTGTAACGCTTGAGGTGTTCTACCGACACAAAGTTTTCCTGATGGGCCAATTTCACATCTTTGGCGGTGACATCATTTTGTTGGTCCAGCCATGCACGTTTGGCGCCGGCAACATGCCAGAACGGCGTAATCTTTACGGGGGCGTCTTCCGCCTGCGGCAGCTCAGGAGCGGTTGCGGCCTTACCCAAATCCGCCAACACCGCCGTAGCACCCTCGACCCCTGATTTCAGGGCACCATAGGTTGACAAATGACCTGCGGCAGCGCCCGCGACGCTCATCCCCTGAGGTAAGTTCTGACCGGGTCCAAAGGCTGCAATCTCAGCGTGCCATTCAGGTCGGCCGCGCTGATGACTGGCAAGATGGACGTTCGGGTTCCATCCTCCCGAAACACCAACTGCACCACATTTGATGTGTCGCACGGATCCATCGGCCAGTTTAACTTGAATTCCTGTCAAACCCCGTCGTCCTGAGGTGTTCACAATCGTAGCGCCTGCCAACACTTCCCATTCAGCGCTTGTTTGCGCATCCGGTCGGGTATCAATAACGGCAGCAACGCTTACCCCTTTGGCCTGCAAATCGGCGGCACTGCGATAACCATCATCGTTGTTTGTGAAAATGGCGATTTGCTGCGCGGGCGTAGCGGCCCATCTGTTCGCATACGCGCGCAGTGCCGAGGCCAACATGATGCCGGGACGGTCATTTTGTTCAAAAGCAATCGGGCGTTCGATGGCACCAGCGGCCAAGAGTGAACGTTTGGAATAAATGCGCCATAAAATCTGACGAGGTTTGCCATTGGCTGGCACCGGCAGGTGGTCTGATACACGCTCTAAGGCCCCATAAATTCCATGATCAAAGGCGCCGATGACTGTTGTC
This sequence comes from Pseudoprimorskyibacter sp., assembly GCA_029251265.1. Classification (GTDB taxonomy): domain Bacteria; phylum Pseudomonadota; class Alphaproteobacteria; order Rhodobacterales; family Rhodobacteraceae; genus JAQXDR01. The sequence continues at coordinate 14,444 of JAQXDR010000064.1, read as the reverse complement.
CGTGTCATGATCCGTACATTAGGCATATCGGCCAATTCAGCCTGAACCGCACGCACCCAGTCTGAACCTGCCTGATCATTAACAGTGATCGTTTCGCAATTCAGCCGTCCGCCGACCAGGGAATCTTCATCGGCAAGAATAACTTGGGCACCTGCACGACCAGCCGTCAGGGCTGCCATCAACCCAGTCGGACCAGCGCCGGTTATCAGGAAATCGCAGTGCAAGAACCCCTTGTCGTATGAGTCGGGGTCAGGCTCCAATGCGGCAGACCCCAATCCAGCGGCTCTGCGAATAATAGGTTCGTAGAGTTTTTCCCAAAAGGCAGCGGGCCACATGAATGTTTTGTAATAAAACCCAGCGGCCAGAAAGGACGAAAACCGGTCGTTGATCGCCATCATATCGAACGCCAACGAGGGCCAGCGGTTTTGCGATTTGGCAGTCAGGCCCTCGAACAGTTCGGCAGTAGTGGCGCGCGTGTTCGGTTCTTTACGGGCACCATCGCGCAATTCTACGATCGCATTAGGCTCTTCGGAACTGGCGGTCAAAGGACCCCTCGGGCGGTGGTATTTGAATGACCGTCCCATCAGGCGGACATTGTTGGCCAATAATGCCGAAGCAAGCGTATCGCCTTTGAACCCTTGGTAGGGAATGTCATCAAAGGTAAAATTGATCGGACGATCGCGGTTGATCAAACCACCATCGAGTCTGTTGCTCTGGGTCATCTCGAACGTCCTTCGCGGCGTGCTACATCGCGGGCCAATTCAACCGAGGTGATCGCGTGTGTGGTCGTGTCGCGTGTTACAACCAACCAAGATCTGTCCCCGCCTTCATGAAACCAAAGCTCTCGGTGGCGTCCCGCAGGATTGTCACGCAGGTATCCATAATCCGCAAAATCTTGCACAGCTGTGGTCGCTGTCCAATCAGGTCGGTGGATCAAAGCAGCGTCGCCCATATACGTGAACTCGGATGCGTCTCTTGGACCCAGCAACGGGTGTTCAATAATCATAGGCGCATTCCTTCAGTGCAAATTAGGCTGGTTGCCCATGCCCTTTTCATCGATCATCAGACCGCGGTTGAAACGATCAAACCGATATGCTGTTGCTGTCGGGTGCGGTTCATCTCGGGCCAACAGATGGGCATAGGCGTAGCCAGACGCTGGTGTGGCCTTGAACCCGCCATAGCACCACCCACCATTGAAATAGAGCCCATCGATAGATGTGCGATCAATGATGGGCGATCCATCCATGGACATATCCATGATTCCACCCCACATCCTCAGAAGCCGGATCCGTCCCAACATTGGAAAGATCGCCATGCCTCCTTCGCAGACATCCTCGACCACGGGAAGGTTGCCGCGTTGCGCATAGGAATTATAGCCGTCGATGTCCCCGCCAAAAACAAGACCGCCTTTGTCAGATTGACTGCAATAGAAGTGACCCGCGCCAAAGGTAATAACACCCGGCAACAACGGCTTTAATCCCTCTGATACAAAAGCCTGAAGAACATGGCTTTCGATTGGGAGGCGCAGTCCAGCCATTTCCATGACGCGGCCGGAGGACCCTGCAACGCAGGATGCGACCTTTGTCGCCCGAATTGTGCCACGCGTTGTTTCGACCCCACAACAGGTCCCGTTTTCCATTATGAAGCCCGTGACTTCGCAGTTTTGAATAATATCTACGCCCTGCTGATCTGCCGCTCGTGCATATCCCCAAGCGACTGCATCATGGCGCACTGTGCCGCCGCGATGTTGGGCAAGGCCGCCCTTTATGGGAAACCGCGCGTCGGTGGTGTTCAGGAACGGGTATTTTTTCTTGATCTGCTGGGTGGTCATCAAATCTGCATCCGCGCCATTCAGCATCATGGCGTTTCCGCGCCGCACAAAAGCATCACGCTGCGCGTCCGAATGTATCAGGTTTAAGATGCCACGCTGGCTGACCATCGCATTGTAGTTCAGATCCTGTTCCAGCCCTTCCCACAGCTTCAACGAGAATTCGTAAAAGGGCTCATTGCCATCCAGCATATAATTGGATCGGATGATCGTCGTATTGCGGCCAACGTTTCCACCGCCAATCCAACCCTTTTCCAGAACTGCGACCCGTCTTTGACCATAAATCTTGGCCAAATAGTAGGCCGTGGCAAGCCCGTGCCCGCCGCCACCTATGACAATGATGTCGTATTCGGGTTTGGGAGTCGCGTCCCTCCAAGCAGGCGACCAGCCCTTATGGCCTGTCAACGCCTCTTTTATCACCCGTAACCCAGAATAACGCATAGAATCGGACTCCTTCAGGGTCACAATGACCGAAATATAATTATTATTCACGTCTGTAGCGGACCATTTTTTATGCAAATCAGACATATGACACCCTAAAACCAGAGTTATGACAAAACTAATTTATGTAAATTGTCACCCTTACAAAGAATAATACTTGATCCACAGTAAAAATATGGGAAGTTAAGACAGACAGTCGTTTGCCGCCATCATTGGCGCGTCAGGCTGTAGTCGAAAGCGTGCAAGGCAGAATTTACTGCGCAAATGTGCGACTTACAGGGAGATAAAAATGAACAAGTTCACCACTGCACTGGCCACCGGAGTGCTGGCATTCGCACCCGTGTCGGCATTCGCTGCGGACAGCTCGGATCCTATCGTGATCCCTATCCATAACTGGTCATCACAGATCGTGATGTCTAACGTCGTCGGCCAGATCTTTGAGGAAATGGGTCAAAACGTCGAATATGTCACCACTGATAGCCAAGCGGTTTATGAATCGGTGCGCTTGGGCGATGTGACGCTCGAGCTTGAAGTCTGGGAAGGCGCATTTGGCGCATCTTTCCGCGCCGCGTTGGAAAAAGGTGGCATCGTTGATGTAGGTGACCACAATGCAGTCACCCGTGAGGACTGGTGGTATCCGATGTGGACCAAAGATGCCTGCCCTGGTCTGCCCAGCTGGGAAGCTCTGAACGACTGCGCTGATTTGTTTGCAACACCCGAAACCGGGTCCAAGGGACGGTATCTGGACGGTCCGGTTGACTGGCTTAAGCACGGCAAAGAGCGTGTTGAGGCGCTGGGTATGAATTTCGAAGTGATCAATGCGGGATCAGCTGCTGCACTTTGGGCAGAAATCGGCGCAGCCGAAGCGGACAAGCGTCCTGTGGTTGTGTTCAACTGGACACCGAACTTTGCCGAGGCGGTTTGGCCGGGTGAGTTCGTTGAATTCCCTGTTTGGGTTGATGGATGTGACAAAGACGCGTCGGTTGGTCCTAACCCGGATGCGCTTTATGACTGCGGTAACCCTGCCGATGGCTATCTGAAAAAGGCAGCTTGGGATGGTATGGCTGATAAGTGGCCAACAGCTTATGCAGTTCTGGAAAAAATCAGCTTTACCAACCCACAGATCGCTGAAATGGCCCGTTTGGTCGATATCGATGAGCTTGAGCCTGAAGAGGCCGCTGCCGAATGGCTTGATGCCAACGAAGCAACCTGGAAAACTTGGTTGAACTAAGGCAGATTAACTCGCACGACTGAGCCCTGTCCGGTTCCGGGCAGGGCTCAATGTTATAAATACTTATCTGACCCCTGATGCTTGGGGCTAATGAAACGGTTGACCTTATGACTTCCGACGTGCCTGTCATCTCTAGTAAAAATGTTTGGAAGATCTTTGGGGACAATCCCGGTGGATATCTGTCGCGGATGCCTGCAGGGCATTCTTATGATGATATTCGCGCGGATGGCTACATTGCTGGCGTCAAGGACGTCTCGATTGAGGTCAGTAAAGGCGAAATGCTGGTCATCATGGGGCTGTCTGGCTCTGGAAAATCTACCTTGGTGCGATGTTTTTCAAGGCTGCACGATATCACTGGCGGCACAATCGAAGTAGAAGGACAGGACATCATGTCCCTGTCTGAAAAAGACCTGATCGAGCTGCGCCGCAGCAAGATGGGCATGGTTTTTCAGAGCTTTGGACTCTTGCCGCATCGCACCGTGCTGGACAATATTGCCTTTCCTTTAGAGATGAGAGGCCAGAACCGACATGATCGGCGGGCCCGCGCGCTTGAGGTCATCGAACTGGTTGGCCTTGAAGGCCGGGAAAATTATTTTCCGCGCGAATTATCCGGCGGTCAGCAACAGCGTGTGGGGATTGCCCGCAGTCTGGCCATCGAGCCTGACATTTGGTTTTTGGATGAGCCTTTTTCCGCGCTTGACCCCCTTATTCGTCGCGAGATGCAGGACGAATTCCTGCGTTTGCAGGACATGTTGGGCAAGACGATTGTGTTCATCACCCATGACTTTGACGAGGCCCTGCGTTTGGCAGATCGCATTGCAATCATGAAAGACGGTGCCGTTGAACAATGCGCCACACCTGATCAGATCGTGATGAAACCGGCGACAGAATACGTTCGCAAGTTTACTGAAGACATCGACAAATCGCGCGTCGTGCGCGCCAGTTTGCTGGTTCAGCCCGGTGCGACGGGTGACGGCATGCCGGTATCTGCCTCTGCCACAATACACGATCTGGCAGCAATTCTGGTGGCTGACACCCGCGAAATGATTCCGGTTGTTGATGGCGACAAGGCCATTGGCGCCATGTCACGACAACATGCGCTTAAAGTGCTTGTAGGTACGTCCTGATGGTTGCCGTCACGACACATACTGCACAGCCACCATCGCGGCTGACACCCTCTTTCATTGCCATGTGTTTGTTTGTGATAGCGTTGTTACTGACTGTAATACAGTACGTCGGCCTGCTACCCACACTTCTATATCGGCTACCCGAGGCGTGGATTCCCCCGTTTGCCGCTTGGCTGGACGTTGCATTCAATTTTGTTCGGTATGATCTGGCGTTGGAAAAGGTGACGCGGTGGTTCGCTGAGGGACCGTTGCAGTTCATGCTCGATACAACCGCAAATATCCTTTATGGAAAACGCCGCTGGCCAAATTTTGAACAAGTTCCATGGAGCGCAGTCGCCGCTGTCGCTGCCGTGCTGGGCTATTCTCTTGGGGGATGGCGACTTGCAGTACTGGCTGGGGCAACCTTTATCTGGACAGCCTTGATCGGCCAGTGGAAAATCGCGATGGAGACAATGTCCGTCCTGTTTGTTGCCGCTCCCCTTGCATTTTGTCTGGGTCTCGGGCTGGGTATATTGGCATGGAAGTTCAGTTGGGTTGACCGGGCCATCAAGCCAATTCTGTCGGTTCTGCAAACTTTGCCATTTTTCACATATCTTCTGCCTGCTGTTATCTTTTTCAAGGTTGGACCAACGGCGGGCGCTGTGGCCACGATCATCTATGCTATCCCGCCGATGGTTTTGATGACGACGCTGGGCCTCAAGAAAGTCCCGCCAGAAATAGTTGAGGCGGGCAAGATGTCGGGCTGTACGCGCTGGCAAATGTTGCGCCACGTCTATGTGCCATCTGCCCGTACCGAGATTTTGGTCGGTGTGAACCAGGTCATTATGTTGTGTCTGGCGATGGTTGTTTTGACAGCATTTATCGGCATGCCCGGATTGGGGGCCAAGCTTTTGGCGATGATGGGCAGCTTCAAGCTGGGGCGGTCTTTTGAGATTGGCGTAACGATTGTTCTGCTTGCGGTGACTTTGGACAGATTGTCAAAGGCGTGGGTCGTGAAATTGCCCAAGCATTTTGAAAAGGACACACCATGGTGGATCCGGAACAAATATCTGATTATCGGTTTGGGTGCTTTTGTCAGTTTCACCGTTCTTGGTCAGTTTGTAGAGTGGTTTGCCGAGATTGGACGCCGCCAAAGCTTTTCCCAAGGCAAAGAGATTGATACCGCGATCAAATCTTTTCTGGCAATTGATGCGATCCAGAACACAACTATGGCGATTAGATACGTGTTGAATGTATGGATCCTGAATCCTTTCCGGGATTTTCTACTTTCCATTCCGACGGTCGCATTCATCATGTTGGTCGTCGCAGGCGCGTTGGCATTGGGCGGAAAACGGTCGGGCATCTATGCTGCGGTGTTCTTTAGTCTGGTGGCCTTGACAGGGTGGTGGGACAGATCGGTCATCACGCTGTATTCGGTCATTTCTGCCGTTATTCTTGCGGTGGCTATCGGCCTGCCGATTGGGATACTGGCCGCCCGATCCAAAGCGTGGTCTGAACGGGTGTTGCTGATTTGTGATACGGCGCAAACGTTCCCTAGTTTCATCTATCTGATACCGGCGATTATGCTGTTTGGGATCACGGCGACGTCTGTTGTGATGTCCATCCTTATCTTTGCCATGGTGCCTTTAGTGCGTTACACCATCGAGGGACTTAGAAATGTACCCCCTGAAATGACCGAAGCCGCCGATATGTCCGGTGCGACACGCATGCAAAAGCTGTGGAATGTGCAGCTGCCGCTGGCGTTACCGACGATGGCGGTAGGTTTCAATCAGGCTATTATGTTTGCTTTTTTCATGGTGATTATCGCTGCGTTCATCGGAACACAGGATCTGGGGCAAGAGCTTCAGAAAACGCTGGCCGGTACCAATATGGGCAAAAACTTTGTGCTTGGCATATGCGTATCGCTCATGGCTTTGACATTTGATATGGCCATCATGACGTGGGCAGAGACCAAAAAGCGGGCTTTAGGTTTGTAGTTACGAGGCGCCAGCGCTTATAGCGACCCGCCTCTGGCCCTATGTCCGATGGGCTTCAAAGTCGGCCCAGGCTGCCTCCAGCTTGTGAATATCAAAGCCTGGCGCGCGGGCGGGGCCCAAAATACGGGCTTCGTTTTTTATGACCGTTTCAATAGCATCGGCGAGCGATGCAATGACCGTTTCGGGTATAACCACTGCTCCGTGACGGTCTGCATGAATCAGATCGTCTTCTGAGACTTGCAGGCCAAAAATTGACACTTGTGAACCAAGGTCGCGCACATGGACATGGCCGTGGCTGACGCCAATCGATCCGGCAAGTACGGGGAAGTTATCGTCCATGACGCCCAGATCGCGCATGACCCCGTTGGTGACGGCTCCGGCAAGCCCCAATCCCTTGTGTACGGCCACGTGGACTTCGCCCCACCAGCCTGCGATGCAATGTGGATGATCTATGTCTTCAACCACTGCAACTGTTGGACCCGGACCACGTGCCATGGCGCGGAAATATGCGAGACGTCGTGCACGGACTATCTCTGGCGCATCGGTTGATGGGGCAACGCCTGCAATGCGCGCGGTGCGTGCCCGCCCAACCATCGCGGGCAAGTCCGGGCGACTGTGCAGCATGGTTTTGCGCGTAAACCCGTTAAAGCCACGTTTTCCCTGCGCAACTTCGATAGCATTGCAGATTGTGGGAGTGTCGTGCGCGCGTAATATGGCCAAGAGGTCTTGGGTAAGGCAGGATCTTTCCATTCGTGAGGCCTTTGTTCTCCGGATTGGTGGAGGACACTGTCTGGTATCGATGCAATAGTGTCTAGCGAGATGTGGCAAGAATGGAGATCTGGAATGCAGGGATTCGATGCATGTTTTAACGACCTGCCCGACTATATTCTAAAATGCACAGCCCAAATTTGGGAAGGCCGTGATATCGCGGCCCTTCATTGGCACTATGGAGACGACCTTCGTGTGCGCACACCCGCGGGGATCAGTCGTGGTAACGCAGCTGGTATAGCCAACACAATGGCCACCCTTTGTGAATTCCCAGACCGTGAGCTGTTGGGCGAAGATGTGATATGGACTGGCAATGCCAGTGATGGATTCTTGTCCTCGCATCGGATTTTGTCAAACGCAACACATCGTGGAGGCTGGTTTGGGGATGCAACCGCCAAACGGGTCACCTTTCGCACAATTGCAGACACATTTTGCCATGCCAATCGGGTGTGGGATGAATGGCTTATTCGGGACAACGCGGCCATTGTTTGCCAGATTGGCGGATCCCCGAAACAGGCCGCACAGGCACAGATTGACAGGGGTGATTTGAGCATGCCTCTGACCCCCGAAACCGATGAGGTGGGGCCCTATACCGGGTCGGGCAACACCGATCCTTGGGGCAGTCGTCATGCTGACGGGCTGCGTGCCATTATGTCTGCCGATTTTGGGACAATCCCGAAAATCTACGATCGTGCCTGCCACATGTCGGCGCCAGGAGGACAAGAAAGCCATGGCTGGGCTGCTTTGGACGCGTTTTGGCTAGGATTGCGCAGTGCGTTTCCAGATGCAGTTTTTCGCATTGACCACCAGATTGGGCGCATGGATCCAATGCTGCCACCCCGTAGCGCAGTTCGGTGGTCTTTGACGGGTCATCATAGTGGGTTCGGGCGCTACGGCGCACCATCGGGGGCAAGCGTCCATGTGATGGGCGTCAGTCATGTAGAGTTTGGGCCACGCGGCATTCGCCGTGACGTGACCCTTTTTGACGATATTGCGATATGGAAACAAATCCTTCTCCATACAACGCCACCTGCGACAGGATAAAATGATGCAACAGCGCAATGTGATAACAGATGTGTTGGTTATCGGGGGTGGCACTGCGGGGTTTGGCGCGGCTGTTGCGGCTGGTCGGCAGGGGCTTGACGTTACTTTGTTGGAAGCAACTAGCAAGATTGGCGGTGTGATGGCGTTCTGCCCGGGAATGCCGTGGGGTGGCGGATATCCCGTCGACGAAATTATTGGGGGCCTGATTGAGGAATTGACCAACCGCCTCTCTACGATGAAGCCACCGGCGGCTGAAAAACGCCCGTGCGCGCTCGCGAATTTTGGCCCTGAAATCATCTATGATCATGATATCGCCACCCTCACGATGTTCGAAATGCTTGAAGAGGCCGGCGTTAAGGTCAGGCTGGGCAGCATCGCCATCACACCCAAGGTAGTGGACGGACGGATTGCAGCAGTGTCGTGCTGTGATCGCAACGGGCCTTTTTCCGTGACGCCGAAAATCGTGATCGACTGCTCTGGGGATGGTGATATCTCGGCTAAATCGGGAGTGCCCTTCAGCCTTGGGGATGCCTCGGGAAATATGATGGCGGTGACGATCTCTTTCCATATGACGGGTGTGAATTGGGCTGAGGCATTTTCAGAATCAGATCCGTATTACACCCGCTATGCTGAAAAAGGGGTGGCCGAAGGGCGTCTGCATCCGGATTTGTCAAAGCTTTATCTGATGCGCGGATTTCATTCCGGAACAGTTTTTTGCAACTCGGTTCATGTCCGTGGAGTCGATGGCACGGATCCCAGTGCCGTCGGGGCCGCAACACAAAAAGGCCGTCGGCGATGTTACCAACTGGCTCAATTTCTGCGCAGTGATGTTCCCGGGTTTGCTAATGCGCATATGTCGATGTTATCCCCGACAGTGGGGGTCCGCGAGACGCGCAAGCTACACGGGATATATCGCGTCACCGGGCAAGATCTAATTCGCGCAACCAAATTTCCCGATGGTATCGTCGCTTGCGACAATCCGATTGATGACGTTATGCGGTCCGACGGGGACATGACCCATGAGGCAGCAATCGGGACAGGTCAATATTATACAATCCCGTTTCGTTCATTACTGCCACAAAATATCTCAAACCTCATGTTTGCAGGGCGTATCCTGTCGGCAGATTCCGTGGCCTTTGCATCGGTCAGGGGAATGCCACAGTGCATGGCTATGGGTCAGGCCACAGGCACCGCTGCCGGTTTGGCATTGCGCGCCGGGCAGTCTGTGCAAGATATTCACATAGATACATTGATTCAGGATTTGACCGCTCAAGGCGTTAACCGTTTGGCCCAGTAGGTGGTGTTAGCGTGATGGTTTTTCGCGACTAAAGCACGATATAAAATCCCGCACTTGAAAGACCCCTCGCTGCGGCCTTGTCCCCATGAGACGCGCTGGTGTTGTCTGCAAAAACGATCTGGTACGGTGTAAAAGGCCCCCAAACAGCCTTGCCGATCTGTGCATCTGGCGGTGGTCCGTCAAAGATTGAAATCCCGCCCGTGGACGTGCCAGACAGGCGGCCGATTACCTCTGTTTCGACCAGACCGTGTTTGAACCCCAATCCCGTAAGATAACAGGGCTCTGCCAATCGCGTCCTAGGCATCAGACGCGGACCACTGCCCGGCTCCGCATCCAGCCATCGCCATGTTCCTATGCCGCTGAGGCTTTTGAAGGTAACGCAGAATGTGACCCGCTCCATAATTCCTGCAAAACCGGTTTTGATATTCAGGGGCACGGGTGCATCATCGGCAAGTCCGTTGAAATGCATAAAGGGCGCGTAATCCAGTGTGACAACGGCAGCTGCAAAATCCAGCCTTTCCAGCATCTGCTTTAACGAGAGGTGAAGTGGAAAATAGCCGTCGATCGTATCCTCGAAACGATGGGCGGCAATACCGGTTTGCACTGTCAAACGGTCCTCAGAAAAGATTGAAATATTCGGCCTGTTCCCAATCTGACACTGTCATCAGATACCGATCCCATTCGGCGCGTTTGATATGGGTCAGATAGCTGACAAAGTCCTGACCAAGAGTGTCGGCGAATAACGGATTGTCGTTGAATGCATTGATTGCACAGAGCAGGTTATCAGGGAGCGCAGTGGCCGACCCTGAATAGGGGGTTTCGCATGCTGGCGGCGCTTGCAGTCCTCGGTTTAAACCATCTAACCCGGACAATATCTGTGCGGCCAGTGCATAGTAGGGATTTGCAGAACTATCGGCGACGCGGTTTTCTACCCGGCTTGCGGCATCACCGGGATACAACAAGGCCCGCACCATTGCTCCACGGTTGTCGTGGCCCCACTGGATGCTGTTGGGGGCAAGCTGATGGGGCAAAAACCTTTTATAACTGTTGATTGTGGGTGCGGTCAGCAAACAGCTTGCCGCAGCGTTTTCTAACAGTCCAGCAATCCAATGATTTGCCGTTTCGGTCAATGCGCCAGAGGTATGTGGTGTCAGTACATTTTGTCCCGAGCGTCGGTCGATCACGGATTGATGGATGTGCCATCCATTGGCTGCAGCATGAGCCAGTTTGGGTTTGGCCATAAAGCTCGCGTGCAAGCCCCGGGCATGACAAACTTCTTTTACCATTGTGCGAAACAGGACAAAACGATCCGCCTGATCCATTGGTCCCGATGGGTCAAAGGTGAATTCGAACTGGCTGGGACCCATCTCGATTTCAACTGTACGCGGACGCAGGTCCAGATCTTCGGCCATGCGGCGAAGTTGGTCCAAAAGAGCCTCGGCTTCGCCATAGCGGGTTTCAGTCAGGAATTGATACCCTTGGGTCGTATTTTGGGTCGATATAGGGGCAGGCGGCATGGTTGCTTGCGCATGATCCAGACCTGAATCGACCCTGTCAAACACTTGGAATTCAACTTCGAGGCCAAAGCATGCGTCGTACCCTGCCTTTGCCAAAAGAGATTGGGCCCGTTGTAAAACGTTGCGAGAGCCGACTGACACGCCTGCACCTGACCTGTGCAGGATATTACACATCAAAAATGCTGAATGTTTTGACCAGGGAAGGACGCGGAACGTATCAACAACCGGCGCACATACTATGTCATTTGCTCCGGCCAAGGGATTCTGACCCAGACTGACGTCCGCGCTCCAAACCGGAAAGACGGTTCTGTGAGAAGTATCCTTGAGCAAAAGCGTGGACGGCATTCCGATGCCCGATGTCAAAGCACTTTCCAATGCGCGCGTGGTAAGCGTCTTACCACGCAAAATGCCGTGTTGGTCCGCAAATACCACGCGGATGGTTTCAATCTGGTCGGTGGCGACGCGCTGTAGAATACGTGCTGCTGTTGTCAGGCAGGCATCTTTGTAATGGCCGGTCTGGAACAAGAATCCCTGACGAAGCCTTTCCTGCACGCCAGTATCCATTAAACGGTCGCGTCCCAGGAACAATGCGCACGTCTTGTCATGTCTGCGTTCCGACTGATGTCCTGCCACAGGTGCGTGTCTGCAATAGCGTCATTGGACACAGGCCCTGTGATGTCTGCAGCCTCTGGACCCAGCATAGGAAGGTCGCTGACGTTACCGGCTGCCGCAGCAGCAATTGCAGCACGCAGCATCCGCCTGTAGCGAATGATTGCTTTATCGGAACGACCAAGATGCTCTTGCGTGCGGTCCTGAACTCTTCCCATCCCTTCGACGGCCCATTGGTCATGAACGTTAATATCTAATCCCATTCCTGTATATGTTTGGGTCGCTTGTTCTTGGGGATTATAATGATAGTCGTTGGCCCTGTTTTTCAAAGGCGCATAGGTTGGCAAGCTATGCTCCTTCAATCGCTGCGCACGCATCAACGCCTTGTCGACCGGTTTAGCAAAGCTGGTGAACATCGTGTACCAATAGCAGGTTTCGTCATCTACCGGCACATGCCACTGGGTGATGATCATCTCCCGCGACATGGGGATACAAATAGCTTGCGGAAAAATCTGGTTGGTGATGCGCACATGTGTCAGCCCGTGATCCATGTGCCGCAATGCCGTTATTTTCAGCCCAAATTTAGTTTCGTCCACGGTAATATCCGGCCTTGGATATTCACGCAGAACCTGTGTGATTGGCATATTGGTGCCTTCGGCTTTGTCGCGGAATTGCTTGCCATAGCCTTCTGCCGGATTTTCGTCTTCAAGAAACCTGTGTAAGAACGAGGCATGCGCAGGGTCGATCCCGACCTCAAGCGCTTGTAGCCAATTGCATTGCCACAATCCCTTAAACGCAAAAACATGGCTGTCTGGAGCGCGAAAACAGTCAAAGTTTGGAAATGCGGGTGGTGTCTTCTGCTTGCCCAAGTAAGCAAACAGGATGCCTTTGCGCTCTGCAACGGGATAGGTTGGTCCAAGGGTGTCGATTAAGATATCCTTCGACGCGGGATAGTGCGTTGCAGGTTCATCAATCGTCGCGATACGGGTCGCCAAAATCAGTTGATTATTCGCGCCACGCACCAACGCTAGCCGTTCCCCCAGCAGGTTCACCGGAACCTTATCTCCGTGATCGAGTTCTTCGATCAGCGCGGCGGGTTGCCAGTAATGTCGCAAGACCATGCCCGCATCTGAACCGGGACCGATACGGGTAATTTGATCGTTCAACTGTTTGCTGATCATTGTAACGCCTCGCTTTGTGATATCAGAGCCTGAATTTCACCACCGATTTCCCTGACTTGTATCATGGGAACCTTGATTTGGGTGTACATTTTCGATCCTTCAGGTTCGGCAGGTTGTTCCATGCACTGCCCTGTGCGGTCAAAATGCCATCCGTGAAAGGGGCACCGCAGGCCGTTGTCTTCCAGTCGTCCATAGAGCAGATCGGCCCCCCGATGCGGGCAATGACGACCAATAAGCCCAAGAGAACCCGTATCATCGCGAAACAGCACATAGGGTCTGTTGTCCAAAGTAACTGCCAGAACAGGACGAGCCACATTCAGCTGTTCTGTTGTGGCTATCACGCGCCAGTCGTTTTGGGCATTCATGGTGTCAGGACCTTGCACTGATTTTTGGCATTGTCGTTCTAGCTTGCGAAAAAATAATGGGTGTAGCAAGGGCTATGCGATAATGGCTTACGCCGTGGCCGCAGTTGAAGTCAGGAAGTTTTCAACGGATGCGCGGACACATTATGTGAATAGCAGTCCATGCTAAGACGCTGTTGCTGAACTCTCCCGCAGGCGTGCGCATTGCTTGTATGGCATCCCAAATCCAGCGAATTCATTCAGACCGCTTGGACCAAATCTTAATCACTTTAGCTGAGTCCTGGCGGTTTCAAATAATCACATCGTCAAGAGATTTAGGATGCTTCGTCAGTGGCTCCCAGCCGGTTGACGTAATAATCACACTATCGCCGACTTGGGCGCGAAAATTATCATCCGAGACAGAACCGTCCACTGCGAATACCATTCCAGGCTGAATAACTGTTGTATCTCCGGTGACAAGCTGTGGTTTTTCTAAAAAGCTGAACCCTGTGGATCGGCCACACCGAAAAGGGTAGTCATATCCCGCATTCTGGATAACTTCTGCATAGGCTGCGTGCACGGATTCTGCCGTCACCCCGGGACGTAAGGATGCCAAGGCCGCCTGTTGACTGGCCAAGGCAACCTCGTAGACAGCGGCTTGCGCTTTGTCGGCAATGTCTTGGATCCAGAATGTTCTATCAAATCCGAGTTTGAAGCGGTGGAAATTGGTCATACCGCAGAAGCATAGAAATACGGGTTCACCATTTCGCATAATGCGTGTTGTTGCCCGATGGTGCGTCTTGGTAATGGTGTCGCCCGACGCCATGATCTGCAAAAAATGGGTGTTGGGGGACATGTCTGTGTCGGAATAATACTTTGACAAAAGTGCAGCTGCTGTCCGTGTGCCCGCAGCAGAGGTTGCAAGAGCAACTTCGAATTCGGGGGCGCCGTCCCTGATGGCAGCGCGGCCTTGGGTCATCATTGCGTTGGCAACAAGGCCAGCATGTCGCGCAAGCTGCAATTCCTCGGGTGATTTCACCATACGCATCTGCGCCAGAATTGGACTGACGTCCTGCAAGTCAAA
>JAQXDR010000035.1 GCA_029251265.1 Pseudoprimorskyibacter sp. | reverse complement strand
CCAAGGAAACCCCCGGCAGGCGTTGCTATTCATGGTCCAAAGTTTGCAAAAGGTATCCCTTTATTTGACGTCAGACCCCGATCTAAAAGTCGGGTGGGATCTGCACGTCATTCATAAAGTTTTCACTTCCGATATCCTCAATATCTGTTCCTGCGGCCAAGGTCAGACTGGCCAGTTGTGTGGCTGTGCCTGCATCGGACGCCGACATCTCGACCCTGACCAAAGCAGCGTCCGTTCCCGTCCCTGCCACGGCAAAGACGATGTCACCAGCTGCCAGTCCGCTCAGGCCTTCGACGGCGGCTTCAATGGCTGCGGCCGCCCCTCCTGACAAATCAATTTCGTTGGTGAAGACCAAAATTCCAGTGTTCGCATTCACTGCATTGTCTGCAGCCACGTGCTGAAGTTCATCGCCATCACCCCGCAGGTCTGACTGGATCAGGTTGTACAAGGCGATCCCATCAGCATCCGCCACATCACCTGTGGTAAAGTCGGTCAGAGTGACCAGATCGCCATCGCTGCCCCTGCCGTCTATTGCAACAATGTCCGTACCGCCTGCAGACAGATCAGCTGTGTCCTGACCGCCACGGGTCACAAAGACATCATTGTCCGCACTGCCGACAAAGCTGTCATCTCCAGTGGTTCCTGTCTTGAGCTCATACAACACAGGGGTGTCGGAGGTTACAACCAAGGTCACCGGAGACTGAAGGTTCAGATCATCCAATTGCTGGCTTAAATCCATACCATAGACCAGTATCTGATCCACAAAGGACGCATTTTCAAAACCGGTGATCGTGTTCCCAGTCACTGCGGTGTCTGCGGTCAATGGCGCCAGACCCGAGTCAGTCCCATCACTGATCATCGTGATCCCAGCCACATTGCCAGACGATGTGTCGTTCAAGGTGTTCCCAGTGATCCGCACATCATCTTCTATGCCTGATCCCAAAAGAACGGCTTGGAAAACTCCAGTGTAGGAGGATGTTGTGCTTTGTGCGGCCAGAATTTCAGACGCCGAGGTGTCTGTTATGGTGATGGTATTTCCGGTCATGGTAACGGATTCACCATCCACATCCGCGCTGTCTGTGGCAGATCCATTGACATAAATTGTCGCTGGCAGATCGTCCTGATCAAAGATCTGGTCCACAGCCATCGTGATGTCATTGTCGGCAATCGTCAAATCGCTGATCTGGCTGCCGCTGGCCAAGGTCGATACGGCAATGGCCCCCATAAAGCCCGAGACGCCTGAAACCAGCGCCGCACCGGGATCCGCGTTGATAAAATCACGGAAGGTGTTTCCAGAAATAGTAACCCCATCAAAGGTTTCATCTCCGCTCTCACCATATAGCTGGATTCCGCCCGAATTATACTGACCATCATTCCCGGTGATCGACAGATCGGTGTTGGTGCCCTTGACCTCGATCCAGAAGTTACGCCCCAAGAACTGGTCCTGCGCGTCCCCTGATACATCACTTTTGAAGTCGCCGTAGCCATAACCATCTCTGCTGAAGCTTGCTCCTGAAAGTGGAGCTTCCAAACCATCCAGATCAATGCCATTCGCATGCACACCGTGGTAGAAAAAGTTTCCATCCACGGCAACGTTGGTCGTGGACGACAGGTAGAGATGTCCCGCCGTGGGCCGCCAAAAGACGTTGCCCGAGATAGAACTGTCTTCAAGTCCTGCCAGATAAAGCGTTCCCGAATTGCCTTCGGTCACACCCCCGATCAGATTGCCGGAAATTTCCCAACTCGACGCCATGGTTGGTCCAGCATAGGTGGCGTTACTTGGACCAAAAACAGGGGCCCCTGCCTGAGTATAGGTTGTCATGACAGAGTTAAGCAGCTGAAAGCCGTCAAGCTCATTGCCAAAGCCGCTGTTTGCATCACCTGTCAAAATGCTTTCATCCCAGGTTAGCGGCGCGTCATTGTCCAGTTTTACGCCATCGATGACCACATTGGCCGCAGCCACGGTCAGGGTTCCGGTCAGGTTGGATTCGCCTCCCCGACCTTCGGGATCCATGCCTGACGGATCACTGGCATCTGCGGCAGGTGTTCCGTTGTGAACACCCTTCAGTGTCAGGGATTTGTCGATGGTGACATCCCCGGTGATGTCTGCTGCCCCCAGTTCGATGACATCCCCCGAGCTGGCCTCTGTCACTGCCAGTTGCAGCTGTTCTGCCGTGTAGCTGACATCCTGGGTCGCGTTGTAGATGGCGGCTGTATTAAAGCTGACGCCCGGCCCGGCTGCAGTGGTCGTATTGCCCGCCGCGTCAGTGATCGTGAGCGTGCTGGTGATCGGCTGGCTGCTGTCCAGACCGGACAGATCAACCGTCACCGCGCCTGTCGCATCGAAAGACTCTGGAGAAGTTGTGGTCGTGCCGTCGCCAAAGGTAATGGACACTGCCGTTGGGTCTACATCGGCATCCAGACCACTGTCGATCTGAACGGTGACTTCGGTGTCATGAAGACCGTCCAGATCATCACTGAGGCTGGTAGTTATATCCGCCCCGACATCTGCGGTGGTATCTAGTTCTCGATCATCGGTGACCTCGGCCGAGGTCACAACACCCCCGCCAATGGTCCCGGTTGCTGTGGCTGTGATGGTCAATGTACCATCATTCAGTTCACTGACATCCAGTGGCCCAAAACTAAAGCTGCCATCGGACTCGATAATGGCCTGCCCCGTTTCGGCGTTGTCCACATCATCACTCAGGATGATATCAACGGTTCCCGCTGTCAGGTCGGTTTGACCTGATACGGCAACAGCATTTGCCCCTGCTGCATTGATGATCCCCAAGTCATCCAGGCTTAGCTGTGGCAGCTGTACCAATGCCGGGCTTGGCCCATCAAAGCTATGGGTGTTGCCCAGGGCATCCATGAGCGTGATCACAGAGGTCAGATCCTGATTTGGGATCAATCCGGCCAGGTCCACGGTTGCAGCGCCGGCGCTGTCAAAGCTGACAGCCCCAAGCGTGGTGGTGCCATCGGTGAACACCACGGTGGCGTCCTCGGGGGCAACATCGGCATCCAGCGTTGCCAGATCCAGTTGTAGGGTGACAAAGGTATCACCCTCACCAGAGATATCATCGCTCAAACTTGCAGCGGCGGTATCACCCCCGGCTTCGGCAGTGGTGTCCAGCGTCACTTGTGCGGTGGCGGGGGCTCCGGTTTGTGTGGTTCCCCCCACGGTGGCCTCTACCGCAGCTGTTATATCCAACGCACCATCGTCCAGCGCTGAGACGTCGACAGTCACACTGTAGGTACCATTGGCCAGCACCGTGGCCACATCCACAACATCTGTGTTGACGCCATCACTGATGGTTACGGTCACTTCGCCATCCACCGTAGCATTTGTGGTCGTACCAGTGATGACAACAGTGGTTTTATCCGCATCTGAAATAGGGTCATGTGGATCCAGCGACACTGTTGGCAAATCTCCAAGCGAGGTCACTGGCCCGTCGACCACTGCGGTATTGCCAAAGGTGTCCGTCACAGTGATCTGGCTGGTGATTTGCACACCTGCAGCCAAACCCGTCAGATCCACTGTGGCCGTGGCGCCGTCAAATAGCACTGCGTCAAGCGTGGTGGTGCCATCGCTAAAGACGATTGTGGCCGTGCTGGCATCATTATCCAGACCGCTCAGATCCACCGTGACCTGGGTATCGCTGCTGTCGTCAATGTCATCGGTCAGGCTGGCGGCCAGATCATTACCAGCATCTGCGGTGGTATCCAGCGTTGCGCTGCCGATGGATGTCACCGACGCGGTCGAGCTGTCGGCCAGTGTGGCCTCCATCACGGCGGTCATGCTGATGGATCCATCTACCAGACCCGTTAGATCAAGACCGGACAGACTGCCTGTTCCACCGCTCAACGCCAAAGGCAGACCGCTGGTCACATCTACTGTATTGGTCCCGTCGCTAAAGCTCAGTGAGACCAGTTGCGGGTTTGTCCCTGCGGGTGCGGATGTGCTCAGGGATACAGACGTCGCCGTCAGGTCGGCTGCGTTGATCTCACCATCGTCATTCACGCTTGCAGCAAATGTCGGGGCAAAAAATCCCGGCAGATCGCCATCCAGCATCTGATTGCCGTTATCATCCGAGATATCAACCGATACTGATATCTCTGCAGTGGTGTCCCAGCCATCAGGCAGGGTGAAGGCGTAGTTTGGTGTCCCTTCAAGATCTGCGGTATTGACATCGATCAGCATTTCGACGGGATCATAGTCAGCCCCGGATCCATCCGAGAAATAGAGTGTCGCTGTTGTGTCGGAATCCAGGCCCGAAATGGTGAATTCCAAATCCTCATCCGGGGCTGTCGGCAAGACAGAATAGGTGATGGTGAAATCATCATCTGTGTCAGCGGTGGTGTCTTTGGTAACATTTGTAACGCTGGTCGAGACATCTGTTCCGACAAGACTGGCTGTTACCGTGACACTGCCATCGTCCAGACCCGAGGTGTCCATCCCACCCGAAGACCAGAAGGCGGTGCCATCGGTGATATCGTCCGCTGTCAGTGTCAGAGTGACAGTGCTGGGGGCAATACCGCTGCCTGTGACGGTGACCTCGATTTGGTCACCTACATTCGCACCACTCAGGGTGCCTGCAATCTCATAGGTCTCTGCGACCTCTGCGTTGATGTTCGAGGCCTCAAACTGCAGGGAGACCACCTGCTCTTCAACACCGTCCAGCGTGATGTTCAAGCGGCTGGTGGCCAGTCGGCCATCGTCCAGTTGCACGGTATATTTGAAGTTCTCGGTGACAGTGTCGCCTGCGGCTATGTCTTCGACATTGGCGCCCTCGCCCACCTGATAAATGTAGTCCCCCGTTTCGGTGACCACCAGCTGACCATAGGATCCGGTGACCAGCAGCGCCGTAACGGTCCCATCATTGGCGGTATCGGCCTGAACATTGCCCCGGAAGTCTTGGGCGTCAAAGCTGGGTTGTGTCGCCGAGCTGGTTCCGGCCACCTGATAATCCACAGACTCTACCGAAATAAAGCTGTCAAAAATCGTGTCCCGCACATCGGTGACACCAATGGCGATCTGGAACGTGCCTGCTTCGGTGAAGGTATAGCTAAAGCTGCCGTCCGCAGTAGATCCGGCAGCGGTATCTGTATCGGCGTATTCGCCCATCAGTGTGTACCAGGTATCTCCTTTGAGATCCTGAACATCAGCGGGGCCATCCGTTTCCCCGGCCAGCACTGTGCCATCCTGTTCGGCCGCGGTGCCGCCATTCGTGGCATGAATCGCCACAAAGCTGTAGTCGTTGTAGGGCAGGTAGTCATAGCTGCCAAAGGTATAGTCAAAGCCAAAGGTGGCCTCCCCGGCATCGATATCGGCCTGCGAGACCGTCAGTGTGGTATAAATGGCCGATCCCTTGGTCGCCGCACCGCCGGTGGTCCGCGCCGAGGGCAAGGCCGCGACGGTATCTGCGCCATCAGCAAGCCCGGCCAATAGTGACGAGGCCACAACAGTTGGCGTCTCGGTTCCCCAATCTGCTGTTGAAATCAGGTAGCTGCCGGTATCAGCGGTGGTTGCCTGCCCTGTAACAAGACTGCCTTCGACCGAATAGAGAACTGTTGTCGAAGTCAGACCTTCTCCATTTGCAAAGGCATCATTGGCCAGAAGATTGCCCTTGATCGGCGCGGTTTGGTGTTCAACACCGGACGCTTCGTCTTCGACCAGAGAAATCCCCAAAATGGTTTCATTCACAATCTCGGCCACCTGATTGGCGAGCGTATCTTCAAGGGTCTGGTCAAGTGTGTCAGCGACATCTGCTGTCAGGCCATCTCCATCAAGATTATCAAACAGGTCCTCAACCTCGCCCGCAAAATCTCCGAGGGTCTGGCCAAGCTCTACCGCGGCCGTTGCGGCGTCATCACCTACGTCGGCATTGCTGGCCATGGCTGCGGTTGCGGCGGCATCGGCATCATCCCCGCCTACCATACCGGCGACCGCATTTTCTGCCATCGCCTCGGCTGCGGCGTCATCTACCTCTTCTACCAGTGACTGGGCCACGGCGACGGCTGTGGCCAGCGTTGCGACATCTTCGATGGACGGGGCAAAGCCAGCATCGGCGTCTTTTGCATCCGAGATTTCAGCCAGCGTTTGCGCCACCGCAGCCATGGCATCACTGGTGACATCTGCCAGTTCAACACCATCTATGTTTTCTTCGGTGCCCGCTGCGGTCAAAGCCGTGTCAACAATTTTGGCCACGGTCGTGGCGGCGGCAAGCACGGCCTGGGCCGTTTCAGCCGTTTCGGCATCCTCTGATTCAAGCGCCGCAACAAAATCGAAACTATCCAGATCCACAGCGTCATCAATGCCCAGGGCGGATTTGACCTTGCTGGCGGCTTCTGCACTGGAGATGCCATCGGCATCGGCCAAAGTTTCCACCAAAGTGGTCAGTGGCGATACGATCTGGCCAGAGGCCTCTTGCGTATCTGCAGCCTGCAGCACTTGGGAAAAGCTGTTGTCGGTCACCACATCACGGGTGACAACGCCGTCAAACTGGTTGATAAAATCATCCGACCAGCCAAATTCCGTGCCATTGGCGTTCTGCACCGGAACAACCAGAAACTTTCCCCCGGCGACGGGTTCATAGTCAAAGGTTACGGCCCCGTTTTCGTCGGTCAGACCAAGATATTCGCTTTCTTGCGGAAGACCATCCAGAGTGGTTCTGCCATCATAAAAAACCATGGCCCCTTCCAGCGGGGCGTCCAGAACCTTGAGCGTTTTGCTTAACAAACCGCCTGTGGACAGAAACTGGGTGACCCCAAAGATCGATGTCGCACCTTCCAACAGCGCCTCATTGGTCGAGATGCCAACCATCCCATAGGCGCTATCTGACGCGAGCAGCAATTCCTCTGCCGCCAGTTCCGAAATCCGGATTGTCCCATCAGCATCAATGAAAATGTTGTTGTCCGTGATCAGAACCTTTTGCCCGTTGGTCAGTACTGCGCGAATGGTTCCATCGGCACGCAATTCATATTCCCGGATCGATGTCACATCCTCAATGAGGATCTGAACTGGCGAGTCCTGCGCTTCGGCCAGTGCAGGCAGCATCACCAGCGTCCCGCCAAGACCAAAGATAGATTTGGCAGACCGTGTGTGGATCAGGCGAAACAACCGGTTGACCCGATCTTTGTAATCTGTGTGCATCAAGGTAGGGAGGGATCCAAGATCTTTCATAACGATACTCATACTTTTGATAGGGTCGCATCCCTTGACGGAACACATTGCAAGTTTTGCTCGTGAAAAGTGTAAACCACACCACACCGCAGGTCTATTTAAAGTCTCTTAAAAGAGAACATCATGGCCAAATAATGACAATTATTTTATTATATTATAACCGTATTTGCCTTCTGTTTTCGTAACTTTTTGCAAAGTTATACGAATATTATCGGCCAATAGGGACTTTTGACTTTTCACCACAGGGGATCTGCCTGGACCAATACGCAGGTAATCAGCTTTACAAAGGCTCACAGTCCGCCAGTGGATCGGTCATTTTGTGCCTTTGGGTTTGTTCGATTGCGCAGCTATAATGTTTATTGTCGGTGTAATCACTTTGGTGGTCACACTGTTCAATGGGTTTGTAATACCGGGTTTTGTTGGTCCATTTTATATGACAACGGGCAAATAGATCTTCTCATAATATCTAGTAATTTGAGCATTGGAATTTGGATGAGATATTACAAATCAAAATAATCCAAACGAGATGAACGACTTGACTGCCATCCAAAAAGTGCAGCACGGTGTTGTGTAGGCGGCACATCGCGTGCCGCAAACAACATGGCATGATCCAGTTGTGAATTATGTATATCCAGGGGGAGACCGTCATGCCCGTTGTTGCAGATCTTGCCAGTCAAACGATTATCGGTTTCGGTGCAGCGCCGATGAGCCATCTGGCGAATGACACGCCCCTCTCGTCTGGTCACGCTACCAAGTATAAATATTGCCCTGTCGATATCACGGTTTCTGCGACCAATCGGTTAACCTGTACGCAGGCAACCGGGATCGCGATAAAGGGCTCTTATCTGTTTTTCGAAGACAATTGGGCGACTGTATGTCGAATGGATATCATTCGTCCGATTGTGGTGAGTGGTGGGTTTTCTGGTTGTGCGTTCAAGGTGTATCGGGGCGGTGGTGCATTTTTTGCAGCCCATATTGCCCGACCAAGTGGCGCAAGTGCAGATGCCAATGTGGCGTTACTGGATGACTACGCCGGACAAAAGGGCTGGCAGGAAATCCAGCACGTGCCGACCAGCGGGGTGGTTGGTGCCAATCCCGCGGCGACAGCAGTGGCCATCGTCAGTCAGTTGATAGGAAACAGCATTGATACCGTGCGGCTGGCGTTGAACAATATGGGTCAAACCGTTAATGTGCATCGGGTGACGACCCCGTTCTAGGCAGTTCCCCACCGGCATTTTTGATATCATGCACGAATAGGGCCCTGTTCTTTCTTTACCCTCCCAGACCCCGCAGGCCCTGGCCGAACCCTCCGCTGCTGTTGGTGGTTGCGGGTCGGGCAGGTTCAGGCTGGGAGGGCGTGGACGCAGGTCGCTGTGTGGTTGGCTGGCTTACCCGACGTTGTGCGGCGGCACATTCTTTTTCATGGTGACGCAAGATCAGGCGAAAGAGCGGCTTGGTTTCCCTGTCGGCCCCGACAGCGTCCGGATTTGGCACAAGATCCACAAAGAGGTCGGCCGCACGACTTGAGCCGCCGCCCCAAGCGCCGTCAATTCCATTGGGACGGCAATTCATCCGTGTCAGTTCCGTTTGGATCGCCCATGCCAGATAGGTGCCGCGTGTCCGTCCGGGGGGTGGGCCGTCGGGTGGATCAAATGCTCCTGCCTCCAGCAGTTCGATAAATCTGTCAAAATCGCTGGCTTTTAGTGCCTTCCAGATGTCGGGTGGATCATAAGAAAGAGCCAGGCTCTCGTCGCTGTCTGTGATCCCTTGGATGGAACCGATAATGATCGAGGGTTGCGGCCGTCCTGTCCCTTGGGGACGGGTTACATCCCGCGTCGAAGGTAATGATGCGAGCAGAATTTCGGCGTCACCGCGCCAAAGCGTGAAGCTCGGTTGGGTGGCAGGCAAGAGAACCTCAACAAAAGGATCTGCGTCTTGGGCACTCTCAGGGAATGCCCTGTCAGGCCTAGAGGCATTGATCAAGATCGTGTCTTCAGGCAGGAAATCGACCAATCGGGCGGACGTATCTGATACAGTCGGCGGCTGCAGAGCAACAGACGAAACGGTGCCCTGTGTGGGCAGCCCGACGAGCCGCGTTAACAAATCACGACCCTCGGTAGATCCACTGGTATGCAGCAAGCGGTCTGTCAGACGCTGCCCCGGGAGGCATTCTGTCTCTGAAATAGGGCTTGTCACGATCCGAAGCTGCATACCCGTTGGCACCTGCAGATCTTGCGGCGAAAACCGTCCCACCTGTTGGTTTGTACCGCAGGTTTCCACCAATAAAAGAACCTCGCTGGCACTTGTCTTGGATATTACAGACACCAATTGATCAACTGACACCCCCTGGGCCCCAAGTTCAAAGCGCCCCTCGGATGAGGATCCTGAATAGTAAAGAACCAACTGCGAGGCCCCGCGAAGATCCGCGAGACTGCGTTGCAGCGATTTTACCTCTGGATCTTCAAGCAAAACAACGACATCCCCCCCGTTTTCGCGTAGGGTCTGGCTGGTGCGCAGGGCATCATCAATGCCTTGACGTGATGATGCATCGGACTGTCCGACAACAATGGCCGACCATTTGGCCTCCGCCTGCCCCGGTAGGGCGGCGATCCAAAGCAGAGTGACAAAAAGGGCTATGACCGGACGCATGCACAAGGACCGTGACCAGAGAAAAATTTCTATGCCACTCTACACCGACAAGTCATATTTGCGATGTCAAAAAAGATAATTTTACAAGATCACATTTTCTGGAACTTCTGTCCATAAGTCAAAAAGCTTCCTAAATTTAACATACTGCGGTTGAAATCTAATATTATAATTAGTGTTGCAGTAATATTCCCTCGCGAGAATTTGCATTTTGTGATCAACTGCCCTTCATGAAACTTGCGGCGCCTATCTATACGATCATATTTATTGCTGGCTCAGCCGCGACCGGAGCGGCCTATGTGGCATCGACCATTTCTGTACCGGGCTTTGCGCAGACGATACCAGAAGTGATCACCACACCCGCACCGCCAGATCCAGTGGTGTTTTCGACCCTCTTGTACAGGGCAGAGCTTACAGTTGGCCCGCCGCTCATAGCGCCCTTGCCCACGCGCCAGAGTATGCCAGCTGTCTTTGTCAGGCACAATATTGGGCAAAAAAACAGCGGTGTTGTCGGCGCATCAGACCAGCGCGCATTTACTGTGGCCTCATCCTTGTGGCCGCAACGAGTGCGGACCACACCGCCAGTCACAGCCCCCTCGTCTGACACTGTCTCATCTCGATCCCCCGCCGCTGTTCAGGTCTCTTTGCGCCCCATCGCACGCAACGGCTCAAACAGCACACCCACGGAACGCTTGGTGACACAGGACGCAGAATCCCACAAGATTCTGCCCACACAACGTGAAACAGGCATGGTGCAAGATTTGGCATATACCACCGCCATACAGGAAAAAAATGCGGCCCACACAGACGAAAGCAGTAGGGACAAGTCAAACAAAAGCCCCTTTGACTTACTGGGGGCGATGCGTCACTTCCATGGTGTATTTCGGTAAAATTCCAGTTTGAAGACAGCCCTTTGAATAACAGTTGACAGTGTCGGCCCAACGCGCGCCAATACGTTTCAAAGGTGATGCCTATTTTTGATATTGGAGCATATCATGTCGCGTGTTTTGAAAATTTTTGCCGCCGCCAGCGTTGTGTTTTCGGCGTTGGTCCCGTCTGTTTCTTTGGCACAGGATGGTCAGTTGTCATTGCAACTCAACACATCGGCACAGATTGATGCAAATACGTGTCGTTTGACCTATGTCGCCTTTAACGGCACGCAAACGCCCTTAGCACAGATGGAATATGAATTTGGAACCTTTGATGCCGATGGGGGTGTCATTGGGCTTTTGCTGCTGAAATTTGGCGAGCTGCCTCCCGGTAAGACCCGCATCTTGCAATTTGGTTTGCCCAATACACAATGTTCGAATGTTTCGCGTATTGTGGTCAACAAGATGGCAGCCTGTGTCGACGCAACAACAGGCCAGTCGACGGACCTGTGTATAACTGCCCTGAACGCAAGTACGCGCATTCCCATTGTTTTTGATCTCTGAGATTTGATCTGCAACCTGGCAACCTGCCTGAAACCTGCGGATATTGCAGAGGAAAAATCTTATGGATTTGAGCGTTCTGGACACCCTTCGAGAGACCTTTAGCCTGCCATCGCTTTTGGTCCTGTTCGCTTTGGCAGCCTTATCCATTCTCGCTGTGGCCGTGTCCGTTTATAAGTGGCTCCAGTTTTTGCGTCTGGGCGTTGGAAAACGACGCAATGCAGAGCAAATCCTTGATTTCTGGCTGACTGGTAATCCCAACCTCGCCCTGCAGATGGCCGGGGAACGTAAATCGGTTTTGGCGCGGATCTTGATTGCGGTGTTCTCGGGGCTCAGAGCGCAACCCAACGCCAAAGAATATGCCGAAGAACTGGGGCGCCAGACGGCCGTAATCGAACTGGCGGCGATGACAGATCGGATGCGGACGCTAGAGATGGTGGTGCAGTCTGCTCCCATGCTGGGTCTCTTGGGCACGGTGATCGGAATGATCGAAGCCTTTTCTTCGTTGGCCGGCATTGAAGGAGGAGCTGTAGATCCGACCATTCTGGCCGGTGGTATCTATACGGCGCTCAGTACAACTGCTGTTGGCCTGACCATCGCGATCATTGCCTTTTTCGTCCAGAACATGATTGAGGCCCGCATTGAACGCGAACGCAATCTGATTGACACCGTTATTTCCGCAGCCATTCACGGACGATTTGATCCAAACAGCTCATAAAGGCGCGTGATTGAATGCCTCGTTCAAAGATCTTCTCGCCTGAAAAACCGCGATCAAATCGTTTTCCCCTGACCCCGCTTGCGGATGCGATGTTTCAGATTTTGATCTTTTTCATGCTGACATCCAGTCTGACACCGTTTTCACTGCTGACCCTGCAGACAGCGGCCATTGAGGAAAACACTGTCGGCACAGATGACGAGGCTGCACCAACCGCACCCCCATCGCCACAGGAGGCCACCGCGCCGCCTGCAGTTGTCATCTGGAATGTCGAAGCCGGGGCCGTACAGGTGGCGGGATCTGCACAGCCTTATGATATCGGCAACAGCGACGATCTGGATGCTCTGGCCAGTTCCCTTGGCGGCGGGGGGACGTCGGCCAATGTGCTTTTGCTGATCCGCGACACTGCTTTGGTGCAGGATGTGGCCACGGTCATGGCCGCATTAAGCCGGGCTGATGTGAGCGCCGTCCAAGTGGCGCGCGCCAAAAAGGATGCGGCAACACCGACATCCTTGGATAAAGCGGCTGGCGATCCCATTTCACAACCCGTCTCTCTTCCAACGACACAAGGGCAGGACTGACATGGCGCTTCGTGACAGGCTCCCCTTGCCCCGGCCCAAGCGAGAGCCCGATTATTCACTGACGATCGTGAATATCGTTTTGCTTTTGATTTTCTTCTTTCTGGTTGCAGGTCAGATGACCACAGCGCCCAGTATTCCGGTGCAACTGTCAGAGACAGCCCGACTGCCGATCGAGGCCCTGCCCAAACCTATTTTGATTTGGGAAGCCGATGATGCAATCACCTTGGATCAGGTGCCTGTGACCCCCGCGGACCTACCCGAGGTCCTAAAAGATCTCACTATCCTGCATCTGTTTATTGACCGCGACGAACCGGCTGATGCCTTGCTGACCCTTTTGACCAATGATGCCTTTGCGCATCTTGAAATCCGTTTGGTCACCATCAACCAAAGAACCACGCCATGAGCTACCTGCCCTATGCCCGTGCGCCTTCGGGATCCTGGCTATTGTCAGGGGGTGTTTCGGTGATGGCGCATGTAGGGCTGCTGGCTGTATTGTTCGTGAATGTTGACGGCCTTTTGACGTTTCCACCCTCCGAAGACCCTCCGCTTGAGGCTGAAACCAGAATCGAATTGTTGCGACAGGACACGCTGACCAATCTCTTGACGGATTTATCAGACGTTGATGTCCAGGATATAGATCCCGAAGGAAACTTGGACGACCTCTTGGGGGAGACGGCGGTTATAGCAGATCCCTTGCCCGCCGAAGCGCTTGCTCTGGATCCAGAGGATGCAGCCGGGGCTTTGGACAGTCTGGATGTGGACGATACGATCGACAGCAATGACCCGGCGCAAGACGCCGCAATTGTCGAGGCGCAAGACATTACCCAAGACAGCGCGCAGGCCGAGATCACACAGGCCTCGGACACCACCGAGGCTGGCACGATCGAAGCGCAAGACATTACCCAAAACAGCGCGCAGGCCGAAATCACACAGGCCTCGGACACCACTGAGGCTGGCACGATCGAAGCGCAAGATATTACCCAAGACAGCGCGCAGGCCGAGATCACACAGACCTCGGACGCCACCGAGGCTGGCACGATCGAAGCGCAAGACACCCCCCAAGCAGCCGATCTTTCTGCCATCAGCATAAAATCAGCACCTGCGGACACCGCAACGCTGTCTGGGACAATTGCTCCTGTGCTGCTGTCAGAGCCCGAACAAGCACCACCCAGCACACAAATCGTAACGAGCGGCACCCAAATTGGAGAGTTCCAGCAATCTGATACAATTGCACCCATGCAACCCGTCATTGGCAGCACTTCTCAGGCTCTGTCAGAGGCCTCTGTGGGCACATTGGTTGCTTCTGCCTCGGACACGATCTCTGTATCTCCCGCCAGCGAAACACCACAAGTTACAGTGGTCACATCCCAAGCGAGCGACGTCAGTGCCACAGACACAACTCTGCCGCAGACAACCGAAAGCCCTCTGGCCACGACCGCACCGCGTCCGGCGCTATCAAATCCGGTCGCTCTGGTCGAGGACACTCTTGTTGCCAATATAAAACGGCTGACGTCATCCCAGCCCGTTACCGTCCAGCCCAATCAGACACAGGTTGCCGCAGAGGACGACGTGCAAACGCTTACAGGGCAGGCAGTGGCATCCCAAATCGTCACCTCTCAAACCGGTATAACACAGCCTGTTGTCGCGCAGACTGCTACAGTGCAGGCCGTCACCAGTGTCACAAGCAGCTCTGATGTTTTGCAAATCAGTCAAACAGATCAGGTAGCGCTGTCCTCGGGCGTGGCTCAGACCGTCAGCGGGACCGCTGTTACAACGCTCGGCGTCACAGAAAACCCGATTGTGCAGCCAGCGCCCACACCCATTACAACCACCACCGATCTGGCCCCGATTGAACAACCGGTGCTGCAGCCACAACAACAGCAAACCATCAGCGGCAATGAGATCACGACTGTCCAAAGCACGGTTCTGGAAGGTCAATCAGTGCAGGTCGCAGCAGTTCCCCAACGCCGCCTGCGCCTGCCACAACGCCCGCCCACATCAAGGGATGTTGCTGTGGCAAACCTGATCCGCCAAATCCAAGATCAGGATGATACTGAGTGTCTGATCGCCCTGCCAAGCCGGTTTGGAACGGACGGCATCGGGCTCTCGATCATCGGATCGGATGATGTGGCTATGATCGACTACCTCGAAACAGTCCTGACAGACACCTCTGACAGTATTACACAAGCCCGCATTCTAGTGGGATCTCCACAATGCCCAGCCTTGGATTTTATCTCGGCCAATCGCGATTACCCCGCAACACGTATAGGATTGCAGCTGGAAAAAACCCAGATCCGGAGCGGTGGGCGACTTTTGGGACTTTTGCAGCGGCCCACAGCCAGTAGTGATGTGCTTTTGCTATTGATCGATAACAATGGTGTTGTGCAGGATCTGGCGGACTTCACCCAAACCAAGGACGGAATCCTGCGGTTCGAGGTGCCCATGACCCGGGTTGGCCCCTTGAGAGATACCCGACAGTTGCTGCTGGCCGTGGCGTCACAAAAGCCTCTTGATGATTTGCGCCGCCGTAATGGACAATTGGCTCAGGATGTATTTGGCGATTTACCCGCCGATCTGGCCCGGAATGCAGCCCTTGCCGTGATTGGCTTTGAGGTCCGCTGACCCATACGCTCCATGCAGCCGTTACTGCCATTTTAGCGCCTGTGCGATGGCTTCGGCGGTTTTGGCTGTCAGATTTTATTGCGCCGGATGAAACACCTGTGTATTCACCCATCACGGTCGGCAGACACCGAGGCGTCGCTGCTCCTGTCGGAGTGCTAAACCTGCCAGACATCCGGATACGACATCGCATTCACCAAGGCGTCGTTTCGTTAAGCCAGCGACCGACGATGCATCAAAGCGCCTGAATGGATGTATGATGACCAAACGCCCTGTCCCACTCAACGTCAACGACGTGACCGTTTTTTGTCGCGCACTGTCAAACCAGCTTGGCGATACCAGTCCTTCGCACCTTGCCCTGATGAACATGATTGCCCGCGCCGCAGGCTTTCAGAACATGCAGCACATGCGCGCCGCGACAGCGGCTCAAAGCCGCCTGTCCCAAGATGACGAACAGCCCATTGCCGACGCACGCACCGTTGAACGCACCTTAACCCAGTTCGACACCTTTGGACGATTACGACAATGGCCCTCTCGACGGAATGTTCAGACATTGGCGCTTTGGGGGCTTTGGGCGACGCTACCTGCTGAAAAAAACCTCCGTGAAAAGGATGTAAATGCGCATCTGGCTGCCGAGCATACGTTCAGGGATGCCGCAACCCTGCGCCGGACGATGATTTCTTGCGGGTTGTTGACCAGAGATCGCGACGGGTCCGATTATCGCCGCGTAGAGCAAAAACCATCCGCAGAGGCAAAAGCCGTCATCAGCACCCTGAAAGCCCGACGCCAGACACGCTTTGCACCTGAAGACGGGTCTCAAAAGATATAAGGGATCCTGTTTGTACCAGACCGTTCGGACAACCGCTGTGGGTTTCCCGCTTGCGCTTGTCTGCGAGGCAGAGTTTCAGCCGCCAGTGTATCCGCGCTCGTGACGCTTTGCGGCGAGCTCAATGTCGTAGCGCCGGTTGCGCAGCTGCCACAGCTCTGGTGTGTCGTCTTTTTTCTTGGATTTTCCAAACCATGCAAAATCAATAAATGCCAAAAGCAGGAAAGGCAGGTAAATGATCAGATCTGCAAGCATTTGAAAATCTCCGGTACGGTGGTCAGGCAAGAGCGCCTCGGTTCGTACCATTAGAGGTATCCATATATCCTTTTGGATAGTATCCATGTCCTATTGAGACTTGGTTTGAAATGTCGCAAAAGCTTGCGATCTATTATTTTCGTTCTTGAACGCAAAAAATTGCCACATCGTATGAGGCAAACGCAGGGCGAGCGGTGCCGACTCCGCACCGCAGCTGCCAAAATATCTTCACGTGGGGACAATTATCTGCGCCATTCAGCGCATAGAGTCGTCTGGGGCACGTCATTCCGCCCAAATCAGCGCGAAATGATCGCCATGTTGTTCTGCACGAACCTGACTGTCCCCAAGGATATGCTGTGCGACCCACCAAAGGGGATCCTGAACACCGATCCGGACAAGAACATCCCCGGGGGCATGACACAGGTTATAATGCGTCTCGAATGTGGGCTTCCGTCTCGGGCGCGTCGACAATGCCTAGATGGTCTTGCCCTGTAACGATATGATAGCGCCCCTTACCGGTTACCGCGCTCATGACCTCTTCATATTTATTGGCATGAAAGGCTTCGTCGTCACTACCAGCGATCAGGGAAAATTCGGGAAGGGCTGCGACGTCCTTTAGGTAGTCCAGACGTGGGGCATAGCCAACATTCAGCCGAAAGGAATACGCCAAGGTCGCAAGATGCCCATAATCTCCGGACCGGACCGCTTCCGGCATATTGAACTGGACGATCGTCAGATGGTTCAGAGCCGTAATCCCCACCGCGTTCAGCAGGCTCAAACCAATGATACGGCGTGTGAGTGCATGCGCCCAGCCCCCCGAATTTTCACGCGTCGTCGGGGCATCATATTTCAAAAACGGCGCCAGCAGGATGGCCTTGTCAATTTTATGGCCGTGTTCACCGCCGGCAAACCGCGTCACAAACCCCCCACCAGAGGAATGACCCGCAAGGATCACGGTTTGATCGGGCAAACGTTCCGCATCAATTAAAGCGGCGATGTCATCTTCCATTTGACCGATGTAGTCGACGTCTCCCCGTCGCTCCGGACGTGCACCATGTCCGCGCAAGTCCGGGACAACACTATAAGCCTGATCTGACAATCGATGTGCAAGGCCGTTGAATTGTATCCCCAACCAGCCCGAGCCATGGATAAAGATGATCAGGGGCTTGTTTGCGTCTTTTTCGCCATATCTGCGCACAGGCATTTCCCAGCCATCCGCCATTTGTAACCCGGCCGGATCGGGGATCTCGGATATGCCACGCGCGAGGACACTGGCAAAGTCCAGCCCCCCCTCCACATCGGTTTCAGACAAATCCTTTGGGGCATCGGACACAATCAGGGCAAGGGCAAGGGACGCGATAATCACAAGACTGCCAGCCAGACAGATCACTATTCTCTTAATCATTTTAATCTTCTTTAATGTAAAAAATGTCGTGCACTGTCACATCAAGGGCGCGGGCAATTTGCATTGCTAGCAAGGTGGACGGGGTGAACACATGGTTTTCGATTGTATTGATGGTCTTTCGGGACACGCCTATCTCTTCGGCAAGCGATGCTTGGGTATATCCCTTTTGCGTACGCAAGTCTTTGAGGGTGTTGCGAAGCTCTGCCATGCTCATCCCCGAAGGTTGATGACGCAAAAAGACAGCATAGGGGCTGCACCGGTGGCAGTGCCCATCGCGGCAAATGCTGTAAGCGGGGACACCCCGCCCAGTGCCATCAACACACCAAATAAAGGGTACAGAGCCAGAGCGAACCAGTAAGAGACCGTCAGCGCACGCCCCCATTCCACCTTGAACAATTCATCATGCGCAATTTCGGCAACGCGTCGGCCTGCGGAAAACGCGGATGACCACATAACCAAAGCAGCCACACCTCCCGATACTGCGGGAAGCCAGGGCGAGATGGGATCAGGCGTGTTGGTTGCCACAGCGACAAGGCTGTAGGCGGCACAGATCAAACCGGCCAGTCCGAAAACGAAAATACGAATACGCGCAAGCGTGTCAGCGGTCATTGGGCTCTCCGTGTAACTTATAGGTTACATCCGATAATGAGAGTTCAGTATAACGTCAAGGTTACATATCGTATTTTTCAGACTGGCTCTCACTGGATTACGTGACGTTGCAGGACGCCATCAAGCAAGGAACCACAAAGGTAATTTCGTCCTAAGCCTGCGCCTCAGCCATTCATTCAGATCATAAAGAACGACCGTTTTCTTCGGACGTTCAGATCGGGCCTTTGCACCATGGCCGGCTAGGCCTGACCAAACTCCCGGCCCACTTCTGCTGTGAACTGATACCGGTCTATAAATGAAAAAGGCCCTGATCGGGCCTGTTTCTTTTTACGCATAACAGCTGATTAAAACTGTAGTCGGAGCTGTGCGGTTATTCCCCAACTATCCAGCTTGTTGCTGAACCGCGAATCCAGACGAATACTGGTATCAAGCTGTCGCGCTGGAATGCGGGACCCTTCGCCAAGCAAATCGGTATAGTTCACACCGACGCTCAGTTCGCCAAAGCCGCCCAGATTTTCACTGACTATATCAGCCTCTGTTCCGTTAAGTTCCAGCGTGGCATTTTGATTGCCAGAGAAGTCCTTGAAATAAGTGGCCGTCGTGAAATAGGTCAATGCAGAATTATTTCCCGGCAGGACCTGCGTACGTCGCAGCGTCCCACCAATCAGGCCGATCTGCTGTTCGATGTCATCAATCACGAGCGTACTGTCGTCCGTGGGATCAGCTGGATCCCCCACAATATCGATATTATCATTTTCGATACGCGAAAAAGAAAACCCGACCGTGGGTGTGAACAGGATGCCCCGCGTTTCGTCCACAGTCGTCGTATAGCTGACTGACCCCGACAGGGTGGTCCCCCGGCTTTCATAAGTCTGGTCTTCCAGCCCAAGGCCCTCATTTGCAAAATCGCTGGTCTCTGAGATATCGTATTCCGTACGGTCCATCCGCACCAAGACATCACCCGACAGATCCCCCTGCGCTGCACTCAGATAGGCCCCACCAAAGGTCTGCTGAAACTCGTTTTCAACAAATGTCACCGCCGCCTGATCAGAGTCGAAGTCCTGAGAAATGACATCATATGCAAATACCGGCAACGACGACGAACCGGTGTTCATGCCCATGATAGCCCCATAGGCCAGATCTGTAGCGTCTCCACCATAGGTACAGGACCGGTCCAATCCGACCTGAAAGCCGCGATAGGTCATCTCGATATTATTGGTCGCCTGCAATCCACCCGAGCTTGAGACAAGGGTAGCCTCTGCCCGGCCACCTGTAACGCGACCCCAGTTGCCCAACACACAAGGATCGTCTTCGGGATTAACCAAGGATGTGATCAAAGCAGCCGAAGGACGGTTGACCACAGACGAAATCAAGCTTTGGGTCGCTGCAATCGCACCGTTCACAGCACCGATCGATGGGTTTGCAACCGCCTCAAGATACAGGGCTCCTGCGCCACCATTGGGGGCAATCGGTAAATCTTCAATCTGATAGACAAAGGACCCGTTGGTGCGCAGCCCATCGATGTTTGTAATGTCCGTCAACGGATCCAGAGCAAGTGTATCATACTCGATCAGCGGAATCGACACATCCAGTTCCTGCTTGTTGTTGACGTCAATATTATTGAAAAACAGACTGATATTATCACCTGCCAATGCCCCATTCACATCAATAAAGTCGGCCGTTTTTGCGTTGCCACCCACAAGATCCGTGGATGTCGGATTGATGTCAAAGCGGATTGTACCATTGGTAAAGTCGGCATTTCCATTGATATCAACAACGCTGGTTGTGTCATCATCGATCATGTCCAGGGTGTCACTGCTGACAAAATCACCTCCGATCGTCACAGTGCCGTTGGTCGTCAATGTGCCGCCATTATTGATAAGCCCGTTGGAAATGGTGCCACCGTTCAGTCCGAGGTTTCCCCCGTTCAACGTCACGCTACCAATCACGTTACCCGACAAATCCACTTCCCCCGCAGTGACCGTCACAGCCCCCGCAACCGTGCCGTCCACATCCAAAAGACCGTCGCTCGCCGCAACCGTCACGCCTCCGGCCGACGTCAGCGTCTCGCCCACTGCAACCTCAAGCTCCGCGCTGCCCGCAGCACCAGCTCCGTCCCCGATCGTCACCGCACCCGTCAGCGTGCTCGCGCCATCCACCGTCACGCTGCCCGCGCTCTGGGCCACCGTGCCAGAGACATCCCCCGCAAGGGTCGTCGTGCCCGAAGAGATCAGATTGC
>JAQXDR010000030.1 GCA_029251265.1 Pseudoprimorskyibacter sp. | reverse complement strand
ACCGTCAATGGTCGCCATGTCTTCTGCGGCATGCGCCAGTCGATCCCTTCCAACAGCATCGAAAATTGCGCGGGGCTGAGGTTGATCTTACCGTCCTTGGCAGCAGGCCAAACAAAGCGGCCTTTCTCCAGCCGTTTACTGAACAGACACGCCCCTTGGCTATCCCACCAGATGATCTTAAGTAGATCGCCGCGCCGCCCACAGAACACAAACAGATGACCGGAATCTGGATCCTCGTCCAGAACTGATGACGCCTGCGATGCCAGCGTATTAAAACCGCGCCGAATGTCCGTCACGCCAGCCGCAAGCCAAACCTACATACTGTTTGGCACAGGGATCATGCAGTCAATCCCTCAGCCAAGCGGATCACAGCGCACAATGCTGTTGGCCCCTCGATCAAAACCCGTCGTCCGTCAGAAAGGGTAAGGTCAACGCTGGTGGCGCGCAGCGGTACTTGAGCCGCATCCGTCAGAACAACAGCAGAGGTCGAGACAGGGACCACTTCGGCGTCTTCAATCCCAACACGCAAAAAACCGTCCACCGCTGGAAGATCAGCCACCCTCTCAGTCTCTCGAGAAAAGCGCGGATCCCGCAGCCATTTGTGGATGAGGTTGGCATTCACCGCATAACGCCGTGCCACCTGCGCGACCGATGCACCCTCAACACGCGTTTGACCGCAAATCTCACGCTTCTCGTCATCCGACCAAAAACGCTTCTTTCCTGTACTCATAGAACGCCCCTAAGTGTCCACCATCGATAGTGGACACTTAGATCAGCAAAAACCAAACCGTCAGTGCGGGTTCATCAAACGCTTACAAACACCGTATGCGTCGTCGAATGGACCGCAGACATCGCGGATACGCATTGGCCGAGAGGGCGAAATCCGCGACAGAACCACAGAAGGGCAGCACTTCCAGATCGCGGGCCTCAATCTCCTCAATGCCATTATCATTTACTGGAATTCGAAACAGCCCGGCATCGATGTTGGAAAACGAAAAAGGGCTGGGCTGGATTGTTCTCCTGAACTCCTTGCCCACATATCTTCCTCACGGGCGAACACAGGTGGAAAAACCAAACTCAGAGGGCCTTGTGATACGATCTTGCCCCCTATCGGAATCTGGCCCAAAGATACTTGAAAAGACGAGGGCTTGTAGGGTCTTTGGCTATGGCGCGGATTTGTTCTTGGGACAAGCGATCGCTTCATCGATATTCAGCGCGAGAGGGATATGAATAAGGGAATACGCTTTGCGGACGAGTTCAAATAGGATGCTGTGGCGCAGGTTGTTGAGTGTGAGCATTCAGTTCACTGGCAGATGCCCGCGAGGGATTGAAGAATTGAAAGAAACACTAAGCTTATCCAAGACTGCGTTCATCCATGAAAAAATTTAACCCTATCTGAATTTGCAGGGGAAATCGTTCGGCCTTGCGTGTGGTGGTATCCACATTTGACGTTGGTCGCAGCAAAGATGTTGGACCGAAGGAAGCGTGCTTTATTCGCATGACCTTCCTTCGGTGTTTAGCGCGACTGATTTTTAGTTCAGAGTGCTTTGGACAATACAGAGCTGAGCCGTCTGACAAATTCTACAGGGTCGGCTACGTCCTCACCTTCGACAATGCGAGCCTGATCAAAAAGCAGGTGCGCCGCATCACCCAAAAGCTCGTCCGTGCTTGCATTGTCGGTCTGCGCGCGGTCGTTAAGCTTGGAAATGATCGGGTGCGTTGGATTAAGTTCCAGAACGCGCGCCATGCCGGATTGCAACTGTCCGTGACGCATCAACAATCGTTCCAGATTCACGTCCATATCCCCGTCATCTGCAATCAGGCATACTGGGCTATCGGTCAGGCGTTTGGACGACCGTATATCTTTTACGCTATCCCCCAACACAACTTTGAACGCGGCAATCAGATTTGCAAGATCCGTTTTATCTTTGTTTTTGGGGGCGTCTTCATCGCTGGCGATGTTATCCAGATCGGCGGCCCCGCGGGTAATGGATTTCAATAGTTTTCCATCAAATTTCGTGACGTGCTGCAGCCAGAACTCATCAACATGATCTGACAGCAACAGCACCTCAATGCCCTTTGCTTTGAAGCCTTCCAAATGGGGCGACTTGGCAATCTTTGAACTGTCTTCGCCGGTGATGTAGTAGATCGCTTCCTGCTTATCTTTCAGCCGCTCGATATACCCTTTAAGAGTGGTGAGCCCTTCGGTACCTGTGGAAGAAAAGTGACAAACCTCCAAAAGCCGATCGCGCAGGGCAGGGTCTTCGACCAGACCCTCTTTCAGAACAGCACCAAAGTTGGTCCAAAAGGTCGCATAGGCGTCTGTGTCTTTGGCCTTTTTCTTAAGTTCACTCAGAACCTTTTTGCTGATCGAAGTTTTGATCTTGGCCATCGTCGGGTCTGATTGCAGCATTTCCCGAGAGACGTTGAGCGACAGATCCTGTGAATCCACAATCCCGCGCAGAAATCGCAGATAGGCTGGGATCAGATCCTGTGTCGTGTCGGAAATGAATACCCGATTGACGTACAACTTAACATGGCTCTTGCGATCGGCATCAAATAAATCAAGCGGTGGGCTGGACGGCACATACAGCAGGCTGGTGTGGTTCACTGCGCCTTCGACCCGGTTATGCATGACATGCCACGGTTCATCAAAGGCATGTGAAACGTGCCGGTAAAATTCTGTATGTTGCTCTTCGGTAATGTCTTTAGAGGCACGGGTCCAAATCGCCGATGCCGTGTTCAAGGCATCATCACCCAATTTCACAGGAAAGCTGATATGATCAGAGTATGTCTTGATTATGTGACGAATGCGCTGGTCCTCTAGGAACTCTTCGGCGTCTTTTTTCAAATGCAGGACAACCGTAGTGCCGGTGGTGTCTTTTTGTCCCGGTTCAATAGAAAACGACCCTTTGCCGTCCGATGACCAAAGCCAGCTATCGGTGTCGCCCGCTTTACGCGTTTGCACATGCACCTGATCCGCCACCATAAAGGCGGAATAAAAACCGACGCCGAACTGACCAATTAAACCAACCTTTTCCTTATCTTCGGCTTTGAGTGCTTCGATAAAGGCTCCGGTTCCTGACCGTGCGATCGTGCCTAGCGTATCCAGCAGATCTTGGTGATTCATACCGATACCATTATCAGACACGGACAACGTTCCTGCGTCTTTGTCGACATCAAGCGTGATGGCGAATTCATCGGATGTCTGTGCAAGGCCGGTATCGGTCAGAGAGGCATAACGAAGCTTATCGCATGCGTCTGATGCATTCGACACAAGTTCGCGCAGAAAAATCTCGCGGTTCGAATAAAGAGAGCCTGCCACGATATCCAGCAACTGCCCTACTTCAGTCTGAAAAGAAAACACGTCCTTTTCGGTTTTAGCCATTTTGGGTGCCTCACAGCTTATGCAAAAGTTGGCGCGAATGTATGGACGCTGGCGCCAGATACAAGCAGTATTGCTCGAGAAGTCCTCAAAGTCATAAGCGCGCTCATCGCTACTATAATTTCATGGCAGCGGCTCATCAATCCTGTTCATATTGTGATCT
The DNA here is from genome assembly GCA_029251265.1 of Pseudoprimorskyibacter sp. GTDB lineage: Bacteria > Pseudomonadota > Alphaproteobacteria > Rhodobacterales > Rhodobacteraceae > JAQXDR01. Next base: position 29,028 of record JAQXDR010000030.1, on the reverse strand, counting down.
GCGGTGCGGGTTAGGACATCTGAAAGCCAGTCCGGCATCCTGCACATGTGGCCGGTGACGGAACCGGACTTGCTCAAGGATATCGAGACATGGAGCGGCACAAAGGCCGTGGCAACCAAGGGTGTCAATCAATCCGGCGGGCAGGTCTCTAGCGCGTCATTCGGCGTGAATGGGCACAAGCGCCCCGTCCTGCAATCCGAGGACATTATGCGCATCGGCGAAGGCAAGCAGATCATCCGCACGGGCAAGCAGGACGGCATCAAGCTCTATCTCGCTGAACGCGTCCCATACTACACCGTGCCAAAGTGGAACGCCGCCCTCAAAGACGTGCGCAACGTCCATTTCAAGCCCCGATAGGGCAGCCCCCCTGTAGTCGCTTTACACCCCCGAGGGGGGGGGCGAAATTGAAGGGAGAGGATGATAGAATGCATTTTTGTTTGGATTGAGGGTAAGCAAGCCGCTTGCTTTGTTGCAGAGTACTTCCGATCACATATGCGTATTGAACATGAGGTAGAGATTTGTCTAGTGAGAGGGCGAGATGCCTAAGAATGCTTGGCTATGGCGTGATACATCTTTTTCTATGTTATATAGGTTTGTATGATCCCGATAGGTTTAGCCACACGAGAGCATTTCCTCTTGTCTATTTTGGTATCGCTTTTGGCCCAATTGCTTTTGCCGTTGAAAATTGTGTCCGATTTTACATGAGGAGTCCGGAAAATGAATGATTTCACCATAAACTTTGAGGACATTCAGGATTAACTAGAAAATGAAGCTTTGGGTGCAAACGAAGAGGGTGAGCAAAATATTTTCAATTCCAGTGGGGTGCTCGTCAACGCTCCCTACGAACTAATTCCACACGCTCCGACTAGATACACTGCAATGGCAGTCAATGACCTGGTTTTTGGGACAGCACATCACGCTTCTGACGGGTCGTTCACAGTTCGAGATGGTCTTGAGCCATGGGGGCGGAATATTAGGCGGCCTTGCAGGAACCTTTGTTGGCAGGCTGTTCGGTGGCGTAGGTGCCGTGGGCGGTGGAATTGGCGGTGCCGCTGGCGGCGAAGCTTTGGGCGGAGAACTTTATGACACTGGGGGAGTAGTGGGACGAGATTGGTCGCACACTGTTGCAGTACAGGTGCATGGCCAAGGCGCAGATCAACTCGCCCAACGTTTCAGTACTATCGGCTCAAAGTGGGAAAACGGTCAACGCGTTGATATCATCCACGTCACAGAAAACGGCCCTGCTGGACCAAAGCAATGGGTTTATACAGTTCCACACGGGCAAACAGAAATTGATCGGCTAAATGCAGAGGCGTCTGCTATTGGTCCTGCGGCGGGAACAACTGGTGGAGGCGACCAATGCTTTCTCGGTGACACCCCAATTCAGATGTGGCCGCTCGATCCATCGATCAAACCGCGTGCTGACGGCAGCTACGACGAAGAGCTGGTCCTTTCGAAGGTCTGGGAAAAGCCAATCAGCGAGATCAAGGTGGGCGACATCGTCGTCGCCTATGACGACAAAGGCCGACTTGGCCCCAAACGCGTCTTGCACACCATGGAAAACCGCGCCACGCATATCCTAGATTTCTGGGGCACAGGAACCACGCCCCAATCATGAATATCCTGCGCTACTATCAACTGAAAAGTTGGCTCAATGGGCGATATGATGATCCATGCCTCGGCCACGCTGCAAAAGCCTGATGGCTCATGGGAGGAACCCAAAGCAGGCAAAGTGCGCTTTGGCACAAGGATCATTCTGCCGGATGATCGGCATATGTCCCTCATGGCAATGGCCGCAAGCGAGGGCTGGCAGGTCTCTGACAATGGTTGCATGGTTGCTATGAGGAACGGTGAGGATGGAGAGATTCAGGAGCAAAAGTGCCTGTTTGCCACCATCTGCAATTTGAAACTCAACCAATTGCAACATTTTTTCCAAAAATGTTAGATCGCCAGCGGCCAGTACAAAGGTAAAAAAGGAGGAGAAGATTTCTATTTCTGCCTTCACAAAATGGCTGAAGTTTCAATGCTCCGTGGTGGTTATCGCGTAAAATACCCGTGGATAGGGCAAAAACATCATTCGGTGCAGGGCCTTAGGAAAAGAAAATAGAACGGGCGTTCACAGATGTTTAGTCTCAGACATTCGCACATATCTGTTTCCTGTGGCGCTCAGAAACGGTAGCTAAGCCCAACGTTCAGGGCGTTTGTGATGATATTGGTGGATAGATCACCGCCGCCATCAAGCTCGGCCTCGTTCATTGAAAACGTGAACTGGTATTCTGCAAAGGCTGACAGATTGTCACCAATCGGGCGGCTCATACCAGCAAGCAGCCGCATTGACGGACCCGTCAGTTGATAGCCAAATGTCCGTGCGCCGCCATTGGGCTGAGCATCGACATGCGGCAATGCAATGCCAAGGCCAGCACCTGCGTAGGGCGTGTATGCTGCCAGACGTCCCGACCACTGGTCAGGCCAACGTTGCATGTAGTTTACAGTGATGATGTTGTGGCCGTCGGTAAATTCCAAACGATCAAATCCGAGCGCTGTGCGGTCTGCATCTTTCGCGTAGACCTTGGCGTGTGTCAGCTCGATGGCGACACCGCGATCGCCGCCACGCCACCATGTACCCCGAACACCGTAATAAGGGGGTGCAGCAAAGCTTTTGCCTGCCCAACCAACTGCGGCATCGAATGCGCCAATGTTGGGATGCTGGCCCGACACATTGCTATGAGGTGCGGTTTGCCAGCCACCATAGATTGACGCTTCGAAATCTTGGGCTGCGACCACTGTGGCAAACAAAGGGCCAAGAAGACCGAACATGAGGAGAATCAGACGCATCAGGAAGTCCTTTGACACTGTAATTTTGAAGCAGTAACAGATTTTACGTCGCTGTAACGACATTATCTTGTGAAATTAACCGGTGACGGACGGATTAAACCGCGACACTTCCGCGCTAATGGTCACGCTGAGACAAAGCATGCTGGACGCAGATTTTAGCCAGAGCTAAGTAATCGCGAGAAGAAAACGCAGCAACCGAAAATGCTGTCTGGCCGCAGACAGACGACGCGGCCTTAGATTTTGGAGTAACCCCGTGACCCACGAAGACCACGAAGGCACCCGAAGGGACTTTCTCTACTATGCCACTGCTGGCGCAGGCGCTGTTACCGCTGGTGCAGCGGTATGGCCGCTTGTAAACCAGATGAACCCATCCGCCGATGTGCGCGCACTTGCATCTATACGAGTCGGCGTGGACGGAATAGCAGAAGGGACCCAGCTTACTGTAAAATGGCTGGGCAAGCCTGTGTTTATACGCCGGCGGACCGCAGTCGAAATTGATGAAGCCCGCGCGGTGCCGATCGCCGACTTGCAAGATCCCGAAGCCCGGAACGCCAATCTGCCTGACACAACAGATGGCGCTGATGCCAACCGGACATTGCCGCCTTTTGAAGGCGATGATTCCGGCGAGTGGTTGGTTATGATGGGTGTGTGCACGCATCTTGGTTGCGTGCCGTTAGGCGATGGCGCGGGAGAGTATAATGGCTGGTTCTGTCCGTGCCACGGCTCTCACTACGACACGTCAGGACGCATTCGCAAAGGACCGGCGCCCGAAAACCTGCCTGTCCCACCCGTCCAGTTTGTTGACGCAGATACAATTTTGCTTGGAGAAGGAGAATAAGGCATGTCCGGTATTCCCCACGACCATTACGAGCCCAAATCCAACGCTGAAAAATGGGTCGAGTCCCGTTTGCCAGTTATAGGGCTTCTTTATAACACTATCATGATCCCCACACCAAAAAACCTAAACTGGATGTGGATCTGGGGCATTGTGCTGGCATTCTGTCTAGGAATGCAAATTATCACCGGTATTATCCTGGTGATGCACTACACTCCGCATGTCGACATGGCCTTTGCCAGCGTCGAGCACATTATGCGGAACGTTAATGGCGGCCATATGATCCGCTATTTGCACATGAACGGCGCATCGCTGTTCTTTGTTGCGGTTTACCTGCACATGTTCCGTGGCTTGTTCTATGGCTCTTATAAAGCTCCACGCGAAATTACGTGGATCATCGGTATGCTGATCTATCTATGTATGATGGGCACGGCCTTTATGGGATATGTTTTGCCTTGGGGTCAGATGTCCTTCTGGGGCGCAACAGTGATCACCGGCTTGTTTGGCGCGATCCCCTTCATCGGAGAACCAATCCAGACATGGTTGCTGGGTGGTCCGGCGGTTGATAATGCAACGCTGAACCGCTTTTTCTCTTTGCATTACCTCTTGCCATTTGTGATTACGGGCTTGGTTATTGTTCATATTTGGGCGTTCCATACCACGGGTAACAACAACCCCACTGGTGTCGAAGTTCGCCGTACTTCGAAAGCTGAAGTTGAGGCGGACACCGTGCCGTTCTGGCCCTATTACGTGATCAAGGATTTCTTTGCCCTTGCACTGATATTGGTCGTGTTCTTCGCCATCGTAGGCTTTATGCCGAATTATCTGGGTCACCCGGACAATTACATCGAAGCTAACCCACTTGCCACGCCGGCACACATCGTTCCGGAATGGTACTTCCTGCCGTTCTACGCGATCTTGCGCGCCTTCACCGCGGATGTATGGGTGGTACAAATCGCCAGCTTTGTCACTGGCGGTATTGTAGATGCCAAATTCTTTGGCGTGCTTGCTATGTTCGGGGCGATTGCTGTGATGGCCTTGGCACCATGGTTGGACACATCGTCTGTCCGGTCGGGGCGCTATCGTCCAACGTTCAAGATCTTTTTCTGGCTCTTATGTGCCGACTTCGTCTTTTTGATGTGGTTGGGGGCCATGCCCGCGGAAGAGCCCTATGCGTCACTGTCGTTGGTGGGATCGGCATATTGGTTTGCATACTTCCTTGTGATCCTGCCGCTGCTTGGCGTGTTGGAGCGCCCCGAGGCGCAGGTCGCAACCATCGAAGAAGATTTCAAAGCCAAAGCCAAAAAGTCGGCCAAGGGTGCACCCTCTGTGGCCCCGGCTGAGTAAGAAAGGACGCAACTATGTTCAAACAACTGGCTTTTGCGGCGGTGATCTCATTCGCTTTGCCCGTGACCAGCGCATTTGCTGCTGGCGGTGCTGCCCACATCGAAGATTTCGACTTTTCTTTCGAAGGTCCTTTGGGGACCTTCGATGAAAACCAGCTTCAGCGTGGGTTGCAGATCTACACAGAAGGCTGTTCTGGCTGTCATGGTCTCCGGTACGTACCCATCCGCACCTTGGCTGATGCAGGTGGACCTCATCTTCCTGCAGACCAAGTACGTGCTTATGCCGAGCAGAATTTTGAGATCTTTGATGCCGATCTGGACGACTACAGGGTCGCGAAGGAAACTGACAACTTTCCGGCCAATGACAGCGCGGGTGCGCCTGACCTTAGCCTAATGGCAAAGGCGCGTGCGGGATTCCACGGCCCGTTGGGAACAGGGATCAACCAACTGGTCAAAGGTATGGGTGGGGCAGAATATATTGCGTCCTTGCTGACGGGCTATACCGGTGAAGAAAAAGAAGAAGCCGGCGTTGTGCTGTATGAAAATACCGCGTTTCCCGGTGGTTGGATATCCATGCCGCCGCCTTTGTATGATGACATGGTCGAATTTGTAGACGGGCATGCAGCGGACACGCATCACCTGGCCGAGGATATCTCTGCATTTTTGATGTGGACGGCAGAGCCTAAAATGATGGCGCGTCAGCAAACAGGCTTAACGGCAGTGATCTTTTTATCGTTGTTGACCGTTCTTCTGTATTTGACAAACAAGCGGATCTGGGCTCCGATCAAGCGCGCGGCAAAGTCCTCGTAGAGGTTCGTTAAAGATAACCAATGTTTAAGCCATCAGAGTGGTTTGTTGGTTTTGAAAATGTTAGGGCCTACTGCGTTACGCGCGGTGGGCCTTATTTTCTTGTAAGGACAGATTTTATGGTAAAAGCAGTCGTTCAAGACTGCGGGCCATGACCTGCGCACTGTCGATCATATCCGTGATACCGATCCATTCATCAGGTTTATGCGCCAACTCAAGCTCTCCGGGGCCGTAGGCAATACAGTTTTTCAGTTTGCCAATCCGGTCGATGTGCTTTTGGTCATAGCTGCCGGGGGATGCGATATAGCTTGGGTGTTTTCCCATGACATCAGATATTGATGCAGCAACAGTTTGGACCACCGGCGCCGTTTTTGGTGTCATGGACGGAATGACCCGGTTCACCTCTTGCAGTTCATAATCAAAACCCTCTCGTGTGTCTTTGAGGTTCTCAAGCAGGGTCTCGATTTCGCTGGAAACATCCTCGATGTTTTCCTCAATGATAAAACGCCGATCAATTACAATTCGACAACTGTCAGGCACACAATGGGCTGGCAGCCCATCATAGCTTTCTGCTTGGCCACCATGGATCGAATTGATGTTCATAGTGGAAGACCGCGCGCCGTCCGGTACAACAGGCATATCCGTCATGCGGGCCGCCAGAGCAGGCAAGAGATCGTGTTCGAAACGTTCCAGTACGGCGCCCATATGCCTGACAGCGCAATTGCCCAGAAATGGCATACTGCCGTGGGCGATTTCACCCTTGGTTTCTATTTCGGCCCACCATCCACCGCGGTGACCGAGGCAAATCCTGTCCTTGCCCAGAGGTTCGGGAATAATCACATGTTGTACGCGCGACGGATCAAAGTATCCCTTTTGCGCAAGGTAGGCCACTCCGCCATATCCGCCGGATTCCTCATCTGCTGTTGCGCTGATCTCGATGGCACCTGCGAAATCGGGATAAAGTTCCAAGAACGCCTCGACAGCAATGATTGATGCAGCCAGTCCGCCCTTCATGTCACAGGCCCCACGTCCAAAAATCTTATCATCTTCGATCTCGCCACCAAAGGGGTCTCGCGTCCAGCCCTCGCCGACGGCTACAACATCATGATGGCTGTTAAAGTGTACGCAAGGTCCCGCCCGTGTGCCTTCGCGTCGTGCAACTATGTTCCATCTTGGAAAGGCGTCACTGTCTCCGGGGGCGCCATCAGCCCGAATAAGTTTACATTCGAAGTTGAAGGGCGTGAGCACCTTTACGAGATACTCGCAGATATCTCGGTAGAATTGGCCCGGCGGGTTCAGTGTCGGAATCCGGATCAGATCCTGTGTCAGCGCAATCACGCGGTCGCGTTTGGCTTCGGTTCTGTGCAAGATGGCGTCATCCATGGTCGTCCTCCCGATCTGTTCCTGGTATAGCGTCTCAGGACGTGGCTTGACGTGCAAGTAAAACCGCGCAGACAGTACAGCCCAAGCGAAAGGTTATAGCATGCACCGTATTTTTGATTCCACTCCCTGTCTTTTGGGTGAAGGTCCGCTTTGGCATCCTCAACGGCAGGAGCTTTTCTGGTTCGACATATTGGGCAAGCGATTGCACATGCGGGGTAATGATGGTGTTCAAAGCTGGAATATGGGTGAACATGCATCGGCAGCAGGGTGGGTGGATCGTGATACGCTCTTGATAGCCACGGAAACTGGTTTGGACCGCTTCGACATTGCCACAGGCGCGCGTGATCGTCTTGTGGCGCTAGAGGCGGATAACCCGGTGACGCGCTCTAACGACGGACGAGCAGATCCAATGGGTGGCTTTTGGATAGGCACAATGGGCAAGTCGGCCGAACCGGACGCAGGTGCGTTTTACAGGTATTATCGGGGAGAACTGCGTCAGCTATTTTCGCCGATCACGATCACAAACGCTGCGTGTTTTGCGCCCGATGGTCGCACAGCCTATTTTGCGGACACGCCCAAGCAGGTTATTCACAGCGTGGCTCTGGATGCTGACGGCTGGCCGGACGCCGAGCCAGAAATTCATATTGACTTGCGTGATCAGGGGTTAAATCCCGATGGGGCCGTAACAGATTCGGTAGGCAATCTATGGAATGCCCAGTGGGGCGCCTCGCGCGTGGCCTGTTATGGACCTGATGGTAGATTTTTGCACGCGATCGACCTGCCCACGACCCAGATCACCTGCCCTGCATTTGCTGGCGCCGATTTTAAGCTAATGCTTGTTACCTCTGCTGCCGATGGGCGGACAGATGATCCCTTGGCGGGACAGACATTTTCGGTCGCACTTGATATCGCAGGTCAGCCAGAGCCGCCTGTCACCCTTTAAAGATCACCAAAACTGAAGGATATTGCCCACAGGAACCGGCCCGATTGAGGCTTGCCCGTTCGTGAAATCAACCGGTATATCCAGTGTCTGAGGATTGCCCTGTAATTTTGCCCATAGCGTAAGCCCTTGGGTCAAAGGCCGCTTCAGTTCGGATGGAATCTGCCCCGCTTCGACAGCAGAGGCAACAGCACCGCGCCAGTTGACAGCACGTATATCCAGCCGGCCAGTGGGACGACCTTGTGGATCCAGTGTCATGTTGCCGGTGGCTTCGAGTTTTAGGTTGTTGAGCGTATAGCTTGCGAGCCGAATGTCTATTTCATCAGGCCGTCGCAAACTGTCACTGACCTGACCCATCAATGCACTGTCCCATGCTATGGTCATATCGAGAGCCAGATCACGGCCAGCGCGTGCCTCTTCACCAGAAACGATCTGCGCTATACTGGCAGACAATCGGGACCGGTCGGGTGACAATTGCATCAATGCAGCGCGTATATCAGTCAGTGTCAGCGCAGTGTCAGGCCCGACGATCGACAAGGTATCAGCTTCTAGGTTCGCGCGCGCCAGCTGACCGCCATCGCGAACCAGACTAGCACGAAGACCGTCGGTATCCGTTGTCCAAGTGTGCGTATCCTGCCTTGCAGTAATTTCGCCCGCCACGGCGAGGATTATATGGTTCGGCTTATAGGTCATTTGGTACACGCCAAGTTTTTCAAACGACCAGACCGGGCCATTGGGCGTACCCAGAGCCAGACCATCAAAGGTACGGTCCAGGCGACTGGGAAAACCTCGCAGGGTCATATTGTCATACTGTGCAATCCAGCCGTCAGATCTGCGGTGTTCCAGCCAATCCTCTGTGACGTCATTCAGGCGCCATGCCGAAATTCCCCACCATCCTGCCCATCCCAGAGCCGCGACCAAACAAAGTGCGATAATACGTGTCATTTCCGGCTCTTTTCCATTGTTCCCAATTGGTGTTTATAGCGCGGTATGAATAAGGACCAGATCGCATGAGTATGTGGGTATTTGGATACGGGTCGCTTTTGTGGAACCCGGGCTTTGATGTGGCAGAAACGCGTCTAGCACGTTTGGTCGGATATCGGCGCAGCTTCTGCATGCGCTCGATCCATCATCGGGGAACAGACGCTGACCCGGGTCTTGTTCTTGCGCTCGATGAATCCCCGGATGCGTATTGCGATGGAGTGGCGCTACGCGTTGAGAAGGGGAAAGAAGCGACAACACTCGATTATCTACGCGAACGTGAATTGATATCCTCTGCTTATGTAGAGCGTACGCTAAAGGTTCGTTTAGGGGATGGATCGACGGTTTCGGCATTGGTCTATGTCATTGACGCAGACCATATACAGTATTGCGGTGGCTTGCCGTTGGAAGAACAGGCGCAAATTATTGCCAGTGCGCATGGTGGTATGGGACCGAACAGCGAATATCTGATCAATACAGCCCGTCATTTGGTGGAAATCGGCATCGAAGACACAGAATTGCAGTGGCTATGCGCGCGAGTTGGCCAATTGGCAGGTTAGGGTTTGTCTAGCCCCCAGAAACACTGATAATCTATGCCGGATCGTGTGTTTATAACAATATGTCAGGAACCGTCCGCATGGACACGCCCGACCTAGAAGCCTCACCACAGTTTTCGCGCCCCTATCGGCAAGCTCTTTCAATGCTTATCGTTCTTGGGGGTTCTGCTGCGGGAACGGTTCTTGCTTTGCCGGCCGTCTTGCCGGTGTTCTTGTCCAACATGTATTTGAATGGCGCGATCCTGGTGGTTTTCGCTATTGGCTGTTTGGCGTGTTTTTATCAAATCTACCAACTAAACAGATCCGTCCGCTGGATCGAGGCATTTGCCGCCGGTGATCGCGAGGCGACAGACCGCGCCGCACCACAAATGTTGGCGCCCTTGGCCACGCTTTTGCGATCACGTAGCCAGCGCATGCAAATTGGCGCCAGTTCAACACGATCCATTTTGGACAGTGTTGCAACCCGGATTGATGAAGCCCGCGAGGTGACGCGTTACATCGTCGGCTTGTTGATCTTTATGGGTTTGTTGGGAACGTTTTACGGTCTGGCGACAACGGTGCCTGCGCTTGTTGATACCATACGTGGATTGGCGCCACAGGACGGTGAAACCGGGGTCGAGGTCTTTGCCCGATTGATGACCGGTCTGGAAAGCCAGCTGGATGGGATGGGGGTTGCCTTTGCCTCCTCCCTGTTGGGACTGGCTGGTTCTTTGATTGTGGGATTGCTGGAATTATTTGCAGGCCATGGTCAGAACCGGTTCTATCGTGAACTTGAAGAGTGGTTAAGCTCGATCACCCGGTTGTCCTTTTCATCTGGTGAAGGGGAAATGACCCCCGATATGGGCATGGCTGGTATTGCGCTTGATCAGATGTCCGAACAAATTGAACGACTGCAAGAGATGTTTGCACGCTCTGACTCCACGCGTGCAGATGTGGATGACCGCCTTGGCAAGTTGGCCGACAGCGTGGAACGATTGGCCGAACGGATCGAGGCAACATCGCCATCTGCGCATGCCATGACACGGGTTGCCGAAGGACAGGAGCAATTGGTTCAGGCACTACAGGACCGGGCTGCCTCGGGGCAGGGGGGCGGTGACGGCATGGATGCCGAGAGCCGCATGCGCCTGCGTTCGATAGATGTGCAAATGCTCAGAATTCTAGAAGAAATCAGCGCAGGGCGGCAAGAAAGCATGGCTGAACTGCGCACTGAGTTGGGCGCATTGACCCGGGCATTGAACAATGCCGCGCGTGGCGCACAAACGCCCGTAGAACCCGCAACCCGGCTGAACCTCAAGGATCCCAGCGCCACCCGCAAGGAGGACTAGGGCATGGCGCTTTCCCGTCGCACTGGGCAACGGTTCCAGGCCAATATTTGGCCGGGCTTTGTCGATGCAATGACGGGACTTTTGCTTGTTCTGATGTTCGTTTTGACCATTTTTATGGTCGTACAGGCCGTGTTGCGAGACACCATCACAGGGCAAGAAGAGGTCCTGTCGGAACAGGACGCCCAACTGGCTGCACAGCAGGATGAGATGAGCGTCCTTCGCTCTGATTTGGCGGCTCTTTCCAAAGCCCTTGGACTGGAACGGCAACGGAATGAGGAACTGACGTCCGAAATGGGCACATTGCAGGCGACGCTTGGCAACCGTGACAGTCGTGTTTCTGCTCAATCAGCTCAGATTTCGGAACAACAGGCGCGCATTGCTCAGCTGTTGTCTCTTGGTGATCAGCAGGCGAAAGCGCTGCAAGACGCGGGCGCGAAAATTGCAGGTTTTGAGGCACAAGTCGCGCAGCTAATGGCATCGCAAAAAGATCAGTCCGCACAAATTGCAGCACTTTTGTTGCGGGCCAAATCAGCCGAAGCTGATGTTCAGTCTCTTGGCGCAGATCGGGCCGCGCTTGAGGTGGAACGGGACAGGTTGGTGGCAGCGCAAAACCAACTGATTTCAGAACGGGACGCTTTGGTATCTGAACGCGATGCGCTGGTGGTGGCGCGCGCGGATGCAATCGGTCAGGCTGATGCCTTAGAACTCGCTCTTGCGGCGGCTCGTTCGGAAATGGATGCGCAAATGGAAACGGCGCGGCTGGCTGCTGCGCGTCGTGAAGCGCTAGAGGCGTTGGTCGCTGATCTGAGGTCCAAAGGCGAACAGGATGCCCAAACAGCGACTGCGCTTGCAGGACGGATTGACGACCTTGAGGCCGCTCTTAGCGAAGAAGAAGCGCAGCGTCTGGCCGAGGCCGAAGCTGCCGCAGTGCTGCGCCAACGATTGGAGAATGCCGACGCGGAATTAACGGCAATGACGCTTGCATTAGAGGCAGAGCGTCAGAAAGCAGAAGATACTTTGACGCTTTTGGCAGCAGCGCGCGCTGTAGAGCAGGATTTGAACGCGCAGCTTGCAGCGGCATTAATTGCTGGCGAAGAATCTACAGCTGAATTGCAACTGCGTATTGATGAATTATCGATAGAATTGGCCAAGGCTTTGCGGTCAGAAGCTGATCTGCGCACGCAACTGGCGCAATCGCAAGCAACTGGCGCCAACACTGAGGCGCGCCTGAGCTCTGAACTGCAGGGTCAAAAAGCGCTTATTGAGGAACTTCGAGATCAACAGGCACTGTTGAGGCGTGATCTTGAGACAGGTCGTGAGCAAGTTGTTGCGCTTAAAGACCAACTTGATGATCAGGATGCGCTGTTGGCGGCTGCGCGTGCCGCCGAGGCTGCCTTGCGTATGCAGCTGGCAGAAGCCGAAGCGCAGGGAGCAGATGAGACAGCGCGCCTGCGGGCGCGTATTTCAGATTTTGAGTCCCTGTTATCTGACGCGCGCGCGGCTGAAGATGCATTGTCCGCTAGGCTTTCTGAACAAGAAAATGAACTGTCCGATACCGAAAAATTGTTGGCGGCAGCCCGTGCGGCCGAAGCTGCGTTGTTGGCGGATCTGTCTTTGGGAATACAAAAAGCGGATGCTTTAGCTGTAGATTTTGCGCGTATGCAGTTGGATTTGGCCCAGATTGAGGATCGCCTTAAATCTGTTACTTTAACACTGAATCGGACAGAAACTGTTTTGGCAGCGTCCCAAGGGTCAGAAGCCGCGCTACGCCGACAGTTGGCAGACCGTTCAGATACGATCGCTGATGCTCGCTCTAGGCTGGCAGATCAGGACGCGCTTTTGGCAGCAGCGCGGGCAGCCGAAGCCGCAATGCGCGCGCAGTTGTCCCAAGCACAGACGCAGCGTGCCGTTGCAAATGAAAATATGCTTGCGCGTATAGACGAACAAGCAGAACGGCTGGCAGAGGCACGTGAACTTCAAGCCGGTTTACGGGTGCAGTTAGCGGAATTACGTGGCTCAACCGCGGTCGAGATATCACAGCTGCGCGCATCTGAGGCGCTGCTGGATGCGCGCATTCGGGATCAGGAAATTGAAGGACAGTCGCTTGCGTCTCAAATATCAGGATTGCAGTCAGCCTTGGCAGAAAGCCAGCAACAACTGCTTGTGGCGCAAAATGCTGTGGCAAAAACCGAACGGACACTGTCTGATACGATTGAGGTAAAAACTGCAGAAGCGGCGGAACAGTCTGCTGAAATCGCGGCTGCAAATACCCGCATTAACGAACTTGAAACGCAGATCACTCGGTTGACTGGCCTATTGAATGAGGCGCGGGTTGCGTTAACCGCCAGCCAGGCGGAGACCGGTGCGCTTAATCAAGAGCTTTCTGCGGAAAACGCGCGTTTGACCACCGCTCTGCAAGAGGCGCGCGCAGCCCTGGTCAGGACCGAACGCAGTTTGGCTGATGAAGCTCTGCGCGGGTCCGACCTTGATACAAAGATAACGCGCTTACAAACCTTAATTGACGAAGCGCAGCGGTCTCGATTGGAGCTGCAATCCCAACTGGCAAATACAAAGGGTGCTGCGACCACACGAGATGCAGAATTGCAGGCTCAGATCACACGTCTGCAAACTTTGTTGACGCTTGCACAGGAGGCAAGAAGGCAATCTGACGCTAATCAAAGCCAAACTCAAGCCAAAGCAGACGCCGAGCGTAAAGAGCTGGAAGAGCGCATTGCAAGCCTGACCGACTTACTTCGCAGGGTACAGGCCACACGCGACCAGCTTGCCGCATCCGAGGCGACCAATCGCGAACGCGCCGCAGAGTTTCAGGCCCAGATTGCGCGTCTGGAATCTTTGCTTGCTGATGCGCGCAACGCGCGTCAGGCGCTCCAACAACAGGTCCTTGATGCAAAGACCGAGGGTGCGACGCTGGCCGCACGATTGCAGGAGCAACTGAATGCCGAGCAATCTGCCGCAGCCGCAGCCGACTCAGTGCGCGCTGATTTACAAAACGCGCTGGATGACGCCTTGCGCGCCAAACGTCTTTTGGAAGAGCAGCTGCAACGTGCCAGTGCAAGGTATGCACAAGAATTGGAGGATCTGAACGGACAATTACAGCGTTCGCAGCAATCGGCGCAGGCGGCGCAGGATGATCTGGCACAGGCGACGACACGGCTGTCAGATCTGGAGGCACAACTGGCCAAAGCGGTCTTGCGACTGCAAGAGGCTGAAGCGGTTGAACAAACCACGATTGCACAGCGCGCCGATCTTGAAGAAATGACAGCCGCTAATACAAAACTCGCCGAGGAATTGGCTGCCGCGCGTGCAGCCGCTGCGGAATTGAAAAAACAGCTGGCTGCTCTGACGTCCGATCTTCAAGACGCCAAAGCGGATCTGCAAACGGCACGCGGTGATACCACGTCTGTCAGAAGCGAACTTGAAACTCTGCGAACCTCGACCTCGGCCAGTATAGAAACCTTGCAAGGCGAGCTTTCCAAAGCTGTTAGAGATTTGTTTGAAACCGAGGCCCGGCTTGAGGCCGCGCAGCGGGCACTGGATCTGGCAAAGGCCGAACTGGTCACCCTTAAGGACGAGCGCGTTGATGCGGCCTCTCTTGAGGAAGAGCTTGCGTTGGCTTTGGCGCGCAGGGACGCACTTGATGTATCTGCAGAGGAGCTGCGTCAACAGCTTGCCGCGGCGCTGGCTGCACGCAAGGCCGCCGAGGCGCGCACCGCGGAACAACTGACCGAAACCGAAGCCCGCGACGCACTTCTGGCACAAGCAAAGGCAGCCCTTGCAGATCAAGAAGAGATTTCACTAAAGGCACAGCGCGAGGCCGAGCTTTTGAACCAGCAGATCACCGCGTTAAACCAGCAGCTTGGTGAGTTACAGGCGCTTTTGGATACGCGGATTTCTGCAGACAGTAGAAATAAGATCCAGATGGCGACACTGGGACAGGATCTGAATGCCGCGTTGGCACAAGTGGCTGCACAAAAGGCTGAACTGGCCCGTTTGGCCGAAGCGCGCGCAGCCGCGCTTGAGGCTAGAAACGCGACACTGGAAGGGTATCAATCCGAATTTTTTGGCCGGATGCGCGAAGCGCTTGCAGACGTTGAGGGCCTGCGGATCGAGGGGGACCGTTTTGTCTTTGACTCAGCGGTCTTGTTTGAGAGCGGAAGTGAAGTGGTATCACTCGCAGGTGCAAATGAGATAGAAGCGGTTGCAAAAATTCTGAGAGAGATTTCGCAAGAGATTCCACCTGAAATTGAATGGGTCATTCAAGTGGATGGTCATACCGATAATGTGCGAATCAAAGCAGGAATTTTTTCTGATAATTGGGAACTTAGCCAGGCGCGGGCCCTGTCTGTTGTTAGACTGCTTGACACATTGGGTATCCCACCGGACCGCTTGTCTGCCAACGGATTTGGGGAACACCAGCCGATAGATACAGCTGACACACCCGAGGCGCGGGCAAGCAACCGACGGATTGAACTGAAATTGACTGAACGGTGACCCTACAATACGTGCAAAGCCGTGCTTGGCATTCGAAGCCAAGGGATCAGCGTGAATCCGTGCTAAGGTGGCAGACGGGCAGCAGGCGCCGCTAAGGCCAAGAAGTCTGTTTGATATTGTAGATTTTTTTTATAGGATTTTAAGCGTTAGAGGATCAGTCTATGAATAAGCTATTATTTTTGCTACTTTTTATATGCTCAGCGCAAATCTCTGTCGCAAGAGAGACGGTGGTCGGTACAGACAACCCCAGCTTTGTACAAGCCGTCGAAGGTTGGTTGGAAGGCAACGACACAGAGGCCCTGCAGAGCCTTTCAAGGTTAGCATCGGCCGGTCATGTCCCTTCAAAGATACTGCTGTCGCGGATTGCGGACATTCCAAAGTTCAGCGCTCATATCTCTGAGACACTATCGAGAAAGGAACGTATCGCCCTGTTTAGGGAACCTAAGGGCTTGTCTGGTCGCGATTGGCTTGCCAGTGCCTCCGAAGAGAGCGACTTGGCAAATGCGCTTTGGGTTATTCAGTCACTAGACCCGCTAGAAGTCCCTGATTTTGAGACCCTCATTCTGACATTAATCAGTTATGGTGAAATCAAGCCTGTTTTCGGCTACCTGCTTGAAAGCTGGAAGAGAGGCCGCGAAGAATATGCGGCACAGGTTCTTATCGAAAACCATCAACTATTCGGCGCGGCAGGACGCGATTTTTTAGGATTTGTGATTGTCTCAATGGCGCAAGCAGGGAAAAATCCTCCTCTGCCAACGACTATTGATTCTGCAGAAAAAGCACGAAAATTTGTAAGATGGCTACGTTCTGATGTGCATAAGCTGTCTTTTTCTGGAATGCTGCCAATGGGGGCAAATCGTGTTGCCGTTCCTACCCAACGTGAAGGTGTGGAAAAGCTGTCAGCGGCTGTTAAACAGCTTCCAGAACTTCAACCATTGGCGCTATTTTGCGAAGCCACTTGTGCGCTAAATCAACAAGATACGTGTTTGGCAGACGGAGTTTGGGCGATTAGACAACGTGGGACATTTCCATATCCGTTTTCAAGTCCTGCTCAGTCATTGATTGAGGATGCAACATACTGGGCTTCTGCAAGGTTTGTCGGGGATGTTGGCCGAATGGTGCGGCGAGGTGGTTGGCAAGCATGTCGCTAGCGACACCGTCGACGGTCTATATCATGCTGAAATTGGTCAATGCGCGGTAAACGTTCACAGCAGACCAGCCCTTTGGCTATCAGATATATATGTGCCGATAGAGATAAACGAAAATTACTCACGGATTCAGATATAAGATTTAAAAAAAGCGCCCCTAAACGAGCGCTTTTTTGTTTGGTCTGGTATTGGCCTCAATCGGCTGTCAAGAGTGGGGGCTTTTTTGCCGATAGCCGCGGCTTGGCAGGACCCTCGATATCGAGCTTTAGCGCTCCGTCAAGAACGGTGACCCGTACGATACCGCCTTTGGCCAGCTGGCCAAAAAGCAGCTCTTCGGCAAGTGGCTTCTTGATATGTTCTTGAATAACGCGGCCTAGCGGGCGTGCGCCCATTTTGTCATCATATCCGCGATCACCAAGCCATACTGCCGCTTCGGGGGCCAGTTCAATGGTGACATCACGATCCATAAGCTGCGCCTCTAGTTGAAGCACAAACTTTTCAACCACCCGAAGAATAACGGACTTTGGTAGGGGTGCGAAACTGATCACCGCATCCAGACGATTCCGGAATTCCGGAGTGAAGGTGCGTTCAATTGCGGCTGTATCTTCGCCCTCGCGTCGGTCGCGGCCAAAACCGATCGCTGCCTTGGCAAGTTCGGATGCACCCGCATTCGATGTCATGATCAGGATAACATTCCGGAAATCTACAGTGCGTCCATTGTGGTCGGTCAGCGAGCCGTGGTCCATCACCTGCAACAAAATATTGTAGACATCCGGGTGCGCCTTTTCAATCTCGTCAAGCAAAAGAACGCAGTGGGGGTGTTGGTCCACACCATCTGTGAGCTGTCCACCCTGATCAAACCCAACATATCCCGGAGGAGCCCCGATCAGACGGCTTATGGCGTGTTTTTCCATGTATTCAGACATGTCAAACCGCAGCAATTCCACACCAAGGGTCGACGCCAGCTGTTTGGCAACCTCTGTTTTGCCAACACCCGTAGGGCCAGCGAACAGGTAGTTGCCTATGGGCTTTTCGGGCTCTCGCAATCCCGCACGAGCGAGCTTGATGGCGCTCGACAAGGCAACGATGGCATCATCCTGCCCAAACACCACGCGTTTTAGCGACACTTCGAGGTCTTTGAGCACTTCGGCGTCGTTCTTGGATACGTTCTTTGGCGGAATGCGGGCGATTTTGGCCACGACATCCTCTATCTCCTTCGATCCAATGGTTTTTCGCCGCTTCGATTCTGCCACCAGATGTTGGGCGGCTCCTGCTTCGTCAATCACATCAATTGCCTTGTCTGGCAATTTACGGTCGTTGATATAACGCGCAGACAGCTCCACAGCCGTTTTTATGGCATCTGCGGTATATTTGACCCGGTGATGGTCCTCGAAGTAGGGTTTGAGCCCTTTCAAGATTTTGATTGTATCTCCGACGGATGGCTCATTTACATCGATTTTCTGGAACCGACGGCTGAGCGCACGGTCTTTTTCAAAATGCTGGCGGAATTCCTTGTACGTTGTGGATCCCATTGTGCGCAACTTCCCACCTTGAAGGGCAGGCTTAAGCAGGTTGGATGCATCCATTGCGCCGCCCGAGGTGGCCCCTGCACCGATAACGGTATGGATTTCGTCGATAAACAGGACCGCGTCGGGATGTTCTTCAAGCTCTGTGACTACAGCTTTCAACCGTTCTTCAAAGTCACCCCTATATCGTGTTCCGGCAAGCAGCGCCCCCAAATCCAGAGAATATATCGTGGTCTCCGATAGAACTTCTGGGATGTCTCCCGCAACGATTTTTCTGGCGAGGCCCTCAGCAATTGCGGTTTTACCGACGCCAGGGTCTCCGACGAGCAAAGGGTTATTTTTGCGGCGACGGCATAGAACCTGAATACAACGCTCCACCTCACTGAAGCGTCCGATCAGCGGGTCGATGTCACCTTCGCGAGATTTGCTGTTGAGATCCACGCAATACTTGCTCAAGGCACTTTCTTTTTGATCGCCTTCGCTGGCGGGTTGCGCGGTGTCATCTTCTGTCTCTGATGTGCCTGCAACGGTGCGGTTTTCCCCGTAGGCCGGGTTCTTGGCAACGCCATGGGCGATAAAATTGACCGCATCATAGCGGGTCATTTCTTGTTCCTGCAAAAAATACGCCGCGTTCGATTCTCGTTCAGCAAAAATGGCAACCAAAACATTTGCGCCAGTTACTTCGGTACGGCCAGAGCTTTGTACATGGATCGCGGCACGCTGTATCACGCGTTGGAAAGCTGCCGTTGGAACTGCTTCTGATCCGTCAACGTCGGTCACAAGATTGGAAAGGTCATCATCTATGTAGCCAACGAGTGCTTCACGCAGGTCTTCGGTGTTGACTGAACACGCCTTCAAAACCCGCGATGCGTCGGGTTCATCGATAAGTGCCAATAACAAATGTTCCAATGTCGCGAATTCGTGCGACCGCGAGTTGGCCAATGCCAAGGCTGCATGTATGGCCTGTTCGAGCGTGTTCGAAAATGATGGCACGGTTGTCGCTCCTTGTAATTATGAGGCACAAAGTGCGCTTCACTATGATAAAGTTTGGTCGATCCCTTGGTGTCTTCAAGTATTTTTTGCGTACCTGAGACACTTTCTCATGGTTGGTATACCACCGTTTGGGACCAGATTTCATTTAAGCTTTTGATTTAAAAAGAGTCTTTTCGCGCGCGTACTTCGGCAAAAACTTGCTCTGAACTTGCACCCTCAAGACCAACGGCGGCTTGTACCGCTGGTATATGACACCGCAGAAAAGGATTGGTGGCAAGTTCTTCTGCTAATGTGACGGGAACTGTGGGCTGACCCGCTTCGCGTGCGGCGGTTATTTTTGCCACCCGTGCTTGGAGGGCTTGGTTGTCTGGTTCGATCGTCACGGCAAAGCGAGCATTGCCAAGAGTGTATTCGTGACCCGAATAAATCATCGTTTCGGGGGGTAGTGCAGCCATCTTTTGCAGACTTTTGTGCATCATCTCTGGTGTGCCTTCAAACAGGCGTCCACAGCCCAGTGCCATGAGACTGTCTGCTGAAAAGAGGGCCTTTGCGCGTGGGAAGTGGAATGCGATGTGACCTAGCGTGTGACCGGGCACGTCTAATATTTCTGTGTAGGCATCGCCATTACCGCCATTGCTGCCCTCGGACACAGACCAATCCAGTGGGGGCAGCTTGTCTTTTTCGGCCTTTGGGCCGGTCACTTTACAGCCATATCTTCTGCGTAGATCTTCGGTTGCGTCCACATGGTCCCAGTGATGATGAGTGAGCATAACAACATCCAAAGACCACCCTTTCGCATTCAAGGCGTCCACTATTGGCCCGGCTTCCGGAGCATCCACCAAACACACACCATCGTCACCGCGGATCAGATAGGCATAATTATCGCTAAGGCACGGTACAGTTAGAATTTCTAGTGGCATTGTCATTCCTTTATCTACCGACCTGTCTATATAGTACTAAGATGGCCGAAGCGAAACGGGGCCGCAATGCATTTGAGCGTACATCACTTGCGAGATTTTTATTATCGCAGCGCCTTGGGGCGTGCGACGCAGCGCGTGTTGCGCCAGCAAGTTCAAGCCTTTTGGCCGACAACCGACGGACAAACAGTAGCAGGTTTCGGCTTTGCTGTTCCGTTGCTTCGCCCCTATCTGGAAAAATCGCGGCGTGTGATCGGTCTGATGCCTGCGCCTCAGGGCGTAATGGCTTGGCCGCAGGGATTGCCGAATGCCTCGGTTCTTTGCGAAGAAACGATGTGGCCAATCGACACCGGACATATAGATCGATTGATCGTTATGCACGGGCTGGAAAGCAGCGAACAGCCGTCCGCATTGCTTGACGAGTGCTGGCGTGTCCTTGGCCCGGGGGGCAGAGCGCTTTTTATTGTACCGAATCGTTCCGGCCTTTGGGCACGCAGTGACCTTACACCGTTTGGCTATGGGCGCCCTTACAGTCTGGGTCAGCTACAATCACAGTTGACCAGCCATCAATTCATGATTGAACATCATAGTGCTGCGCTTTACGGGCCGCCCTCATCGCGACGATTTTGGATGCAGACCGCAATGATTTGGGAACAGATGGGCGCCTCGGTGTCGGCGATGATTGCTGGTGGTGTGGTATTGGTAGAGGTTTCAAAACGTGTTCAAGCCTCCAACGGAACACCCGTTTTGGAAAGAATGCGCCGCCCCTTGAATGTTCTTGTTCCCAAACCTGCAGCCAAACCTGTTCTGCCGAGAAAGGTGCAATGTCAAAACCGTGAATAACGCGGCAGAGTGTGGCAGCGCGTTTTTTTATCTAAATTGAAGCGTCGCGGTGCGGCTTAACAATTGCCAAAGTCTCGATGGAATCGCAAAAAAACAGCCTCAATCGTGCGTTTCTTGTATCAAAAAGGTCGCACTTAAAGTCGCATGTTGTACAAGGTTCTGAAAATAAGAGATATTTATAAATCCCGAAAACTAATACCGTAGTTGCTAGGTTGGGAATGACCTGTTACATCCGCGCTGATTTTAACGCCTTGGGGTGAATCAAGGTGTGAGCTGCGCCATTCACAGATCCGACTGGATATGTGCCATGGCCAATAACTGCGGAAGGGTGGACGTGTCAGAACCTGCTTCGATTTCCTCCGGCATCGCCGAACGCTACGCCACGGCTGTATTTGATATTGCCAAAGAGGCTGATGCTTTGGTCGGTTTGGAAACCAATATTGATGACCTTGCAGATGCACTGGAGATCAGTGCCGATTTACGTGATTTACTGGTCAGCCCGATGATCGGGCGTGAGGATCAGCAAAACGCTATCACAGCGGTTGCAGACAAAATCGGTCTCAGCGACACTGTTCGGAACGTTTTGGCCCTGATGGCGCAAAAGCGAAGATTGTTCGTCGTGCCTTACATGTTGACGCAGCTTCGCGGCATGATTGCCGACGCTAAAGGCGAGGTCACCGCTGAAGTTGTTTCAGCAAAAGCGCTGACCAAGAAACAAACCAGTGCGCTTTGTGACACACTGAAGGCCCAAATTGGCAAAGACGTAAAAATAAAAGCGGCCATCGATGAGAACCTCATCGGTGGTCTTGTTGTAAAGGTTGGCTCGAAGATGATCGATACATCTATTCGTGCCAAACTTAACTCTCTCCAGAATGCAATGAAAGAGGTCGGATAAATGGGTATCCAAGCAGCCGAAATATCTGCGATCCTGAAGGAGCAGATCAAGAACTTCGGTCAGGAAGTCGAAGTTGCTGAAGTGGGCCGCGTG
This sequence comes from Pseudoprimorskyibacter sp., assembly GCA_029251265.1. Lineage (GTDB taxonomy): Bacteria > Pseudomonadota > Alphaproteobacteria > Rhodobacterales > Rhodobacteraceae > JAQXDR01. Next base: position 7,092 of record JAQXDR010000030.1, on the reverse strand, counting down.
CTGTCCGTTGGTGACGGGATTGCCCGGGTGTATGGCCTGGACAATATCCAAGCTGGTGAAATGGTCGAGTTTCCTGGCGGCATCATGGGTATGGCGCTCAACCTAGAAAGCGACAACGTCGGTGTTGTGATCTTTGGATCCGACCGCGAAATCAAAGAAGGCGACACGGTTAAACGCACGAAGTCCATTGTTGACGTTCCTGTAGGTCCGGGTTTGCTCGGTCGTGTCGTCGATGGATTGGGAAATCCACTAGACGGTAAAGGCCCTATTGAATCGGCTGAACGTTCTATCGCAGACGTCAAGGCACCCGGCATTATCCCTCGGAAATCCGTGCATGAGCCTATGGCCACAGGTCTAAAATCCGTTGACGCGATGATTCCGATCGGTCGTGGCCAGCGAGAGTTGATCATCGGTGACCGTCAGACTGGTAAAACAGCCGTGGCGTTGGACGCTATTCTGAACCAGAAATCTTATAATGATGCGGCTGGCGATGACGAAAGCAAAAAGCTGTACTGTGTTTACGTGGCGGTTGGTCAAAAGCGTTCGACAGTTGCACAGCTCGTCAAAAAGCTCGAGGAAACCGGTGCGATTGACTATTCGATCGTTGTGGCGGCCACAGCGTCGGATCCTGCACCCATGCAGTTCCTTGCACCATATGCCGCGACGTCGATGGCCGAATACTTCCGTGACAACGGCAAGCACGCATTGATCGTTTATGATGATCTGTCCAAACAGGCCGTGTCCTACCGCCAGATGTCGCTTCTGCTGCGTCGTCCTCCCGGTCGTGAAGCCTACCCGGGTGACGTTTTCTACCTCCACAGCCGGTTGCTGGAACGCTCGGCCAAGTTGGGTGATGATCATGGCAATGGATCACTGACCGCTCTGCCAATCATCGAAACCCAAGGCGGCGACGTGTCGGCCTTTATTCCGACAAATGTGATCTCTATCACAGACGGTCAGATCTTTTTGGAAACAGAACTGTTCTATCAGGGTATTCGTCCCGCTGTGAACACAGGTCTTTCGGTATCGCGTGTTGGCTCCTCTGCGCAAACCAACTCGATGAAATCTGTCGCTGGACCGGTGAAACTGGAATTGGCTCAGTACCGCGAAATGGCTGCCTTTGCTCAGTTCGGCTCAGACCTAGATGCTGCGACGCAAAAGTTGCTGGGCCGTGGTGCGCGCCTTACAGAGCTGATGAAGCAACCTCAGTATTCCCCGCTGACCAACGCAGAGATTGTTGTTATCATCTACGCTGGGACCAATGGGTACCTTGATGCGCTTCCCGTAGGAGACGTTGGCCGGTATGAAACCGAACTGCTAGGGTTTTTGCGGAGCAAGAAAGCCGAGCTCTTGCAGTGGATCACGGATGATGATCCAAAGGTCAAAGGTCCCGCGGCTGACAAAATCAAGGCAGCATTGGACGAATTCTCTGGCGTCTTCGCATAAGGGGTCCGGGCAATGCCGAATCTAAAGGACCTTAAAAACCGGATCGCGTCTGTCAAGTCGACCCGCAAGATCACCAAAGCCATGCAGATGGTGGCCGCCGCAAAACTGCGGCGGGCGCAAGACGCGGCAGTGGCGGCGCGGCCTTACGCTGACCGGTTTAACGCTGTATTGGGGGCGCTTTCGGCCTCAGTCGGCGCGAGCGACAGTGCGCCTCGGTTGCTGTCAGGTACAGGCAAAGCTGACGTCCAGCTGCTCATTGTCATGACGTCAGAGCGCGGTCTTTGCGGTGGTTTTAACAGCTCTATTGCCAAACTGGCCCGAACGCATGCCGAAAGTCTGGCGGCCAAGGGGAAGACGGTCAAAATAATGACCGTCGGCAAAAAGGGTCGGGAATCTTTGAAACGTGACTTTGGCGATATGTTCATCGGTCACGTCGATCTAAGCGATGTCAAGAGGATCGGCTATGCTGACGCCCAAGGCATTGCGCGGGATGTTCTGGCGCGGTTTGATGCGGGTGATTTTGACGTCGCAACCATCTTCTACTCCAAGTTCCAGTCGGTGATCAGTCAGATCCCAACGGCACAGCAGATTATTCCGGCTACGTTCGATGGGGCGTCCGAGGGCGAAAGCACTCTGTACGACTACGAACCGAGTGAAGAAGCCATTTTGGCAGACTTGCTACCCCGCGGTGTTGCGACACAGATTTTTGCAGCTTTGCTGGAAAATGGCGCGTCGGAGCAAGGTGCCCGGATGTCCGCAATGGACAACGCAACCCGCAACGCTGGCGAAATGATCGACAAGCTGACAATCGAGTACAACCGCTCGCGTCAGGCCGTCATCACGAGTGAACTTATTGAAATTATCTCGGGCGCTGAGGCGCTCTAAGAGAACGGAGACGATAAATGGCAAACGCAATTGGTAGGGTGACACAGGTCATTGGCGCCGTTGTCGACGTGCAGTTCGACGATCACCTGCCGGAGATCCTGAACTCTCTGACGACTGACAACAATGGTAAGACCCTTGTTCTTGAAGTAGCGCAGCACTTGGGCGAAAACACGGTTCGCACCATCGCGATGGACGCCACCGAAGGTTTGGTTCGTGGCGCATCCGTGACCGATACGGGCAATCCGATCATGGTTCCTGTCGGGACAGCCACGCTTGGCCGCATCCTGAACGTGACTGGTGATCCGGTTGACGAAAAGGGTCCGGTTGAGGCTGAAGAACATCGTGCAATTCACCAGCCCGCTCCTGATTTTTCCGATCAAGCAACTGAAGCAGAAATCCTTGTGACAGGGATCAAGGTCATCGACCTGCTGGCTCCCTACGCCAAGGGTGGTAAGATCGGTTTGTTTGGTGGTGCTGGTGTGGGAAAAACGGTTCTCATTCAGGAACTGATCAACAACATCGCGAAGGTGCACTCTGGTCTTTCGGTTTTCGCCGGAGTGGGTGAACGGACCCGCGAGGGTAACGACCTTTACCACGAGATGATTGAGTCGGGCGTTCTGACCCCGGAAAATCTGCCTGACTCTAAAATTGCATTGGTCTTTGGCCAGATGAACGAACCTCCCGGTGCGCGTGCACGTGTGGCGTTGACCGGCTTGACCCTTGCTGAGCAGTTTCGCGATGCGACTGGTACCGATGTTTTGTTTTTCGTGGACAACATCTTCCGCTTTACTCAGGCCGGATCTGAGATGTCTGCCTTGTTAGGCCGGATTCCTTCTGCGGTGGGTTACCAGCCAACCTTGGCCACTGATATGGGCGCCATGCAGGAACGCATTACATCGACCAAGAACGGTTCGATCACGTCGATCCAGGCGGTATATGTCCCTGCGGACGACCTTACAGACCCGGCCCCGGCGACAACGTTTGCGCACCTTGACGCAACCACGGTTCTGAACCGCGCGATTTCGGAGCTTGGTATTTATCCAGCGGTGGATCCGCTCGATTCGACCTCGCGCTTGATGGATCCGTTGGTCATCGGTGAAGAACACTACCTCGTCGCACGTGATGTGCAGGGTATTCTGCAGCGCTATAAATCGCTTCAGGACATTATCGCCATCCTTGGCATTGATGAACTGAGCGAAGAAGACAAGCTGGCTGTTGCTCGTGCCCGTAAGATCCAGCGCTTCTTGTCCCAGCCATTTGATGTTGCGAAGGTGTTTACAGGCTCTGACGGTGTGCAGGTGCCACTCGAAGATACCATCTCATCATTCAAAGCAGTTGTTGCCGGCGAATATGATCACCTGCCCGAAGCAGCCTTCTACATGGTTGGCGGCATCGAGGATGTGAAAGCCAAGGCAGAACGTTTGGCCGCTGACGCTGCTTAATCATCGCCTGTTGTGGGGGCATTGTCCCCCACGCTTGAAAGGAGACTGAAATGGCAGAGACCATGCAATTCGATCTGGTCAGTCCCGAGCGCAGCTTGGTGTCGACTAGTGTGACCTCGGTCCAGATTCCGGGGGCCGATGGTGATATGACCGCCATGCCAAACCACGCGCCTCTGATCACCACGCTGCGTCCGGGGATCTTGTCTGTAATGACGCAGAAAGGCACGGATGATTACGTCGTAACTGGTGGATTTGCTGAAATCGGTGATGGACTGACAATTCTGGCAGAAAGCGCCATGTCCAAAGCGGATCTCGATCAGGTGACGTTTGATCGCCTTCATGCCGAGGCTGTCGAGGTGGCCGGTACTGCCAAGACATCTGATATCGCAGGCGCTGTTGATGAGGCGGCAAAACTTTTGTCGGATCTGAATGCTCTTGCAGCAGCAGCTGGTTTGCAGACCAGATAATTATATCGCCTTACACAAAGGCGAGGTATCTTTGTTCCAAGAGCTACGTGGCCTGATCACTGGAAAGACCCTGCCGCGCGCGGGGTCTTTTATTTTTTGGCAGCTCATGACGTTTGGTTTTGGCAAACAAACTCGGTCACGTTATTCTTATAGGGCTGTGAGTTGGATCCAACGGCCCCTTGGGATTTGCCCCTGTACGAGCAAGGCATCCGGACACGGTAAACAGATCCATCATCACTAATCTTAACAACACTACCGTGGCCCTTCGGGCCACTATAGTGTCAGCCAAAGCATTGTAGCGGTAATAGGTGCTCTGGGGATCATCTGTAACTGATCTGGGCTGGTGTTACAGGATGCCTTCATAGATTGGACCGAGTGCATCTGTTCCAAAAAGCGAACTAACCGAGGTGCCATTCCAGATATTCAAAATAGCTTGGCTGAACATCGGCGCGGTCGGTAGTATGCGAATGTTGGCTGCCTCGAACGTTGAGGCCGTTGGCTGAATCGTGTCTGTTATTACCATCGAGGTCAGTACTGATGTTGTAATACGTTCAATTGCCGGTTTGGAAAATACACCATGGGTGACATAAGCGTGCACTTCGGCAGCGCCATCATCCATCAACAGCTGCGCGGCCTTGCAGAGCGTGCCAGCAGTGTCACACATATCGTCAACGATGATGCAAACCTTGTCTTTGACTGACCCAATGATTGTCATTTCAGCCACCTCGCCCGGTCTTTCGCGGCGCTTGTCCACGATTGACAACGGGGCGTCGATCCGACGCGCTAGCTCCCGTGCGCGTGCCACACCCCCGATATCAGGCGACACGACCATAATATCCTCAAACTTGCCTGCAAACTGGGACTGGATATCCAGTGCAAAGATTGGTGATGCGTACAGGTTGTCCACAGGAATATCAAAGAAACCCTGTATCTGAGCTGCGTGCAAATCCATGGTCAGGACGCGCTCGATCCCGGCTGTGACCATCATGTTCGCAACCAGTTTGGAGCTGATCGGTGTACGGGCGCGAGAGCGACGATCCTGACGCGCATATCCAAAATAAGGTATGACGGCTGTAATCCGTGACGCCGAAGACCGTCGTAGCGCATCAGCCATTATCAACAATTCCATGAGGTTGTCGTTGGCAGGGTTTGACGTGGATTGAAGGATAAACATATCCTCGCCCCGAACATTTTCGAACACTTCAACAAAAATTTCAGAGTCATTGAAACGTTCAACGCGCGCATCCACCAGATCAAGCGGTGATCCACGGTAGATAGACATTCTGCGTGCGATTGCTTTGGCTAAAGGACGATTTGCGTTGCCCGAAATCAACTTTGGCTCGATGACAGTTGGCATTGTTTGGCTGGCTCCGGCTGGTCGGTAAAGGATTCGTGACGTTGACACCGCATAGCATGGCCCTACCGTACCCGAAAGCGTCGAACATCATGCTGCGACATCAGAAAGACTGATAGGGAATAGACGAATGGCTCAAATCACATATTATTTTTCAACCATCTCGCCATATGCATACCTCGCTGGGTCGCGCCTAGAAGATATTGCCGCCAAGCATGGAGCGAACATTGTCTATAAGCCATTGGACGTCGTAACGCTGTTTGCGCGAACAGGGGGGACAGCGCCTAAGGATAGACATCCGGCACGTCAGGAATACCGGATCCAAGAATTGCATCGCTATGCCGCGATACGTGCCATGCCTTTCAATCTACACCCTGCACATTGGCCTACGAATGCGGCCCCGTCCTCTTATGCGCTGATTGCGGCACAACGTGCAGGTGGTGGCGATGTCGGTGCATTAGCGCGTGGTTATCTGCGCGCATGTTGGGCTGAAGAGCGTGATATCGCCCAAGATGATGTGGTACGTGACTGTCTTGAACAGGCGGGATTTGATCCAAACCTTGCCAATAGTGGCCTGCTGTTAGGCGCAGAGGAATATTCTGCTAACCTAGACGACGCTGTGGCGGCAGGGGCTTTTGGATCGCCGTTCTATATCACCGAAGATGACCAACGGTTCTGGGGACAGGACCGTCTTGAAATGCTGGATTATGTGCTGTCTTCAAAATGAGCACTTTGGCATGTGCGTCCCGCGTGTTCGGGACAGGCCCGATACCGGCTTTGGCTTTGCATTGCGGTCAAGGGCGCGGTGTCATGTGGCGCGGCGTTGCAGCGGCGTTACAGGATCGGCTAACTCTTGTTGCTCCGGATTTGCCTGGCCATGGGCGCAGCCCTGATTTTCCAAAAGGTCAGGATGTGCATGATGTCGCCACCGCAGCCGTCGCGCAATTGCATCAACGGCGTCAGCATTTGATTGGGCATAGTTTTGGAGCGACACTTGCGTTGCGTCTGGCTTTGAACGCGCCGGATCTAGTAAAATCGCTCACATTGATCGAGCCAGTTTTTTTTGCAGCTCTGCCAGATGGCCCAGAACTGCGCCGACACCGCGCGCGCGAGCGTGAAATATCAGCGGCCTTGCCAAAAGATCCGGCGCTGTCTGCGCGGCTTTTTCACGAGATCTGGGGGGATGGCACGCCGTGGGATCATTTCTCGGAAGGGGTGCAAGAGACCTTGCAAAAGGGAATGCCTTTTGTTGTCGCGTCCGAACCCACGCTTTGGGCTGATCGGGCTGGAATGTTAGCTCCGGGATTGTTGGAATCTGTCGTAGCACCAACACGGCTTATCCGTGGAGAACATACGCAATCGGTTGTCGCTGGCATTCATGCGACCTTGCTGGGTCGGTTGCCAAATGCCCAAGAACGCGTCATCGCGGGGGCGGGGCATATGGTGCCATTGTCGCATCCGCGTGAGGTCGCGGATGTAATCGCCGAAATGCTTTAGG
>JAQXDR010000170.1 GCA_029251265.1 Pseudoprimorskyibacter sp. | reverse complement strand
CCAGTGGAAACATTGTCGATTCATGCTGTGTACCATCCCAGTCGAATCATTCAGTCCAAGGTGAGCGCCTTTCTCGATTTTCTTAAACTCAGTTTTGCAGAGGGTGCAGAAGCCGGGTGTTAGGTCGGTCTAATCGGTTTGCCCGCGTCGTCTAGCAAGATCACGCAACATCTTGCGAAGGTCCTGTGTGGTCTGCTTAGACCAACCAGCAACCAATGCTGCATCGTACCCCTGCGCGACCTGACGCAAATCCTGATACACCGCCGTACCGGCAGGGGTCAGTGTCAAGACGGCTTCACGGCGGTCCTTCGGGTTCGTGGTCCGCCGCAAATAGCGCCGCGTCTCTAACGAGGCGACGGCGCGGGAAATCTTGGTTTTGTGAATAGAGGCACGGGTTGATATCGCGCGTGCTGTGAGTTCTCCGTACATTCCCAGATGGAACAGCACCCGCCATTCCGTTCTCAACAGGCCGTATCGCTCTTTGTAAAGGCTCTGGAACGATCGGCTTGCCGCTTCTGCTGCTTGGTTCAATAGATACGGTAGGAAGTCTTCAAGGTCGAAATCATCGTTGCACATACCCATAAATTTGCAGTTGTTAGTTACAAAATCAACCATTATCCGAATGTGATAAACGTCGGGAGAATACAATGAACCGTCCCAGCCATCCCAGTAGCTTGCAGGGCGCTGACGCGACCGCCAGCACCACCACCGGCTACATGCCTGGTTTCGGTAATGATTTTGAAACCGAAGCTCTGCCCGGTGCATTGCCGCAAGGTATGAACAGCCCGCAAAAGTGTAATTACGGGCTCTATGGTGAACAGTTAAGCGGAACAGCGTTTACCGCGCCCAGCCATCAAAATGAGCGCACGTGGTGCTATCGTATTCGCCCATCGGTCAAACATTCGCACCGATACACGCGGATTGATCTGCCGTATTGGCAATCTGCCCCCAATGTCGTCGCGGATGTCACCAGTTTGGGTCAGTATCGGTGGGATCCTGTGCCGCATCACGGCACAGACCTTACGTGGTTGACCGGTATGCGCACAATGACCACGGCTGGTGATGTAAACACACAAGTCGGCATGGCCTCCCATATTTATTTGGTCAACAAAAGTATGGAAGATGCCTATTTTTACAGTGCTGACAGCGAAATGCTTATTGTCCCCCAAGAGGGACGTTTGCGGTTCTGTACGGAATTGGGGGTCATTGATCTGGAACCCAAGGAAATCGCAGTTCTGCCACGAGGTCTTTTGTATCGGGTTGAAGTGCTGGATGGGCCATGCCGCGGATTTATCTGCGAAAACTATGGTCAAAAATTCGAATTACCTGCCCGGGGACCCATTGGTGCGAATTGCATGGCCAATCGGCGGGATTTCAAAACTCCGGTTGCAAAGTTCGAGGACCGCGAGGTCCCGTCGTGTGTCACTGTAAAATGGTGTGGTCAGTTTCATGAGACCCGGATCGGGCATAGCCCGCTGGATGTGGTGGCGTGGCATGGCAATTACGCGCCATACAAATATGATCTGCGCAATTATTGCCCAATAGGATCGGTCCTGTTCGACCATCCTGATCCGTCGATTTTTACTGTCCTCACGGCGCCGTCCGGCGTGGCGGGAACAGCAAACATAGATTTTGTATTGTTCCGTGAACGTTGGATGGTGATGGAGGACACGTTTCGCCCGCCATGGTACCATAAAAATATCATGTCTGAATTGATGGGTAATATTTATGGACAATACGATGCCAAGCCGAAAGGATTTGTTCCGGGTGGAATGAGCCTGCATAACATGATGTTACCACATGGACCGGACCGAAATGCTTTTGAGGGGGCGTCGAATGCTGATCTACACCCCCAAAAGCTTGATCAGACAATGTCGTTTATGTTTGAGACACGGTTTCCGCAGCATTTGACCCGCTTTGCTGCACATGAAGCCCCCTTGCAGGATGATTACATCGATTGTTGGGCTGATATTGAAAAGAAATTCGACGGTACACCGGGGAAAAAATAGGCTGCTTTGATTAGGGCAAACAGTCGGCAATCAAAATTGGCGCGCAGGAAAGGATCCAAGGATGCTTAGATTGGCAAGTTTATGACGCTTACGCTGTATTCCTATTGGCGATCGACCACATCAGTGCGGGTGCGGGCCGCGCTGAACCTCAAGGGGCTGGCCTATCAGATAAGGTCAATAAACCTGATCCAGGGCGACCATCTCCTACCAGAGTACAGCTCGATAAACCCCAACAAAGGCGTTCCATCGTTGGTATTGAAAGACGGACGCATATTGACCCAGTCTATGGCGATCTTGCGGTATCTGGATGAGCTTGAACCTGATCCGCCCTTGCTGCCGAATGACCCCGTCGAGCGCGCACAGGTCGAAGCCGCAGCGCATGTGCTGGCCTTGGATGTACATCCCGTCAACAATCTTCGCGTGGGACAATATCTGAAATCAATCGGACATAGCCAAGACGATGTCATTGTATGGATGCGGCACTGGATGTCAGAGGGTTTTGATGCGTTTCAAACGATGATCCGGCTCGATACGCGTTTTGCATTTGGTGAAACACCCGGCCTTGCTGATCTATGTCTGGTGGCACAGCTCTATAATGGGCGTCGTTGGGGGGTAGATCTGACACCCTTTGCACGTTTGGCTGACATTGATGCCGCCGCTCAAGAGATCGAAGCCATTGCCAAAGCCATGCCGGACGCGCAACCTGATGCCACCGTCTAAACACAGGACATACCGATGCCTTTGATGCCTTCTTGGGTCGCCAGCGCCAATGCCGCCGACCATCCGTTTCCGCTCAACAATCTACCCTATGGTGTCTTTAGCACCACCCAGCAAGAGCCCCGCTGCGGGGTTGCTATCGGGGACATGATCCTTGATCTGGCCGCGGCCGAGGCCGCGGGTCTGGTGGTCCTGCATGAAGATGCCGTTTTTGATGTGCCATTTTGGAACGAAGTCATGGAATTGGGCCCTGAAAAATGGGCCTTGCTTCGCGCGCGCCTGATTGAGGTTCTGGCCCAAGGCAGCCCTGACCAAAGCGCTGCCGAAACCATGCTTGTGACGCAGAGTGATGCGGAAATGCACATGCCTTTCCTCGTTGCAGAATATACTGATTTCTACGCAGGTCGGCATCATGCGACCAACGTCGGGACAATGTTCCGCGGGGCTGAAAATGCGCTGCCACCGAACTGGTTGCATATGCCAATTGGATACAATGGTCGTGCATCGTCAATCGTTGTTTCTGGAACAGATATACGGCGACCATGGGGGCAGCTTAAGGGGCCAGACGACGACGCCCCTCGGTTTGCCCCATGTGCACGTTTCGACATGGAGCTTGAGATCGGCGCCGTCGTGGGCAGCCCCAGTGATGGTCCAGTGTCAGTTGATGAGGCTGACCAGATGATATTCGGATATGTTTTGCTGAACGACTGGTCTGCACGGGATATACAGGCTTGGGAATACCAACCGCTTGGTCCATTTCAGGCAAAGGCGACGGCAACATCCATCAGTGCCTGGATTGTAACACAGGCTGCACTTGAGCCATTCCGCTGCAATACACCGCCTCGGGAACAGCCCCTGCTGTCGCATCTGCAGGACACAGGGCCCATGCTGTATGACATTGACCTCGAGGTGACCTTGGCTCCATCAGGCGGGCAGGAAATGACGATTACCCGCACGAATTACAAAGAGATGTATTATAGCTCGGCACAGCAACTGGCGCATCATTCAACCTCTGGGTGCCCGATGACGGCTGGTGATCTGTTGGGATCGGGAACGATTTCTGGGCCGCACAAAGATCAACGTGGCAGTCTGCTTGAGCTGAGCTGGGGTGGCAAAGAGCCTCTGACGCTGCCGGATGGCACTAAGCGCAGCTTTCTTGAAGACGGGGATCGGCTAACGCTTTCGGGTTATGCGCAGGGCGATGGATATCGTGTGGGTTTTGCCGACTGTAGTGGTGTCGTTACGCCAGCGCTTGAAAATCCATATGAGAGATCAAAATGATGATAACGGAAGGTCTCAATCCGGACTGCGTATCAAAGGCGAGCAACGCTCTCGACCTTCCCAGCTTGCGTTTTGGCGCATCTTCTAGCGTCTGTATCCCCGTGATAACCTCTGGCGTCTTGGCGTATATCCAGCCCATGATAAAAGCGACCCATGTCTGACGATCTACCTAACATCCTGAAACTTGTGGAAGTGTAAAACTATGGCCAAGGCATTTGCATCGCAAAGCGATACCGCAGAAAAAAATATCAGCTTCACCGAGGTCGGGGATGGTCTTTATGCCTTTACCGCGGAAGGCGATCCAAATTCTGGGGTCATTATTGGCGACGAAAGCGTGATGATTGTCGAAGCGCAAGCCACCCCACGATTGGCGCAGAAGGTGATCGATTGTGTGCGGTCGGTAACGGACAAGCCCATCAGCCATCTGGTGCTGACCCATTATCATGCCGTTCGCGTACTGGGGGCGTCGGCCTATGGTGCAGATCAGATCCTTATGTCGGACAAAGCCCGTGCGATGGTCGCTGAACGCGGACAAGAGGACTGGGACAGCGAATTCCAGCGGTTTCCCCGTCTGTTTGAAGGCCATGAGAGCATCCCGGGCCTTACATGGCCGACAACGACATTTAACGACCGCATGACTGTCTATCTGGGGGATCGCCGGGTTGATCTTATGCATTTGGGCAGGGCCCATACGGCTGGTGATGCCGTGATTTATGTCCCAGATCAAAATGTAATGTTCACTGGCGATATCGTCGAATATCATTCGGCCTGCTATTGTGGTGATGGGCATTTTGGTGATTGGGGCAACACACTTGATGCGATCCAGTCATTTGATGTGGATGCCATTGCACCGGGTCGCGGGGATGCGCTTGTCGGTAAAGAGATGGTGGGCAAAGCCATCGCCAGCACACGCGATTTTGTGGCGTCGACCTATCGCCCAGCAGCGCGCGTTGCAGCGCGCGGTGGCAGCTTGCGGGACGCATGGGATGCGGTCCGTGCAGAATGTGACGCGAAGTTTTCAGATTTTGCTATCTATGAACATTGCCTGCCCTTCAACGTTGCGCGTGCTTTTGACGAGGCGCGCGGGATTGATACGCCACGCATCTGGACCGCGCAGCGCGATTTAGAGATGTGGGAGGCGTTGCAAAGCTGAGGAGCCCGCCATGAATGCTTCATTACGTGACCGCTATGATCTGGCCTTTACGCTCTACCCTTATGCGCGATCCTCGGACCAGGACAGCGCCAGCCCGGTCCGTCATCCAGTTGTGATTGTGGGCGGTGGTCCGGTTGGTCTTGCTGCGGCATTAGATCTGGGACGTATGGGGGTGCCCGTCGTGGTTCTGGATGATCACGAGGGGGTGGGTGCTGGTAGCCGTGCCATTTGTTTTGCCAAGCGAACGCTTGAAATTTGTCAGCGTATGGAGGCCGCCAAACCCATGTTGGACAAAGGCATTGTCTGGAATATCGGAAAGGTCTTTCATGACGCAGGGCTTTTGTACGAGTTCAACCTCCTGCCTGAGGACGGACACCGGTTCCCCGCGTTTATCAACCTACAACAGCCGTATTTTGAAAAATTCCTGTATGACGCCATTCGCACCGAGCAGGCCAAAGGCGCCCCTATTCAGATCAGGGGTAAAAACCGGGTCGATGCGATGTCCACTGAAGCGGATCACAGCCTCTTGGATATCAGTACACCCGATGGCGGCTACCAGATAAAAGCGGACTGGATCATTGCCTGTGATGGCGCGGGCTCCCCCATTAGATCAATGCTGGGTCTCGACTTTGAAGGTCGGGTTTTTCAGGACAACTTTCTAATTGCTGATGTGCGTATGACTGCGCCCTTTCCGACCGAGCGTTGGTTCTGGTTCGAGCCACACTTTAAATCTGGCGATAGCGCTCTGCTGCACAAACAACCTGACGATATCTGGAGAATCGATTTCCAACTTGGCTGGGAAATTGATCGCGAAAAAGAATTATGCCCAAAAAATGTGCGCGCACGTGTCGATGCAATGTTGGGTCCCGACATCGACTACGAGCTTGTCTGGACATCAATCTACACGTTCCAATGCCGCCGTATGGCCAAGTTCCGTCACGAAAATGTGATCTTTGCGGGCGACAGTGCCCATCAGGTTAGTCCCTTTGGCGCCCGCGGTGCAAACTCTGGAATTCAGGATGTCGACAACTTATGCTGGAAACTGAAAATGGTTCTCGATGGCTCCGCACCGGAAAGGTTGCTGGACAGCTACCATACCGAACGTGCGCATGGCGCGGATGAAAACATACTAAACAGCACGCGTTCGACAGATTTCATCACTCCCAAATCGGATATTAGCAAGCTTTTTCGAAATGCTGTTTTATCCTTGTCTGCTGATCACGCATTTGCGCGGCCGTTGGTGAATTCGGGACGGTTATCCGTACCCTGCGTCTATGATGGGTCGCAGCTCAACACGGCTGACGCGCTGCCCGATGCCCCGATGCGCGCGCGTCCCGGTGCGCCCTGCCCAGACGCCCCTTTAGGCGATGGCTTTGTACTTGATCGTCTGTCCAAGGGTTTTTCGCTGCTTGGCATCAATACTCAAATTGCATCTGATGAGCCGTTACACTCGATCTCGGTAACATCAAAGAGTGCCCCTGACATCGCAGTCCGCTACCTTGGCGACGCGCAAACTGGGGTGTATCTGATCCGGCCAGATCAACATGTGGCCGGGCGTTGGCCGACCTATGACGCGCAATCCATCTCGCGGGCGCTCGCTATGGCAACAGCACAGGAGGCCAGAGATGGTTAAGTTAATTACCACGCAAAACCTAAGTCAACCGGACGATTTTTACGCGGAACTTCTTGAAAATCACAATGATCTATCAACCGAGGACAGCCACGCACTGAATGCGAGGTTGGTGCTATTATTGTGCAATCACATAGGGGACCATGAGGTTTTGCAGCAGGCTCTTGCCGCAGCACGGCAGTCAGGCGGTCACTCAGATTTGCCTTCGACGGCCTCACGCCAGTGACGTCGGCATAGCGAAACATACGTCTCGTTTCCGCCAATCTGGACCTGCTCACCATCCAACAATGCGTTTCCGTCTGAATCACAGCGAATAACCATAGTTGCTTTCCGACCGCAGTGACAAATCGTACGGGCTTCGCGCATTTCGTCGGACAAAGCCAAAAGTGCAGATGATCCAGGAAAGAGTTGCCCCCGAAAGTCTACACGCAGTCCATAGCACATGATCGGTACGCCCAAATCATCGACCACCCGCGCCAATTGCCAAACTTGGTCCGAGGTCAGAAACTGCGCCTCATCCACAAAAACGCAGGCAATTTTTTCAGTCGCCAAGACGATTTGTAGATGTTTGAAAAGATCCGTCTTTTTTGAAAATACTTCGGCTTCTTCTGATATACCTATCCTCGACGCGATACGTCCTTTTCCTGCGCGATCGTCGATCGACGCAGTCATTAGGTAGGTGTGCATGCCGCGCTCGTGGTAGTTGTGCGACGCCTGCAAGAGCAGGGTCGATTTTCCCGCATTCATGGTTGAGTAGTGAAAGTATAATTTGGCCATGCCCTGATATGCCGCTGTCCGAATTCCAGTGCAAGGCTCAAGATATCTCTCAAGTGCGTGATCAAGTGTGCTTTGACAGTTATATCCATACCGTTTCAAGTCTGACTGTGGCTTGGCAATCACGCCTGCCACAAAATCAGGTATTCACGTTCGGATCAAATCGGGAATACTTGTATTTGTAACCGTGTAAACACCGGAGATGGACTGTGCGACGTCGTCTGAAGAAACCAACCAGAAACTTGCTGGAAGCTGAGCAATACGTCCCGGACCTAATGCAAGCTTTCACCACGGCTCTAGAGGAGGCGGAGCACTCGTCCCATGTTTGGGATATTATCGTCGCCCTGGGGCAGGAGCTGAATCTGCCGTTCGTGGATTATATTGTCGCAAGTTCGCTTCAAAACTGGAAAAAAACGCTATTCATCCGCACGTCGTACGACAGTTCGTGGCTGAATTCGATGAATGATGATCCAGAGGTTCACAAATGGTCCTATTTTCGAAGCCATGCCATGCACAAGCTCACACCAGTTGCTGTTGGATTAGAATTTTTGGATGAATATCATAAGCTGCCAGACAAGCGGGTTCAGGTCCTGCGCGTTGCAGCCGAACACGGAATTAAAGCAGGCTTTGCGATCCCATTGCGACAAAGTGCACCGCCCCAAGCTGCGATTATTACCTTTTCTGGAGGCCAGTCGCGGCGCGAAATGCGTACTTTGATCAAGGCACATGGTTGGACGTTGAATTGTGCCGCGTGGATGGCCCACGTGCGGTATTCACAGCTATTCGCAGCAGAATTTACAGAGCGAAATCAGATAACCCCCAAGCAGTTGGAGCTGATCGAGCTGATCGGACTGGGTTTGCAGGACAAAGCCATTTCCGAACAGCTTGGAATTTCGATTTCAGCAGTGCGGCATCGAATGAACGCCTTGCTTGCCAATACGGGCCTTGGGTCGCGGGCCGAGCTTGCGGCCCTGGCCATGTCAGCAGGCATCCTGCCGCATCCGTTCAATCGCCCGGATACACCCTTTGAAACCGTGATTGATATGGATAACGTAGGTCCGCATATGTGCAGGTCACCTGCCGCGTAACTCGCCCGGATGCAGTGCGAAAAATCAGTCGCGTTTATTAAATGAGCCGTTAAGTGCTGATTAGCTCCGGCTCCACTCGGCCAGTCTCAAAGCCTTGGAACAACGCATATTGAGCCCTTTAGGTCCCTGTACGTGACCGCGTGAAATCCGTATTCATTCACGATGCCTTTTGCCCCAAAGATCATATTCACTGGCCTCATCAACGGTGACAGACACGATGTCACCCGGTGCCAAATCTGAAAATTCTTGATCAATGAAAAGATTACCGTCGATTTCGGGTGCATCTGATATGGTGCGACATGTCGCAGCTTCATCGTCGACCTCATCAACGATGACCTTCAGGCGTTGTCCAACCTTGGCGCTTAGTTTTGCCTCTGAAATTGCTTGTGATTTTTCCATAAACCGGTTCCAGCGATCCTGCTTGATATCGTCTGGCACATGATCTGGCAGCGCATTGGACCGTGCGCCTGCGACATTTTCATATTGAAAACAGCCGACCCGGTCTAGCTGCGCCTCATCCAGCCAATCCAAAAGATAACTAAACTCCGCTTCTGTTTCGCCGGGATAGCCCACAATAAAGGTCGATCGAAGGGTGATATCAGGGCAAGCCGTACGCCAAGCCCGGATTTCATCCAAGGTTCGGCTCGCCGCTGCTGGGCGGGCCATCCGGCGCAAAGTATCGGGATGTGCATGTTGAAAAGGGATATCCAAATACGGCAAAATACCACCGTCGGACATCAAAGGCACTAGGTCGCGGACATGCGGATAGGGGTAGACATAATGGAGCCGTACCCAAGCGCCGAGGCTGCCTAAATCTCGAGCCAAATCCAGAATTGGAAACTTTGCATCGCGGTCTTTAATATCCGTGCCATAAGCGGAGGTATCCTGGCTGATCACTAACAGCTCGCGTACTCCGTTATCCACCAGCTTTTCAGCTTCGCGCATCACAGCGCGCTGTGGACGACTGGCCAGCTTTCCGCGCATATCCGGAATGATGCAAAATTTGCAGGCGTGGTTGCACCCTTCTGATATCTTCAGATAGCTGTAATGGCGCGGAGTTAATGAAACACCGGTGGCAGGTAGAAGATCCACAAAAGGGTCTGGGTCAGGCGGTACAGCCGCATGCACTGCATCCAACACCTGTTCGTATTGATGAGGGCCGGTGACTGCCAACACCCGGGGATGTGCGCCTGTGATAAAGTCGGGGTCTGCGCCCAGACAACCGGTTACGATAACCCGGCCGTTTTCTGAAAGGGCCTCTCCGATCGCATCAAGGCTTTCAGCCTTGGCACTGTCCAAAAAACCACATGTGTTTACGATGACAGCATCAGCCCCGCCGTAATCGGGCGAGACACCATATCCCTCGGCCCGAAGCCGCGTCAGGATACGTTCACTATCAACCAACGCTTTTGGACACCCCAAGCTGACCATCCCAATCGTGGGCTGGCCTGCGCGATTTGTTTGGATCAGGCTGGACCGTGCAAGGTCGGGGCGCAGGTCGGGCGGATTAATGGCCATGATGAACCGACGCGCCTAGCGCCGACGGTCCCGACGCGACGACATCGGTTGAAATGCCACGCCCACATGCGCCGCGCAATAGGGTTTTCCCTGTTGTACCGGCAAACCACAGAACCAGAAATCCTCGGTTGCGGGATCACCAACGGGCCATTTACAGGTCCGCTCTGTCAATTCCATCAATGTCAGCTTTTTGGCATGCTTTTCGACCTCGCTGACTTTTGCTAAAGCTTCGGGGCTTATTTCATTTGCAGATGGCTGCGGTGGCAAGGGCTGGCCCGCAGGTATGATTTGTTTGCGGGGCGGCAATGGCACAGGACGGGTCTCCGCCACTGGCGCGGGATTTGCCTCTGGCTTAGCAGGTGCAGGTTTGGCTTTGGGTTCCGGCTTTGACGCAGCTGCCGGTTGTTTGGGTACCGTTTTCGTTTCTGATTTTGGTGTTGCCGTAGAGGCAGGTGCCGCACCGGCCACGCGATTCGACAGGCCAAGTCGGTGCACCTTCCCAATCACGGCATTGCGGGTCACACCACCAAGTTCCTTGGCAATCTGGCTGGCGGATTGGCCTTCTCCCCACATTTTTTTGAGGAGATCAACCCGTTCATCGGTCCAAGACATGCGGTTTCCTTCGCACAGTGACACCCTTAAAGATGTCAAAAAACAACTAGCAGACACCTATACTAAACCTCGCAGCCAGAGTTACAAGCTGGCAAGCGCCCAAACAAAGGAGAGCGTCATGTCACAGTCACATGCGCAACGGAGATTCGGTCGTGTCAATTGGCTAGGGCTATATACGCTAATCCGCCGTGAGGTCATGCGTTTTCTGACAGTTTGTATGCAAACCCTTCTTGCGCCATTGGTAACATCGGGATTGTTTCTATTAATTTTTACAATTGCCGTGGGATCTCGCCGGGGGGATGTGATGGGATTGCCCTTCACCACCTTTATTGCGCCTGGAATAATGATGATGGCTGTGATTCAAAATGCTTTCGCGAACACAACGTCTTCGTTGATGTCTGCCAAGGTACAGGGCAACATTGTGGACACCTTGATGCCGCCACTTAGCGCCGCAGAGCTGACAGCAGGGTATTTGGCTGGGGGTATCGCGCGGGGTGTTTTGGTCGCTGTTACAATCAGCGTGGCCCTTGCATTTGGTCTTGGTGTTTGGCCAAAGTTTCCAATACTGGCACTGGCATTTATTTTTTTGGGGGCTGGCGTGATGTCCGGGTTGGGTATTCTTGCGGCGATCTATGCCCAAAAATGGGATCAGATGGCTGCGATCACAAATTTCATTGTCACGCCTTTGGCATTTTTATCCGGTACGTTTTATTCCATCACAGCGTTACCGCCGGTTCTACAAGGCTTTACGCAAATTAACCCCTTCTTTTATCTTATTGATGGGGTCCGCTACGGCATGATCGGCGTATCTGATGCTTCGGTGATTTTATCACTCGGGGTCTCAACTATCGTTTTTTCCGCAGTCACAGTCTTGGCGTGGTGGCTTTTTCGAGTTGGCTACAAACTTAAGCCGTAGCGCGTGATGGGACAATCTGCTGCACCGCCCCTGCGCCCAACAAATAAATTGATGTGGCGAGCAAAGCGATTTGAAGCAGGTTCGGTGTGTTTAAATCTAACAACGCGGCCCAAATTGCGAGCACTGTCCAAATCAGCGCAACGGGCAAGGTGATATTACGCCAGCGTTTTGTCCTAACCGGATGTACAAACCGCAGGGGTAAGAACATTGCGACTGCCAAGACCAGTACGATGATCAAAGTGACCATTGGCGGTGGTGATATCGCAAATATGACAAGGATCACCATGTTCCAGCATCCTGGAAAACCCTGAAAAGACTTGTCCTCAGTCTTCATCCGCGTATCGGCAAAATACATAGCTGAGGCAAAGCTGATGATAATGATTGCGCCCCACCCGGTCCATCCGGGCAATAGACCTGACCAATACAGCGCGCAGGCTGGAATAAAGACATAGGTCAGGTAGTCAATAATCAGATCGAGCAGTTGACCATCAAAGCGCGGAGCATTGATTTGGACGTCATAATGCCGTGCTAACGGGCCGTCGATGCCATCGACAGCAAAAGCGACAAGCAACCATAGATACATCCGTGGCCAATTTTCATCAGCAGCGGCAAGAATGGCAAGAAGGGCAAACACGGCACCCGTAGCAGTCAGCAAGTGCACGCTCAGCGCGCGAAGGATTGGAGCATTGGTCATAGGTATGTTCATGGACGCAACGGTGGCGTCACGCAAGGTTTATTGAACAAACACGGCCCTATGCGGCACGTTCCGCCAAAAGCTTACCATTTTCGTGTCCTGTGATCCGGGTTGGGATGATTTGGCCTTCGGTTTGTGGCTCGGAAAAAATAACTTCGGCAAAATGTTGGGTACGACCCAGGGTTGGGCGCTCCATTAAAACGGCATGCGACATGTTGATTTGAGCGGCCAGATGGCGTTCCACGGCGGCCTTGCCAACGTCGCGCAGGCGTGCGGCACGTTGTTTTATTATACGACCATCGACCTGGGGCATTTTAGCCGCGGGTGTACCGGGGCGCGGTGAATACGGGAAAACATGCAACCAGGTCAGGTTGCAATCTTCGACCAGTGCCAAGAGATTATCAAAATGTGCATCTGTCTCGGTGGGGAAACCTGCGATCAGATCGGCGCCAAATGTCATATCGGGACGCAGTTCTTGGGCTTGCTGCACAAAATCAATAGCGTCATCCCGTAAGTGGCGTCGTTTCATCCGCTTGAGAATCAGATTATCGCCATGTTGAAGGCTCAGATGCAGATGGGGCATAAGCCGCGGTTGAAACGCTATCGCATCCATCAGGGCGGGATCAACTTCTATCGAATCTATAGAAGATATCCGCAATCTAGGCAGATCGGGCACAAGTTTTAGGATGCGCTGAACAAGGTCGCCAAGGCGGGGAGCAGCGGGCAGATCCGCGCCCCAGCTGGTCAAATCGACCCCGGTCAGGACAACCTCGTTATAGCCTTTGTCTACCAAACGCTGGATCTGGCTAACAACCACACCCGCTGGCACAGATCGCGAGTTGCCGCGTCCAAAAGGAATAATACAAAAAGTGCATCGGTGATCGCAGCCGTTTTGCACCTGAACATATGCTCTCGACCGCGTTCCAAAACCATCTATTAGATGTCCTGCCGTTTGTGTGACTGACATGATGTCATCCACTTGAACGGGTTCGGTTTGGCCGACAAAATCAGGGGCCATTCCGGCCCATGTCGCAGGGCTCATTTTCTCTGCATTGCCAATCACCATGTCTACTTCCGACATTTCGGCAAAACTTTGTGGATCGGTTTGGGCGGCGCAGCCCGTCACCAAAATGCGCGTCTCGGGTCGCTCGCGCCGCAAGCGGCGAATCTCTTGTTTGGCTTTGCGCACCGCTTCGGCTGTGACGGCACAGGTATTTACGATTTCGACATTCTGAACACCGGCATCGGCAGCCAGCGCCTTCATCGCTTCGGTTTCATAGGCATTCAGACGACAGCCAAAGGTGGTAAAGCGCGGTGTCGTCATGTCAAGGACGCCAGAAAGTCTTGTGTAAGTGTTCCATCAAACACATGGGCTGTGGCGCCAGTCATCCAGACGCCATCGTCTGCCCAATTGATCCAGATATCGCCGCCATCCAAAGTGATACGCACATTCCGCCCCGTCAGTCCGCGACGGGACGCGGCGACTGCGGTCGCACAAGAGGACGATCCCGACGCCAGCGTTATTCCAACACCGCGTTCCCAGACCCGCATACGCAGGTGATTTTTTGACAGCAAACTGGCGTATTGGACATTGGTACGTTGGGGGAACAAGGGATGACGTTCGATGGCCCGACCACTTTTTGATAGATCAACTGCACCAACATCCTCTACAAAAAACGTGCAATGGGGGTTGCCCATGCCTGTGGCGACCGGATCGCCCGATATTGGCAGATGCAGACTGTCCAATTGCTCAGACAAGGGGATATCAGCCCAGTGTGTTTGCGGCTGACCCATGTTCACGGAAACAAGACCATTCGACATCTTTTGTGCGGGCAACAGACCGTTTTCCGTCGCAAGCGTGATGGAGGACTGCCCTGTTTCATTCATCAAATATGCAGCAATGCACCGCGTCGCATTTCCACATGCGGCAGAAGACGACCCATCGGCATTGTAGAACGCCAGATGAATATGTGATCCAGCCTGCGTTATGACGGCCAGTTGATCAAACCCCACCCCGCGATGTCGGTCTGCCAATCCCTGCACAACTGGTAAAGTCGCCTCAAAATCACGGACGCGAGAATCGATGACCACAAAGTCATTTCCCAATCCATGCATCTTCTTAAAGGCCAACGGTGATGAGATGATACGCATAGCGGGCGTATAAGGTGTATGAAGCAGTGAATCTAGCCGGTTTGTCGCATGAATTTCCGGTTGACCCGCCCGTTACCCTTGCCTATTACGCGCCGTAGTGGGCCGTTAGCTCAGTTGGTAGAGCAACTGACTTTTAATCAGTGGGTCGCAGGTTCGAATCCTGCACGGCTCACCACTGTACCAAAGAGTGTAAATGAAACTCCGGCGCTCCGGATTCTATTATATTTTGAAATGGGTCGATCAATTGCTTGTAGATTCGCTTTTGCGAAACACAGCGGTCTATCGGCTGATCAAATGGTGCGTTTGCATGCCGCCTCTCAGCTATGGCGCGAGTGGCGGCATATCTTGGGCACCTGTATCTGGGGTAGGCCCCGATGAAATCACTTACAGGACTGTAGACTTAGCTAGACCACGTAAGTGAAAATCAGCACGCCGTGCCATTTTGACCGGATGCAGCCCTGACCAACAGGACCCTTTTCTTACGACCCGTCTTGGTGACGAAAACAATTTCTTCTGATCCGTCTTTATTAACCACGTATTTCAATCGGTGGAGCGAATATCTCTGCCCATTAATGGAAACGTCTTTGTGATCACTGGATAAAGACACATTGTTTAATTCGCTGTCCAGCCGGGCAAGGATTGTTTCTAAAGACTGGGTCTCTAGATGCCGCACTTCTTTTATAATTTGAGCTAGAGTGATCGGCTCCAGACCACCCTTTTCACGCTCTTCATTAATGCGACGCATTGTCTTGCGTGTGATAAAGTAACCCAGTGTTGCAACAAGGGTCGCCGCCGTTCCCGCGACGGCCCATCCGACGGGTGTGAGACCCAGGAAAGTTGCTGCTGGTGTCCCCAGATGGCGTGGCCAGATCTCTTTCACACATTGATATAGGATAAGGCGGAAGGCGATCGAAACCACTGAAGTGATCTGCGTAAAACGGTCACAAAATTGTACCATGCTGGTTCGCCGGGTGCTTTGTTCGTGCGGACCGTAAGCTGACACAAAACCCCTGACAACGGATAAATCTACACTGTATCTTGGCGAAATTCTGTCCCGCAGCTTTGGTCCAATAGCCAGTTTCCATTGGTGTTATACTTTTTGTTAATCGCGGGGCATCGCACAGTGTCAGCCTCATCTGCTGGTCTAAGTCTTGGCAAAGGTTAGGCTCTGACGTCAACGGATAAAGCACGCAAATGTGCGTATGTTTGCGCTCGCGGTGATAGACCGGAAAAGTCCATCCCAACACGCTCTGCCAAGCAGTGTCGTGATTGCGATAGATTTTCCGTCTATGTTGATCCTTTTTAGGTGTATGAGACACTCTCTGCGACGGCTTTGTCTCGAAACTGGCGGCGGCGTTTGGTGCTGGCACCTCGATCCTGTCGGTAAGCGAACGCGATGGCTCAAGACGCGGCGTATAAGGATTGACCGCGCGTTTTTTCTCGGGAATTCTGAACAAAGGTTTTGCCGATGCATGCAACATTTCTAGCTTGCGTCGTTTCTGTTTAGGGCTTGGGGGATATTATGATTTTGCTGGATGATCCCGAAATACAGACCGGGGGCGAAAGGCGACCCGAGGCCCGATCGGGTCGTGGCAAGAGGCTGCGTATGTCTGAAGCAACGTTTCGGATTTTATCTCGGCATGAATAGTATAACACCAGCGGAGCGTGCGCTCCGCGCGGCGCAATCCATGTGGGACGATGACCGCGCATCGTCTTGGTTTGGTATGCATCTGGCAGAGATAGGCGAAGGTAGTGCAGTGATGGTGCTGACAGTGCAGGCCCATCATTGCAACGGCCATGGAATGTGTCATGGTGGCGTGACCTATGCATTGGCCGACAGTGCTTTTGCTTTTGCATGCAACAGCCGCAATCAACGGACCGTTGCCCAGCAAAACTCTATGACTTACGTCGCAGCAGCCTGGGAGGGTGACATTCTTACGGCACGCGCCAGGGAGGTCTCTGCCTCGGGCCGCAGCGGTATTTATGATGTAAAGGTCACCCGACAGGATGGCAGTGTCGTCGCTGAATTCCGTGGGCTTTGTCGGGCGATCAAGGGGCAGCTTTTCGATGAAGAAGGAACACCATGAAAGATCTTACGCCGGCGCGGTCCGATCTGGACCCAATAGAAATTGCCAGCCGTGACGAGATTTCGGCGCTGCAGCTGCAAAGACTGCAATGGACGGTGCTACATGCTTATGAAAACGTCCCTCATTACCGGGCGAAATTTGATGCGGCTGGCGTTCATCCCGAAGATCTGAAGACTTTAGATGATCTTGCGCGTTTCCCGTTTACGATGAAATCTGATTTGCGCGACACATATCCGTTTGGAATGTTTGCCGTGCCGCAGGACCAGATCCTGCGCATTCATGCTTCATCTGGAACCACGGGCAAACCCACTGTTGTGGGCTATACTGAACAAGATATTGCGGACTGGGCAAAACTGGTTGCGCGATCCATGCGAGCATCAGGCGTGCGACCGGGCGATATGGTGCACATAGCCTATGGCTATGGCCTTTTTACCGGTGGATTGGGCGCGCATTACGGCGCCGAGGCTCTGGGCTGTACGGTTATACCGATGTCTGGTGGTCAAACTGCACGGCAGGTGCAGCTGATTGCGGATTTTGCCCCAAAGGCGATCATGGTCACGCCTTCTTACATGTTAAACCTTCTCGAAGAGTTCCAGCGTCAGGGCCTCGATCCGCGGGCCTCTAGTCTGGATGTTGGAATTTTCGGGGCTGAGCCCTGGACACCCAAAATGCGGTCCCAGATCGAGGCTGATTTCGATATGCATGCCGTGGATATATATGGCCTGTCAGAAGTGATGGGCCCCGGCGTGGCCTGCGAATGTGTCGAGACCAAAGATGGGCTGCACATTTGGGAGGATCACTTCTACCCCGAGATCGTTGATCCGGTCACTGGCAAGGTGATGCCAGATGGCCAAGAAGGTGAATTGGTTTTTACCACCTTGACTAAAGAAGGACTGCCAATCATCCGGTATCGCACGCGGGACCTGACACGGCTGTTGCCAGGGACGGCGCGGTCCATGCGCAGGATCGAAAAAATTACAGGTCGCTCGGACGATATGATTATCCTGCGTGGTGTAAATGTCTTTCCGACTCAAATCGAAGAACAGGTTCTCGCCGTCGACGGGCTTGCACCTTATTACCAGATCGAACTGCACAGCCCCGGACAGATGGACGCGATGCGTATATTGGTGGAAAGTTTGCCTGACCAACTTGAAGGCCGTGATGCGGCGGGTTCGACCCTTGGGCGACGGATCAAGGATTTGGTCGGCGTCTCAGCTGAGGTCATAGTTGGCGACCCGGGCAGCGTGGAACGCAGCCAAGGCAAGGCGCGGCGCGTGGTAGACCTCCGTGACAAAGGGTGATGTTGCCGCTTGTCTAGCCGCTCTTATTGGTCGTAGTCGATCATGACTCTGTCACTGATAACATAACTTTGGCATGACAGAACGTAGCCAAGAGCCACTTCATCGTCTTCTAAAGCGTGATTGGTTGCCATCTCGACCCGTCCTTCAAGGACCTTGCACTTACATGTTGAACAAACACCAGCCGTACATGCATAAGGTGCATCAATGTCGGAGCCAAGCGCGGCTTGAAGCAAGCTTTGATCGCGCGACATCTCCAGCGTATGCGTTTCACCGTCCAGAAGAACACGCAATGCGACACGCTCAGTGTCACGTGTTTTTGCAATATTGGAATGTGATTGAGCCAGCTGCCCCGGCTGACCCGACGCAAAAAGCTCGAATTTGATTTGGGACGCATCCATGCCGTGCGTTTTCAGACTGTCGACAATCGTCAGCATCATCGGCTCTGGCCCACAGATCAGCGCTTGATCGACAGTTGTGACATCCACCCAATCGGAAAAAAGATCTGCACATTTTCTAGCTGTCAGTTGGCCTGAAAATAGCTTGGTATCCTGGCCATCCCCCTCAAGGATATGAACGACGGTCAATCGCCCCATGTATTTGTTCTTGAGATCCTCGATCTCCTCTCGGAACATGATCGTGGACACGGCCCGGTTGGCATAAATCAACGTAAACCGGCTTTGGGGTTCGTATGCCAGAACGCTGCGCAGGATCGACAAAACAGGCGTAATTCCCGATCCACCCGCGAAGCCCAGATAATGGTGCTGGGATGAGGCATCCAGCGGAATGTGAAACTGACCCATCGGCTCCATGGCTTGGACCGTGTCGCCGACCTGCAGCTCTGTATTGGCCCATGTTGAAAAGGCGCCACCCTGCACACGCTTGATGCCCACCTTTAAAGTGGGGTCATTTAGTCCTGCGCAGATGGAATAGGATCGTCTGATCTCGGTTCCGTCAAAATCGCGGCGAAAGGTCAGGTATTGCCCTGGTTGGAATGTAAAGTCACCAGACGCAGGCGCCAGCGTGACCTCGACCGCATCGCGAATGGTTTTGCGCATGGCGGTGACAGTTAGATCGTGGAAACGGGCCATTTTCGCCTCAGATACATTTGAAATAGTCAAAGGGTTCCAGACAGGCGTCACACCGCCATTGCGCCTTGCAGGGGGTCGAGCCGAACTGGCTCATCCTCGTCAATTGGTCTGAACCACAGCGCGGACAGCTTTTTGGGCCTCCGGCAGGGTGTGGTGGCGCTATCCCGTAGGCTTGCAGTTTTTCGCGCGCAGAGTCGGTCAGCCAATCAGTGGTCCATGGTGGCGACAGTTGCGTTCGCACGCGTAAATCCGCCACGCCTTTGTCACGCAAAGCCGTCTCTATATCCAGTGCGATGATCCGGGTTGCGGGACAGCCTGAATAGGTTGGGGTAACGGCGATTTCCAATGTGTCGTCCAGCCACTGGACGTCTCGAACGATCCCCAAATCGACAACAGATATCACGGGAATCTCTGGGTCGGGGACTTCGTGCAGCCATTGCAAAATAGTCTCGGGTTTGGGACGCATATCTTTGCTACCACCGTGCATCGGGATACGCCCTTTGCAACCACTGCATTTGCGTCAGTAAATGACCAAGATGTTCGGAATGCATAGTGCCGGATTTTCCGCCTTTGTGTGCAAAGCGCGCTTTGGGGAGTGTCAGGGTGGCACGCGAAAGGATATCCTTAACCGACGCTTCGTAGTCATCCCATAATGTTTCAGGAGTGGGGGCGACCGAGGTAGCGGCCATCTCGTGATCGACGGTGTCGCTGACAAAGGCTTCACCCGCAAACGGCCACAAAAGATCCAAAGCGGATTGCATTCTGGCGTGGCTTTCCTCTGTTCCGTCCCCAAGAGCCACCACCATTTCGGATGATTTTTCGTAATGATATGTAGCTTCTTTGACCGCTTTGGCGGCGATTTCTGCAATGCGCTTGTCAGAAGAGGTCGTCAGTGCTTGCAACATCGGTAAATGCCACGCATCAAACAGGAACTGCCGCGTCATGGTTTGCGCAAAATCCCCGTTAGGGCGTTCGACCAGTAAAAGATTGCGAAAATCCCAAACATCGCGACGCATTGCCAGATCGTCAGCCGTGTGGCCGGCGCCTTCAACTTCTGCCGCATAGGCCAACCACATCTGGGTCTGTCCGATCAGATCCAAGGCGATATTCGGTAACGCTATATCTTCTTCTAATACCGGAGCCTTTCCGCACCATTCACTAATGCGGTGACCAAGTATCAGCGTGCTGTCACCCATTCGGCATAAAAATTCGAATTTGGCATCCATTACATGTGTCCCACATCGTCTGGAATATCAAAGAAGGTGGGGTGGCGATATACTTTCGAATGCGAGGGTTCATACAGCGCGCCTTTCGCATCCGGATCAGAGGCAGTGATCGATGCTGACGGAACAACCCAGATGCTGACCCCTTCATTGCGCCGGGTATAGACGTCGCGGGCGTTGCGGACAGCGGCATCTGCATCCTGTGCATGCAGGCTACCGACGTGTCGGTGGCTCATGCCATGCTGACCGCGAATAAAGATTTCCCAAAGGGGCCACTCGGTTCTCGATTTGGTCATCTGTCTATCCTGTAATCTTGGCGACGAAGGTTGCGGGCTGCCTTTCCGGCCAAAGCTGCCAACACCTATACTTGGAACCAATTGCAAACTGTCGCCCTGCTGTCGGGATTGCTGCGGCGATGTCGCTCAGTTTCTATTCAGCTGCTATTGGCTGCGCGTTTTTCTTGGCGGCATGCGCCATAAGGCCCTCGCGGACCCATTTCCCCTCGTCCCATGCGCGATTTTGCTCAGCCAGCCGTTCGGTATTGCAGGGCCCATTCCCACGTAGAACGTCAAAGAACTCGTCCCAGTCTGGTTGGCTAAAGTCATAACCGCCTTTTTCCTCGTTCCAGCAAAGATCCGGGTCGGGGACCGTCAGACCAAGAAAGGCTGCCTGTGGTGCGGTCTGGTCGACAAACTTTTGGCGCAGCTCGTCGTTTGAATTCATTTTTATGCGCCATTTCATGGATTGTGCGGAATGAACGCTGTCTTGGTCAGATGGTCCGAACATCATCAACGACGGATACCAGAACCTGTTCAGAGCATCTTGGGCCATCCGCCTTTGTGCGGCCGTGCCGTTGGCCATTTTCATCATAATGTCAAAGCCCTGACGTTGATGAAAACTTTCTTCTTTGCAAATGCGAACCATAGCACGCGCGTACGGCCCGTAACTGGTGCGTTGAAGGGGTACCTGGTTCATGATGGCGGCACCATCGACCAGCCAGCCCACTGCGCCCATGTCTGCCCATGTCAGCGTGGGGTAATTAAAGATAGAGCTATATTTCATGCGTCCGTCCAACAGCATTTCTGTCAGCTCATCGCGGCTCACTCCTAGGGTTTCCGCCGCACAATACAGATAAAGCCCATGGCCGGCCTCGTCCTGAACCTTGGCCAACAGGATGGTTTTACGTTCAAGGGTAGGGGCGCGGGTGATCCAGTTGCCTTCGGGCAGTTGACCCACGATTTCGGAATGTGCGTGCTGGCCTATCTGGCGGATCAACGTCTTGCGGTATCCTTCGGGCATCCAGTCTTTGGGCTCGATTGTGTCGCCTGCGTCGATACGCGCCTGAAAGGCGGCAAGCTTTTCGGGATCGTCTTGTGTGGCCTCGGATTTGATCATTTGCGCATACATCGTCGTCTCCCTTTACAATCGTTCCAAAACTAGAGCCGTTCCTTGTCCGACACCGACGCACATGGTGCAGAGCGCAAAACGCCCCCCTGTGCGCCTCAGTTGATTTGCCGCCGCAAGGACAAGTCGCGCCCCCGACATGCCCAAAGGGTGACCCAAGGCTATGGCTCCCCCGCAAGGGTTGACCCGCGCATCATCATCATCAATGCCAAGATCCCTTAACACAGCCAGAGCCTGTGCGGCGAATGCTTCATTGAGCTCAATTACATCCATCTGGTCCAGTGTCAGATTCAGCCGCTTCAAAAGCCTTCGTGTTGCTGGGACGGGTCCAATCCCCATCACGCGGGGGGCAACGCCCGCAGCAGCCATCCCCAGAATGCGTGCAACAGGGGTTAAACCTTGTGATGTCGCAGCGTCGGGTGTGGCCAATAGAAGGGCGGCGGCGCCATCGTTTACGCCACTTGCATTGCCCGCAGTCACAGTGCGGTCCGGCCCGTTTATACTGCGCAACTTTGCCAGTTTCTCGATATCGGTTCCGGGACGTGGATGTTCGTCGGTATCGAAAATTATGGCCGGGCCTTTGCGCTGGGGCAGTGTCACCGGTACAATCTCGTCAGCAAACATGCCAGCCTCAAGAGCCTGTGCATATCTGGCCTGACTGCGCGCTGCAAAAGCGTCTTGATCGGCTCGGCTTATGGTCCAATCCAAGGCCACGTTGTCAGCAGTTTGTGGCATGCTGTCGACACCATATGAAGATTGCATCTTTGGGTTTACAAAACGCCATCCAATCGTAGTGTCATAAACGCTATTGGCGCGCCCAAAGGCGTTTTCGGATTTTGGCATGACAAAGGGGGCCCGCGTCATGCCTTCCACACCTCCTGCAATCGCAAGCTCGTAGTCGCCGGACCTAATCCCGCGAGCCGCAAAGCCCACGGCATCCATTCCGCTGGCACACAGGCGGTTCACGGTGATGCCGGGGACCTCTTCTGGCAAACCTGCGAGCAGGGCTGCCATCCGCGCTACATTACGGTTGTCTTCGCCGGCTTGATTGGCTGAACCGTAGATGACCTCGTCAACTTTTGACCAATCCACGTGCGGTTGACGGTCCATCAACGCTGCGATTGGAACCGCAGCCAAGTCATCCGTACGCAGGCCTGAAAGCGCGCCTCCATACCGGCCGATCGGTGTGCGAATACCGTCGCATATCCAGGCTTCGGTCACGTTCTTGCCATCCTCTAACCAGCTTGATGCCGTGTAGTTTAGCAGGACAAAATAATGGCACAAGGAAAAGTTACGAATTTACCCCTGATGTGAATATTTTGTAATATTAGCCGCGTGTGTCGGCTAGATACAGGCGCACGGCTTCTTGAACATGACGGAACCGGTCGCCTCCTAAATGTTTGCCGCCGTACCATCTGGTCACCACGATAATTTCATTGCGCAGATTTTCACGCTCCAACATGCGTAAAATCACCATTCCGGCGCCGGATTCGCCATCATCGTTTTTTAGCCCGCCAGTCGCGGTCAGAACCGCCCAGCTGTTGTGCGTGGCTTTCGCGTATTTTTTTTGACGCTTGAGTTGCTTTAAAAAAGCGCGTGCGTCGTCGGCAGATTGGCAGGGTCCGCCTGATACGGCATAGCGTGATCCCCGGTCGGTAATGATGTTTTCAAGTTGCCGCATGCAGCACTCCCAAATGATCCTGAATACCTGAGACGCGCAGACGTTGTAGGCCGCCATGCTGGATTTTTCAAAGGATGGTGCGGTGCAGTTTTATTTGGCTGTGATGCTTTGTCGGTGACAGACTGATTGCAATCTAAGGGCTGTCTGTTGGAGATCGTGTAGACCCATCCCGTCCCTGTACATGTCGCCTGCTAAAGGACGGAAGTCTTTTTAATTCTGTTTTGACCACATGGGGGTGAGGCAATTTTTTGTAGATAAGGACTACCTGATCCGAAAGAGGGCCGTGTCCCCACTCCCCTGATCGGACGTGAACCGCATCCGGTTACCTTGCGCACGAACTTCCTGGCAATTGTAGTCGATGGCATAGCCGCCCCAATCCATTTCGCGACAAAAAAAACCGTTTTCCCAAGTCCAGTTGCCGGTGATGTCCCAGCGTAAGGCGCGTCCTTTTATGGTGCCGTCGGCCTTTACCTTAACGCGCACCACCAGATAGCGAAGTTCACTATCGTCCATGACGTCAAGAAAGACATCACGGTCTTTTATGATCGGCATACCTTCCGATGAAAAGCCGGCTCCGGCCATACCGATCCAGAAAATCCAAGCAAGGTTGATCGCCATTGTTTTGCGTTTTGACATTGTTCACACCGAAGTAACTGCTGGTTGAAAGATAGCGCTCTATCTGTTTGTTCAATGGCACACATGTTGGATCGGCAAAGCTTTGCCGATTTCGTGAGGCATCGTATTCTCGAACATGTGTTTTGCGGGCTGTTAGTCGCGCGGCAATCCCAGGACGTCCAGCATATCGTAGGCTCCGGGCGATTTGTCCTGCCCCCAAAGCGCGGCCTTTAGGGCGCCACGGGCAAACAGTGCGCGGTCACTTGCGACATGACGCAAAATGATTCGTTCGCCGGCGGTTGCGAAAAGCACGTCGTGTTCGCCAACGATGTCGCCCCCGCGAATGGCTGTAAAGCCGATATCGCCCCGTTTGCGCGCCCCTGTAATGCCGTCTCGACCCCTGTCTGATGCGTCTTCAAGGGATATGCCTCGGCCATCGGCTGCCGCCTCACCAAGCATTAGTGCCGTGCCGGAAGGTGCGTCAACCTTGCGGTTGTGATGTGATTCAATCACCTCGATATCGTAGTCCGCATCAAGGGCCCGCGCGACTTGCCGTGTCAACACAGTCAACAGGTTGACGCCAAGGCTCATGTTGCCTGCGCGCACGATCACGGCGTGTCGGGCGGCGGCATCAATACTTGCGATATCCTCAGCAGACAAACCTGTCGTTCCGATGATATGAACCAATCGCGCCTGTGCGGCCAGCTCGGCAAATGCGACTGTTGCGGTAGGGGATGTGAAGTCAATGACAGCCTGCGCGCGGGCAAAAGCCTCTAATGGATCGGTTTCAACCTTTATCCCAAGGTTGCCTCCGCCCATGGCCTGCCCAAGATCGAGATCCGCCCAAGGATGTTCGGCACGCTCAATGGCGCCGACCAATTCCAGACCCTCGTTGGCCAGTACTTCTTTCACCAGCATCTGGCCCATGCGGCCTGATACACCCGTGATAACAACGCCCGGCTTCGACATGACCCGCCCCTTGATAAAATTACGCCTGATCACCTCTTAGACTGCAAGCCTGTGCTTGGCAAAGGGTGCGCGGACGCGTAACACGGCAGACATGGGAAAGAACAGATTCACCGAAGATGGCGGTCCAAGTCAACGCCAATTGCGAGTGGGGGAATTGATCCGCCGCTCTTTGTCTGATGTGCTGGCGCGTGGCGATATTCATGATCCCGACCTCGGCCGCATGTCCGTGACAGTGGGCGAAGTCAGGTGCTCACCTGATCTGAAGGTCGCAACAGCGTATGTCTCTGCGTTGGGTCGTCAGGGAGAAGATGATCTTGTGGGCCTTTTGGCAAGAAACAAGTTCGAGTTGCGTCGTGCTGTTGCCAAGAACCTGACACTGAAATTTTCACCTGACTTGCGGTTCAGGTTGGATGATACCTATGATCGGATGGATGAAACCCGTCGCTTGTTTGCGCAAGATGATGTGCGTCGGGACATTGAGGACTGACGTGATGCGGTGGTTGTGCGTGTTGTTCGCACTTTGCGTTTGGATGTCGAGCCCTGCACAGTCTGATGATTTGTGTATGCGGCAAAACTACGAGGGCGCGGACTACACTGTTTGCCGGATTGATGTCCTGCAATCGGATTTACGATTGTTTTTATATGATGATCGGGTCCGGCCATGGGGGCATTTCGCCACTCTCGACGATGCTCTGTTTGAACAAGGTCTAAAGTTAGCCTTTGCTATGAATGCCGGTATGTACCACGCCGACCGTGCCCCCGTTGGTCACTATATCGAAGATCATGTTGAAATCATGCGGGTTGTGCCCACTCCGGGGCCGGGTAATTTTGGGCTTTTGCCGAATGGTGTGCTCTGTTTTGGCGCTGGATATTTCGACGTGATAGAGACGTTTCGCTACTTGCGTGATATACCCGCCTGCCGTTATGCGACACAGTCAGGGCCAATGTTGGTCATTGATGGCGCCTTGCATCCTCGCTTCTTGGTGGACAGTACATCCCGCCTAATTCGAAACGGTGTGGGGGTCAGCCGTGATGGCTTGACGGGCTACTTTGCAATTTCGGATGATATAGTAACGTTTCACCAATTTGGCCGGATGTTTCGTGATCACCTTAAAGTCGACAATGCGCTGTTTTTAGACGGTCGGACGTCGCGGTTGCATGCACCTGGTATGGGGCGTTCTGACTTTGGGCGTTGGATGGGCCCAATTGTCGGCGCTGTCGTGCCGCTGGACAGGCCCTAGAGGTTTGACAAATACGCCCGTGCTGGGGTAGCCGCGCTGAGTGTATCAGCAAAAGAGAGTAAGACGAGTATGGGACGCAGACGCAAGGGTCGTGCACTTTCCGGGTGGTTGATTGTGGATAAACCCGCTGGCATGACGTCGACTGCGGTCGTGAACAAGGTGCGTTGGGCGCTGGATGCTAATAAGGCCGGGCATGCCGGGACGTTGGACCCTGACGCCACTGGTGTGCTGGCCATAGCGCTTGGCGAGGCGACAAAAACGGTTCCTTTTGTAACTGATGCGCTTAAGTCGTACCAGTTTATCGTACGCTTCGGTCAGTCAACCAACACCGATGATGCCGAAGGCGAGATTCTGCAAACCTCACCTATTCGCCCGACAGATGTGCAGATTACCGAGGCGGTGAAACCGTTCCTTGGAGACATTCAGCAGGTACCACCGAAGTATTCCGCGGTTAAAATAGACGGCCAACGCGCATATCAGCTGGCCCGTGATGGTGAGGATGTTGACATTGCGGCACGCCCCTTGTGGGTAGATGAATTGGTGATGACTGATCGGCCCGACCCGGATCATGCCGTGTTCGAGATGGTGTGTGGAAAAGGCGGTTACGTGCGTTCTATTGCGCGGGATCTTGGCGTGGCCTTGGGATGTTTTGGCCATGTGCGGACATTGCGCCGTGTTTGGTCTGGCCCATTCGATCTTGAGGATTCAGTGACCTATGATCAGATCGAGACACTGGCGCGCACACCAGAATTGGACGCACTGCTGTTGCCTCTAGAGGTCGGGCTGACCGATTTACCTGTGGCGTTGCTGAGCGCAGAGGGTGCCACCCGATTACGTAACGGCAATCCAGGCACTGTTCTATCGACCGAGGCCGAGTTTGGCGACACCTGTTGGGGCCAGCATAATGGGGAGCCGGTGGCTGTTGGCCAGTTCAGGGCCGGTAAACTTCATCCGGAGCGGGTTTTCGTGTTTTCCACATGACCAATATTAAGCGCCGTGTTCATCAGACGGAGCAGTGCTGGTCAGAGGCTTTGTATTCACCGTGTGAAACCTATCGTTATGGTCTGCAACGGCAATGGGGAGACGGTAAACAAGTTTTGTTCGTAATGCTTAACCCATCAACGGCAACTGAATTGCGTAATGATCCAACGATCGAGCGGTGCGAGCGGCGCGCGC
This sequence comes from Pseudoprimorskyibacter sp., assembly GCA_029251265.1. Classification (GTDB taxonomy): domain Bacteria; phylum Pseudomonadota; class Alphaproteobacteria; order Rhodobacterales; family Rhodobacteraceae; genus JAQXDR01. The sequence continues at coordinate 30,146 of JAQXDR010000170.1, read as the reverse complement.
GTGTGATGGGGTATTGTGGACTGAGAATCGCCAACCTCTTTGCGTTTCGTGCCACTGATCCACGTGATTTGCGCAGGGCCCGATCGCCAATCGGCGAAGCAACAGATTCTGTCTTGGCACAATGGCACGCACAGGCAGCAATGACTGTTGCTGGGTGGGGCGTTCATGGCGCCTGGCTTAGCCGCGGCAAACAGGTGCGCGACCTGCTGCCTGGGCGGATGTATCATCTTGGCCTGACCAAGGATGGCCATCCGCGACACCCGCTATACGTCGCCTACGCAAGGCAACCTGAGATATGGCAGTTTCTGTGGTAGGGTCAGGCGAGCGCTGGTCAGGTTTATGATTCAGTGCACCGTCACAGGGGCAAAATCGTTTTTGCGGGCTAAGGCAAAAGCCATTTCACGGTCTTTTACCAACGCCAGCCGCGCACCATCAGATCGATGAACAGCATAGACCTGAGCTTCACCGATTTGTTCTTTTACTTCCTGCGGGAGCTCATCAGCCCCAACCGCGCGGACATAGACGGTTCGATCTGAAACTATTTCATTAAAATTTATATTAGACGTCATGATCCTTACCCTTTTTTATCTTGATGGTTTGTACAACTGCGTCTGGACGAACGAGGGTTAGATCTACATGCAGCAGACCATTTTCCATGATCGCCTCGCCGACTTCCACGCCATCGGCCAACACGAAACTGCGCTGGAACTGCCGTGCGGCGATGCCACGGTGCAAAAACATACGTTCGACGGCGTCTTCATGCTGGCGCCCCCGGATGACAAGTTGCCGATCTTCTACAGTGATGGACAGATCGTCCTCGCCAAAGCCTGCCACCGCCAAAGTGATGCGGTATGACGCCTGTGACGTCTGTTCGATGTTATATGGAGGATATCCGTCGTTGCCCGTTTTGGCGGCACGCTCGAGTAGGCGCTCGAGTTGTTCGAAGCCGAGTAAATGGGGATAGGATCCCAACGTGAGTTTGGTCATGAGACACGTCCTAACATTAGCGACCGTCGCGACCGGATCCCGTAATGGCGATCCGACACAGATTAATATGGGATTCAATTAGCCCCGGCGCAAGGACTTTGCGGCGGATGACAAATTTGTTATGACCGGGTCTCGCGAGGTCCAAAAAGAGAGGTCTGTAAATGAGCGCACGATCCGATCTATCGATGAAACCTGAAGATGTCCTACGGGTTGAGCTTGAGGTGCTTCGCCGCGAACACCGTGATTTAGACGAAGCAACGGCGGCATTATCAGTGCAATCCACATCTGATCAACTAACGGTGCAGAGATTAAAGAAAAAGAAACTAAAACTGAAGGATCATATCCGCAGGATCGAAGATTTACTGCTGCCGGATATTATTGCCTAATTCACTAATCTGACTGTATACCCACCCTTATACGGCGACCATGGGTTGGGCTAACTTTTAGGTGAATACGCCGGATTGGATGATGCGTCTCAGGGGATGCGTGGTCAGCAGATATTTTATTTTGGGCGTCGCGGGGGCGTTATGGACCAGAGCAGTCAGGTGCCAGTCGGCATCATCATGGGAAGCCAGTCAGATTGGCCAACTTTGAAGGAAGCAGCTGATGTTTTGGACCAGTTAGAGGTGTCCTATGAGGTTAAAATTGTATCGGCTCATCGTACACCAGATCGACTGTGGACCTACGGCAAAGGGGCCGTCGAACGTGGCCTTCAAGTCATTATCGCAGGTGCTGGAGGCGCTGCCCATCTACCGGGTATGATGGCATCAAAGACCCGTATTCCAGTTGTCGGAGTACCGGTGCAAACCAGAGCCCTCTCCGGCGTAGACAGCCTTTATTCAATTGTTCAGATGCCCAAAGGATTTCCAGTTGCGACAATGGCTATTGGTTCTGCGGGTGCGTCCAACGCGGCGCTCATGGCGGCGGCCATTCTTGCGCTACAGGACCATGATCTTGCTGCTCGCCTTGACGCTTGGCGGGAGGCGCTTTCAAATTCAATTCCAGATTGTCCGGATATGCAATGACAGACGTAGACACAAACAAACCTTTGGTACAAGGCGGAACTATTGGCATCCTTGGTGGCGGTCAGTTGGGCCGTATGCTTTCAGTTGCAGCCTCGCGCCTCGGCTATCGGTGTCACATATATGAACCTGATCTGCATCCACCTGCTGGTCATGTTGCAGAGGATGTCACCACAGCAGCCTATGATAACACGGCCGCATTAGAGCGATTTGCCGCTCTCTGCGATGTGGTTACGTATGAATTCGAAAGCATTCCCACGCGAGCGCTGGATTTGTTGCAGGACCAGCGTCCGATTCGACCGGGCCGTAAGGCGCTTTGGGTCAGCCAAGACCGATTAGTGGAAAAGCGTTTTCTGCGTGATCTAGATTTACCGACGGCTCCTTTTTTGCCCGTTACATCATCTAGTGAACTGATCTCTGCAGCCTCGAAACTTGGTTTGCCATCAATTCTGAAGACGCGTCGCTATGGATATGATGGTAAGGGGCAGATGCGTATTGAAAAGGCAGAAGATGTGAACACCGCGTGGACGGCCGTGTCAGGCGCCAAGTCCATTCTTGAAGGCTTTGTCGAGTTTTCCTGTGAAATTTCTGTCATTGCGGCCCGCGGGTTGGACGGGCAGGTCGTGTGTTATGATCCGGGCGAAAACATCCATAAAGATGGGATTTTGCGGCAAACGACTGTGCCTGCATCTGTGTCTAACACAATAAAGACCGATGCTGTTCTTATTGCCGGAAAAATCTTGAATGCTTTGGACTATGTCGGTGTCCTTGGGGTTGAATTATTTGTGACTGACGCAGGTCTTGTGGTGAATGAAATTGCTCCAAGAGTGCATAATTCCGGACACTGGACCCAAAATGGCTGTGCAGTAGATCAATTCGAGCAGCACATCAGGGCGATTACGGGTTTGCCGTTGGGTAATGGGCAGCGGACATCAGACGTCGTGATGCAAAATCTGATCGGCGAAGAATGCCGTCAGCTTCAAAATTACATGACCGATCCCGACACATCGATCCACCTGTATGGCAAAGATGTTGCTAAAGCTGGCCGAAAAATGGGACATGTAAATCGGTCCACGCCCCGCAGTCAGTGATTGGCGCCAGTGATGAGCCGAGCACCCAATTCGCCATTCAAATAGGTCACCTGTCCGCCGGCGATCGTCGCGGCGATCCTATGCGTTTCTTGGTGCTCTATAATCAGGTCTGCTCTGTGTCCAAAACTTAGTTGGCCGCGGTCCACAAGCCCCATGATTTTAGCCGGTCCTGCTGAAATCAGGTGCCAGGCGTCCGCAAAATCGCAAATACCTTCGTTTTGTAGAACCTGTGCTGCTGCCCGTGGTGACGGATAATGATAATCCGAAGCCAGCGCATCACACAGACCGGCAGCTACAAGTTCTCTGGCGGACACGTTGCCGCTGTGACTGGCACCCCTGACGATATTCGGAGCCCCCATAACGACCGCTGACCCTGTTTGGATAGCGGCTTTGGCTGCATCGATTGTTTCTGGGAATTCGGATATTGTTGCACCTTGTCCAGCCCAACTGGCACGTTGTGATGGCGAATTATCATCATGACTGCCCAGACGGACTCCGCGTTTTATCAGTTTGCCCGCGAGGTCGGCGATCGCCGCGGGGACCTCCGCGCGACGTAGATGAAGCGAGATCATGTAGTCTAGGTGATCTTGTGGATTGCGACCACTTTTCAAGGCTTGACCGGTGAGACGTTTGGGCCTGCGTCCCTCGGCCAAACGGTCGTGCTGAAGGTGGTCGTTGAACACAAGATACTCGATACCATAGCGATCTATCGCCGCAAGTGCGCGATCAAATGCATCCAGAAGATGTGTCTCGAGACGTAGCTGAACTCGTATATCCGTACCAAAAGAGTGACGGAGTTGGTCAAGATTAGCAAACACGGTTTCGGCGAAATCTGGACCACGCATCCCACCTTCCCAGCTAAAGAATTGCGCAAGATATGCGGTCGTGATTCCGTTGGCGGCCAGTTCCGCCTCGGTTGTAACAATCCCAGATGCCCCCGCAAGAAGAGCACCCCGTCGCGGGGCAACATGATGTTCGAAGCCGTCGCCATGCAGATCGATAATTCCAGGCAGGATCCGCGCGCCTGTCAGATCGATACTGGGCCCCATCGAGTCCTTGACGATCCGTCCCTTGTGTAAAGACAAAGACCCGGGACCCAGACCTTCTGGCCAGAGTATCTCGGCGCCGGTAAATGTGACGGTGAGGGGCATCATGCAGATCCTTTTTCCATTGGCGGTCTTAGGCAAGCTCACTGGTATAGGAAAGAACAAATTGAAGGAGCTTATATCATGACGGTAAGACTGGCGGTTCGCGGTGTGATTTTACACGATGACTGCCTTTTGTTGGTCAATGCCTATCCTGACGGTGAGAGTGACCTTTGGTGCGCACCCGGTGGCGGGGTTGTTGCCCATACAGGATTGCAAACGAATCTGCGCCGCGAGGTTTATGAAGAGTTAGGTGTGGACATTACGGTTGGTGATCCGTGCATGATCAATGAATTCCACGCACCCGAGCGTGGCTTTCATCAAGTTGAGATTTTCTTTAGGGCGTCTCTTGCAGGATGGATGCCAAAGGACTGGCAGGACACCGAAGGTGTTGTGAACCGAAAGATTTGGGCGTCACGAAATGAACTGGCGCAGTTGCATGTCAAACCGGACAGTCTGGCCCGCGTGGCGTGGGGGACAGAGAACGTCTGTGTTGATGGACTTGAGCGCCTTATTGTCTAGATGACCCTTTAGCGACGTAACCCAAAGGCGATGCCTCCAAGAATGAGAATGGATGCGAATAAAAACCGCAAGGTCAGTGGTTCAGACAGCAGTAGCATCCCCCCTCCCATGGCAATCACCGGAACACTAAGCTGAGCCAAGGCTGCTGCCGTGCCTGACAGCTGGGGTAACACGCGATACCACAGCGCATAGCCCAAGCCAGACGTAACTGCGCCACTTAGAATTGCCAAACCAAGGCCGGTGTTTTGCACAAAAGAACCTGTATCTGCCAACATAAAGGCGGCGAGACATCCAATAGGTGTGGCCCATAGGAAATTCCGTGCGGTGTCGGCCAAAGGGTCCTGTGCACCCCGTCCTACCAGTGAATATACACCCCAGCCAAACCCGGCCGAGGCCATTACCACGGCATGAGGCAAAGACAAGACCACCTCTTGATTGGGCCACAACAGCCATATCAAGCCACTGAATGCCATTGCTGCGCCTGTCCAACGCGAGCGGCTGAACTGTTCGCCCCCCAAAAGAGCGCCGCCAAACATGGTAAGTTGTACGATACCGAACAGGATCAAGGCACCAAGTCCAGTATCCAAGGAAAGATACGCCCATGAAAACGCAAATATATACAAAGAGAGCGCGGCCGTTGCCACAAAATCTGGTTTTGAAAACTTGGGTCGAAAGGCCCGTGACTCTACCCTGAGCTGGCGTAGGCCTACCAAAAACAACAGTATACAAGCGCCTGAAAACAATCGCACAGCACCGAAATGGATAGCGTCATAGGAGCCGTTGGCCAACGCCAGCCGCGTCAATAGTGAATTTGCCGCAAAGGCGACCATGGTAAGCGCCACCAAAATCGCGAGGCGCATGGTGCTAGTCCTGTTCTGCCAACCAGCGTTCGGCCTCTAGTGCGGCCATGCACCCCATACCCGCCGACGTTACAGCCTGACGGAACACATGGTCTGTCAGGTCACCGGCTGCAAACACTCCGGGGATCGAAGTCGCCGTGCTATCTGGTTTGGTCACCACATATCCACCCATATGGGTTTCCAATGTATCTTTGACCAGTTCGTTAGCTGGGGCGTGACCGATAGCAACAAAGACGCCTTTTGCCGCGATTTCTGTGATCTTTCCGGTTTCGATATGTTTTGCGCGTACCCCTTCAACGCCAAGTGGACTATCGGTGCCAATCACTTCGTCTAGTGCGTGGTTCCATAGAGGTACGATTTTGGGATGGTTCAACAACCTATGCTGTAGTATTTTTTCCGCACGTAAGGTGTCGCGACGGTGGATAAGTGTGACCTTTGACGCAAATTTCGTTAAAAACAACGCCTCTTCAACGGCAGTATTACCACCGCCGATGACCACGATTTCTTGCCCACGATAGAAAAAGCCGTCGCATGTCGCACAAGCCGACACCCCAAAGCCTTTGAACTTTTCTTCAGACGGGAGACCGAGCCATTTTGCACGGGCACCCGTCGCCAAGATCACAGCATCGGCGGTGTAGGTGGCTCCACTATCGCCCTTGGCTGTGAATGGCCGGCTGTCGAGCTTTAATGAGGTGATGACGTCACCCACAATTTCGCACCCCATGGCGCTGGCATGTGCCTGCATGTTGACCATCAGGTCGGGCCCCTGGATTTCTGTATTACCCGGCCAGTTTTCGACCTCGGTGGTGGTGGTCAACTGGCCACCGGGTTCAATGCCCTGAACCAACAGTGGCTCAAGCATAGCACGGCTGGCATAGACGCCCGCAGTATAACCGGCAGGACCGGAGCCGATGATTAGGACCTTGGAGTGGCGCGTTTCAGACATGGACAACCTCAATGCAGTACGTGAATACTGGATATAAAGACGCAAACCGATGGGGAAAAGCCCATAGTGTTTTAATCTGCCTTAACCGTATTTTCTTTAATAATATTGCGCATATGAGAAATAATATTGCGCAAGAGTCGGGTCATGCTATAACGCATGCAAACCATAGGAGAGTAACATGCCAGGCCACCGACTGGATCCGATTGACAGAAAGATTCTGGCTGAACTTCAGGGCGATGGTCGCATGACCAATGTTGAATTGGCCAAGCGTGTTGGAATCTCAGCTCCGCCTTGCCTGCGTCGTGTGCGAACATTGGAAGAGCAGGGCTATATACAAGGATATCACGCCGATATTGATACGCGCGAGCTGGGGTTTGAAGTCAAGGTTTTTGCGATGGTTGGTTTGCAAAGTCAGGCAGAATCGGATCTTCGGGCGTTTGAAGATCGATGCCGCAATTGGCCCTTGATCCGGGAGTGTCATATGCTGAACGGAGAAGTGGACTTTATCCTGAAATGCGTCGCCCCTGATCTAAGCACGTTCCAGACATTTTTAACGGCAGACCTTTTAACGGCAGACAACGTTGCGTCGGTTAAAACGTCATTGGTTATTCGAGTTGCTAAGGACGATCCGGGAGTCCCGTTTGATGTTCTCGAAGAACGGTTGAGCCGCAACGCCTGATCCAAGGGCAGGTAGGTCTACGCGTCCATCACTCTGATTTGCATCAAATCGAATTATGGCAAATTTGGTGCGTATTTTCTCTTAAAATAGCCCTTTGCTTGACGTTCTTTGGCCACAACCAGTTTGTAGGTCAAATAGAGTTATTATTGAGTGTTTTCGGGCCGAGATGCTCGGCTTGTTAAAATGAACACCAAAGCGCGACTGCTTGTTTGATGCAGAGGGCCCGAGGATACTCGCAGCCTTTCTGTGCAACAGGCTGGTAAAGGTGGGTTTGCGCTGCGGTTGAAAGCCCGCCCTCTAGGTTAGAGGGCGGGCTTGTTCTTGGTAGTGCTGTTCACTGATATGCGAAGTTCAAATGCGGTAAGTTAGCGTTTCCGTCTCCACGGTAAGGCCACAGTTACAACGCCTGATGATAAGAGCACCGACCGAATAAACCGTTTCTGATTTATAGTGTAGGTCATCCAAAAATCCTTTGCCAAATAAGGCTTGTAACTAAACGCAAGCTCTGTGCGATGCGAAGACAAAAAAGTCTACACGTTGGACAAAAGGTTAAGGGTGCACGTTTTGCATAACCTTCTGCCAGCCACCAAAACTATACGATTTAGTGTTCTTCTATATGCTAAAGGATATACAACGGGATCGAGTCGCACAAACTCTTTTTTTGAAATATGGTATACCACTGGCAGATTTAAGGCGTGGTGTATCTATAAACTGGGTAGTCTTGAGGTTTTGGAGTAGCATCAGATGGACGTCAAGGAACGCCATTTTGCAGGCTGATATTAACGGAACTGATATTCGTGAGCCGCTAATAGTTTTTAGCTGATTTTTTGGGGTCGACATGGCCGGCTACGTAAGCCTTTGCGTTCCCAAGGTAAAACGACATCATACTGGCGTGCATTTGAAACGGCTGCTGTCAAAAAGCGGTTGTTATCCATGTGCCTCACTCCTTCACTCTTTACGAATGTCCAAAACGCGGACACTGGAGCTATATCCCCCTCAATTGGGGCAAGCCTGTGGCGGAGATTGGTCAAACTTGAGAAATTTCCAAGACCACGATGTCATGGTTTGGAGTGTGTTTTCAAAAACCTAATGAAAGTATGATTAAAAATAATAACTTAACAAACGATTAGGGTTTCATAGCCGAATTGCAGAAATCAGTCTGCCATAATCGGCCTCTTTTGCGTGCGTGGCACGGCGATACGAATAGAATCGTGTTGGGTCTGAAAATGTACACTGCCCAGTCCATTCTGCTGATATGCCATTTCTTTGCAACAGATGCAGGCTGAATCCAGGAAGATCGAAGAGCCGACGGTCGCTTTGACCGTGGGCGAAAAACCTTTCAAAAAGAGGATCTACCGACACAAATGCATCAACAAACTCTGGCCCAACCTCATAGGCGGTTTGACTTATGCATGGGCCTATTACGGCATGTATGTTTTCGGTTGTCGCACCCAGATCGCACATAGCGGACACAGTATTTTCAAGAATGCCATTCAACGCACCGCGCCATCCGGCATGCGCGGCCCCTATCACTCCCGCTTTGTGGTCGGCAAATAAAACGGGCTGACAATCAGCTGTTAACACGGACAAGACAACATCCGTCTGATTAGATACCATTGCATCCGCACGACTGGGCGTGGTCATGATGTTGTCGGTAATGGTCACGACATCAGAAGAATGGATTTGGTGAACGCTGAACAAAACGTCGGTATGCATTGCATCTGCAACGCGCATACGGTTGATCGAGACAATTTCTGATTGGTCCGAGGATCCAAGACCACAATTCAGTCCGGCGAATATACCAGAAGAGGCACCACCGTGCCGCGTGAAAAATCCATGTCGGCAAGGCACCAGGTTATCGGATGTCAATATCTCAAGCGTCATTGTTCCAGTCCCGGGGGGGGCAAAGCTCCGTTCGGAAATAGCCCAAGCACTTTAAACAACGAACCCATTTCTGATGGATGCGTCAACCTTCGATGAGCTGCAACATGCGATTTCAGGCTGGTTCCTTTGATGTTTTTTGCTAGTGCACGCGCCCGCTCTGTAATTCCAAGACGTTCAAGAAAGGTTCCTTGAGGTGTCAGGCGGGTGAAATGCGCGGGACTAGCTGCTTTTGCCAAGGCCTCGAAATCGACATGTGCGGTCAAATCGGCCTCGCCTGGTGCCAAGAGGGGATCCGTGGGCTCATGATTTTGCAAGGCTTGTAAAGTGTCACCAAGACTGCGCCAGTCCCCATAATCGATGATCAGTGCGGCGCCACCATGTGTTGCGATGCGTTCTCCGACAATCGTAGCTATTATCTGTCCCGGCTTACAGATTTCGATCATGTCATGTTCGACTGTGTCGTCCCATCTGTAGCTGAGATCCGTCAGCGGTGTGTGCGGGGTCTGTCCAAATACAAACTGATCACGGTCCAGCCCGATGACACGTTCTACCCATCCCGTATTATGGCGAATAAATTGGCGTATTGGCAAAGCATCAAAAAATTCATTCGCCACCAAGAAAAGCGGTCCACTAGGCAAATCCGCCGTAGTGTCCACCCATATTGGATGAACTGCTCTGAGAGTTTTCGCCTGTGTGGCGCGCATAATCGATGAGGCTTCGACCAGAGTGACTTTTGCGGCATCGTGAAACCCGGGAACATGGGCGGTCGCGCGCCATATATCGCGCATCAATGTGCCCCGACCCGGGCCTAACTCTGCCAGAATAAAAGGTTTCGGTGCCCCCTGATCCAACCAAGACTGTGCCAGAGAAAGACCAATCAATTCCCCAAACATCTGGCTGATTTCGGGAGCTGTCGTAAAATCGCCCGAGGTTCCGAATGGATCGCGCGTTGCGTAATATCCATGCGTTGGATCCAAGAGGCACTGCTGCATGAAATTAGCAAGTGTCATGGGCCCCAAAGCCGTGATTTGTGCAGCAAGATGACGCGAGAGTGGGGTCATGTCTTTTTACGCCGTGTCAAAAGAATCAGTCCGACGATCAACATTGGCAGAGACAATGTCTGGCCCATCGTCATTCCCCAACCGTTGACATGCCATGCCAGTCCCAATGGATTTCCAAGAGATATAAATTGCGGATCTGGTTGCCGTACGAATTCGACGACAAAGCGTGAAAGTCCATACCCCGCAAGAAAAACGCCCGTCATGCGCCAAGGATATGCCAGACCTTGGCGACGAAAAGCCATCCAAAGCAAGACCGAACCAAGGATCAGCCCTTCAAGCGCTGCCTCGTATAATTGCGATGGGTGGCGTGCGCACATCAGTCCAATCGGTTGCCCGCAGTTTTGTGCGGCGGCGCCCGGAAAAATGACACCCCACGGTAGCTCTGTTGCACGCCCCCACAGCTCCGCATTGATAAAATTGGCAAGTCTGCCAAGAAAAAGCCCGATCGGTGCCGCCAGCGCTATGACATCGGCAACACCGGAAAGGCTTATTTGCCGGTGCCAAGAAAACAGCCAAACGGCGATAACAACCCCTGCAAAGCCGCCATGGAATGCCATGCCGCCCTGCCAGATGTAAAAGGCTTCTACCGGATGCTGCGAAAAATAGCTCGGCTGATAGAAGAGAACAAAGCCTGTTCGACCGCCAATAAGGACCCCCAAGATGATCCAGGTCAGTAGATCTTCTAAAGCCTTCGGGGTCATAGGCGCTGCGTTCCCAGCCCAAAGGGTAGGGCGGGTCAAAACGGTAATTGACAAGCGCCATCCCAAAAGGATGCCCACAATGTAGGCCAGCGCGTACCAGCGCAAGGCCAGTTCGATGCCCCCAACGCTCAGACTAAAAAGGTTTGGGGAAAGGTCGGGAAATGGGATGCCGCTGTTCATAACGGCTGTCTGCGCCTTGAGTTTGTGTAAAGTCAACCTTGTGACCGCACCGTCTTAGTCCCATATAGTAGTGGGATATAGCAGTGGAGAGCCAGATGCAGACGCGTAACAAGGTTTTTGACGACATTTCGCAGCTTATGACCAACGCCATGGGCGTTGCGCAAGGTGCCCGCGAAGAAGCAGAGACAGCCATTAGTTCGATGATTGATCGCTGGCTGGCCGATCGCGACTTTGTCACGCGCGAGGAATTTGACGCAGTGCGTGCGATGGCACAAAAAGCACGCGAAGAAAACGAAGCGTTAAAGGCGCGTCTGACTGTATTGGAAGAGCGTTTGACAGACTGACCAGCGTTAGCGTCGTCTTTACTTGAGTCGTGCAACGCTGCGTTGCTCAAAGTGAACGAGGTGCGCTAATATGACGGCCAGCAATACGGAGGATGGAAATGCGCTCACGCAAGCCGTCGATACGCGTGATGATGACATCATCGACGTAGTGCAGGCCGCAGTGCGTGGAAGACAGGTTGTGCTGGCCTTTCAGCCTGTGGTGGAAGCTTCAGCTCAAGAGCGTGTCGCCTTTTGGGAAGGGCTGGCGCGGGTTCAAGACAGCACGGGACGGATCATCCCAGCCATGCAGTTCATGGACGCGGTCGAAGAAACGGAAACGGGGCGCATGATCGATTGCCTGGCGCTTGACCTTGGACTTAAAGCATTGGCGCAGGTTCCCACCCTGAGACTTGCAGTGAATTTATCTGCGCGATCTATAGGGTTTCCGCGATGGAACAGGATTTTACGTCGTGGCCTTGCGCGCGAGGCAACGGTCGGGGAACGTCTTATTCTTGAAATCAGCGAAGCCTCTGTCATGACGGTTCCCGAGTTGGTCGGAAATTTAATGACGGATTTGCGGTCAAAGGGAATTGCCTTTGCGTTAGATGATTTTGGGGCTGGCGAGACTGTTTTCCGGCATCTCAGACGGTTACAGTTCGATATTCTGAAAATAGATGGGCAGTACTGCCGGAATGTTGCCAAAGATCCCGACAATCAGGTTTTGACACGTGCTATTCAGGCAATGGCGTCACAGTTTGATATGTATTGCGTGGCTGAAAACGTTGAAACCGAAGAGGACGCATCCTACCTGACCGGCATTGGCGTGGACTGCCTGCAAGGATATCGATTCGGCGCACCAGCTATGGCACCACCGTTTCTTGCGGCTGTGGACGGCAACAAGATTGCCTGATACGCATCAGTATCGTTGGGTTGGGCCCGAGACACCCTGCCCGATAGCCTGGGCTATGCAATTCCAGTATGTCAGGCATGATGGCGCGGGGGGTAGTCGACGCGATTAAGCGCTGACATCATTGCGCCAAGGTGAACGTCAGGTGAAGGAAAAACCAAGATGACCAATGTTGTAATCGCATCCGCTGCACGGACAGCAGTAGGGAGTTTTGGTGGCTCGTTTGCGAATATACCTGCCCATGATCTGGGCGCTGCTGTTCTTGAGGCTCTGGTGCAACGTGCAGGTATCGAAAAAAGCGCTGTTTCCGAAACGATTTTGGGACAGGTGCTCACAGCTGCACAGGGCCAGAACCCCGCACGTCAAGCTCATATAAACGCTGGTCTGCCGAAGGAAGCGTCGGCTTGGGGCCTCAATCAGGTTTGTGGCTCGGGTCTGCGAGCGGTCGCGCTTGGCGCGCAACACATTATGTTGGGTGACGCTGATGTCGTGGCTGCGGGTGGGCAGGAAAATATGACGCTAAGCCCTCACGCGGCTGCATTGCGTGCCGGTCATAAAATGGGTGACTTGAAATACATAGATACGATGATTCGCGACGGTCTATGGGATGCCTTTAACGGGTATCATATGGGCCAGACTGCTGAAAACGTCGCGGATCAGTGGCAAATTACCCGCGAAATGCAGGATGCTTTTGCCACTGCAAGCCAAAACAAAGCCGAAGCGGCGCAGGTTGCCGGCAAGTTCGACGATGAGGTTATTCCGTTTACTATCAAGCACCGCAAGGGTGACAAGATTGTAGATAAGGACGAATACATTCGCTACGGCGCGACCATGGAAAGTATGCAAAAATTGCGCCCTGCCTTCGTCAAAGAAGGATCTGTCACGGCGGCAAATGCATCTGGTTTGAACGATGGCGCAGCGGGTGTTTTGCTAATGTCAGCTGATAATGCTGAAAAACGTGGGATTGAACCATTGGCGCGCATTGCATCCTATGCAACAGCCGGTTTGGATCCATCCATCATGGGTGTCGGACCAATCCACGCGTCTCGCAAGGCTTTGGCAAAAGCGGGTTGGTCTGTCGAAGATCTGGATCTGGTTGAAGCCAACGAGGCATTTGCCGCGCAAGCCTGTGCCGTGAATAAAGATATGGGTTGGAACCCTGAAATCGTGAATGTGAACGGAGGGGCAATTGCGATTGGCCATCCTATTGGCGCATCCGGTGCCCGCGTATTGAACACATTATTGTTTGAAATGAAACGTCGTGACGCGAAAAGAGGCTTGGCTACCCTATGTATCGGGGGTGGCATGGGTGTCGCGATGTGCGTGGAGCGTTCCTGATCAACAGCGTGCGGCGCGCAACGCGCGTCGCATACACCAGAGAGATGGCCATAGATTGGCGATCTGACCGCGTAATTATCTTGCGGAAAAATCTTTAATATTATTATATTCTGGCAGAATGATCAGAAGGAAGGATACCCCATGTCACGAGTCGCACTCGTCACCGGAGGCAGCCGCGGAATCGGCGAAGCCATTTCGAGAGCTTTGCAAGCCGCAGGCTATAGCGTAGCTGCAACCTATGCTGGAAATGATGAAAAAGCTGCGGCATTTACAGCAGCCACAGGTATCAAGACGTACAAGTGGAACGTTGCTGATTACGAAGCAAGTGCTGCCGGTATCGCACAGGTTGAAGCTGATTTGGGCCCTGTGGAAATTGTTGTCGCTAACGCTGGTATCACCCGCGACGCGGCATTCCACAAAATGACCCCCGATATGTGGAATGACGTCGTGGCCACCAATCTGACTGGGGTTTTTAATACCGTTCATCCGGTCTGGCCGGGAATGCGTGAGCGTGGCTTTGGTCGCGTGATCGTCATCAGTTCGATCAATGGTCAAAAAGGGCAGATGGGTCAGGTCAACTATGCTGCGACCAAAGCGGGTGATTTGGGTATCGTGAAATCCTTGGCACAAGAAGGCGCGCGCAAGGGCATCACCGCAAACGCCATATGTCCGGGCTACATCGGAACAGAAATGGTTCGTGCTATCCCTGAAAAAGTGCTCAATGAAGTAATTATCCCGCAGATCCCCGCGGGGCGTTTGGGCGAACCAGAAGAAATTGCACGGTGTGTAACTTTCCTCGCCTCTGATGATTCGGGTTTTATCAATGGGTCAACAATCTCGGCCAATGGCGCACAATTCGTTGTGTGACGTCACATTGCGTTTCGGAAAGATCACCTTTCGGGGTGGTCTTTCTTTTTTTAAAAAACTCTAAACACGCATCGCGAGAGTCATGATGCGCCAGACTGTCATAAGCCGCACTCGCGCCACCCTAATTGGAATGATCGCTATATTTTTGTGGTCCCTGTTAGCGGTTCTTACAGTTAGCACAGCCCCTATGCCGCCCTTGCAGTTAAACGCAATCTGTTTTGGACTAGCGACGTGTATTGGCGTTGTTTGGCTGTTTCGCCGCAATGCCTGGGCGGGTTTGCAGGGGATTTCATGGGTAATTTATGCCTTTGGAACAGCGGGTCTGTTCGGATATCACCTGTTATATTTTACCGCTTTGCGATTAGCACCCGCTGCTGACGCTGGTCTGATCGCTTATCTTTGGCCGCTACTTATTGTAATCTTTTCGGGTTTGCTGCCGGAAGAGCGGCTAAAAGCGGGCCACGTTGTTGGTGCTTTACTGGGTTTGACAGGTGCAGCCCTGATCATTTTACAAAATAGTGGTGGGTTTAAATCGGAATATGCGCTTGGGTTTGGATTTGCTTTTTTGTGCGCCATGACTTGGTCGGGATATTCGGTTTTATCACGTAGGCTTGGTGATGTGCCGACTAGCACTGTTGTTATATTTTGCGCCCTGACGTCCGTGTTGTCCTTTGGGGGGCATTTGCTTGTCGAAACGCCGGTTTGGGCACTGTCCGCGATTGGGTGGGGATCTGTCGTCGCGTTAGGCCTTGGTCCTGTTGGTATTGCATTTTTCGCTTGGGATGTTGGTGTCAAATATGGCGACATCCAGATTTTGGGGGTTGCTTCGTATGCCGCGCCACTTCTGAGCACGTTGTTTTTGGTTGTTGTTGGGATTGCTGCCTTGACACCGGGTCTTTTGGTGGCTGCAATCCTGATCACAGCCGGTGCGGTGATAGCCGCGCGTTCAAGCCATCTTATATAGAACGGGGCCCCGAAAACGAGGCCCCGAAGGTTTTCCGTAAGGTCTCCTGTCGCGCTTGGAGACCAGCGGAAATGGCAGATCATCATAACTTTACTGGGCGCTTTGGCCTGTGGATCTTGAACCAGAGGACGTGCAAAATTCACTATCAAAAATATTCGACCAGTTCGCTAAAATGAAAGTTTCAAAGTTGTTATTTGAAGTTTTTCAAGGACGATAGTGGGTGCAAGACCCAGTACAGAGTAAGTCGAACCATTTGGCCGCGTTCGGTGTGGGCGCGTTGGATTGCGGCTGCTTCGGTCTGGGAGGCTGGGATTTCAAACATTTTGTGCTCTTTTAAGTTTGTGTTTATTCGGTCAACTGAAACTTGTATGAAGGAATAAATTGTCCCTGACAAACCAGAGATTTTATAACTTCAGTTAAGAAAAACTAATGTGACTGATCACCTTCCCCCACTGACGGCCTTGCGCGCTTTTGAGGCAGCGGCGCGAAACCTGTCTTTTGCCAAGGCTGCAGATGAACTGAATGTGACACCTGCTGCGCTCAGTTTTCAGATCAAGTCTTTAGAAGCGTTTCTGGGCGCAAAGGTGTTTCATCGATTGAACCGCGCGGTAGAGCTGACCGAAGTTGGCCAAGCGCTTGCCCCGGGGCTGGAAGAAGCCTTTGACCGTATAGGAAGCACATGGCGGAATGCGCGTCGACTTCTGGATGGGCAGGTATTGAATGTTACGGCGGGTCCCGCCTTTACGGCGATGTGGTTGGCACCAAGAATGTATGAATTCGCACAAGCGCATCCCGAAATAGAATTGCGATTTTCAGCGTCGCTCAAAGTTGTTGATTTCGACCGTGACCAGATAGATGTGGCCATTCGTTTCGGCTATCCCAAGGAGGATGGATTGTTCTCGCACCGGTTGGTTGATGAATACATGGCCCCCGCAATGACCCCCGAGCTTGCAAGGAAATACACAACACCCGAATCCTTGTTGAATGCGCCCCTGATCAATGATGATAGCGTTGCATTTTTATCCCCGCCTGCGGGATGGCGCCAATGGTTTACAGCGTGTGGAATTACCCCGCCCGCATTGCATGGTGTGCGCTTTTCAAACGCCGATCATGCTATCAACGCTGCATTGGCGGGATCGGGAGTGTTGATGGGCCGAGCGTCTCTTGCTGCGATGGCCGTACGTGAGGGACGTCTTGTTTTGCCGTTTGATACTGCATTAAGGACTGGCGCGGCGTTTCGGTTTGTTTGTCCTGAAGGGGCGCAGAAACGACCACATATCGCCGCTTTTCACGAGTGGATTATCGCGGTAATGGAACCTTGTCTCGACGTTATGCAAGGTAAGGTTTTAGTCCCTTAGGGGCGGTGAATGCAGGTTTTGGTTTTGGCAAGGTCACTGACAACAACACAAGGGTCAGCCTTTTGAAAAAAGACCAACCCCGTTATCCGATCAAGTGGTTAATACGATGATGAGCTAAGTCGCGTTATTTCTTCTTTGAGGCGCAGTTTTTGTTTCTTTAGATTTGTCAGTTCCAGCGCGTCTGTAGCTGGTGTTCGTTGGGCTTGTACTACTTTGTCAGAGAGAAATTCGTGCTTTTTCTTCAGTTCCAGAACGTGTGAACTCAAGCTCATTGCGACCTCCATTTTGTGAAATAGCGTAGTATTAGTCGATCACACTAAAGTCTCTTTGTCACGCTGCAGTTGCAAAATGCAGGTAAAAAATTTTGTATTTTAGGATAAATTTTATGGTCTTTAGCACGGAAATGGCAGCGCAGAACCCGCTGCAAGTGCAGCTTGGATAGCCGGGCTGTAGTCCTTTGTTTCATCGCTGTGCTGACCGATATGCAGCGTCAGTGGCGTGTGAAAACGAAAACCGGCGCGGCTCGACTTGCGTCCTCGCAGCAGGATCAAACGGGGTGGCCGCCCGTCTCTTGGTGAGAGCGGCCACAGCTCAAGACTGCCCAAACAGGTCTGCGCCACAGCAAGCATTTCGGGAAGACGTTCTGCGCGCTGGATGAATGTGGCGGTCCCGCCGGGTCGAAGGCGGCGCGCGGCGATGGTGAGCCAATCACCAAGCTGGGCTTCCCCTGCCAGAGCGATTTCACGGTCAGGCCGGCTTGCTTGCGATCGATGGGCCGGATCAAAGTATGGAGGGTTGGCAAAAATATGGTCAAACGAACGTCGACGTAGTGGATCGGGCAGATCGCGCAGGTCAGCGCAGGTGATCTGGGCGGTGATCCGGTTGGCGGCAAGGTTGCGTTTTGCCAGTTCGGCATAAGCGGGTTGCAGTTCTGCACCGTAGAGCTCAAGGTTTTCGACGCGGTGCCCCAGGCATGCCAGACCAATGCCTCCTCCACATCCAAGCTCAAGCACGACATCTTCTGGTTGCGCAGGTATGGTGGCTGCCAGTAGTACCGGGTCAACGCCAGCGCGATAGCCCTCGCGAGGTTGCCATATTTTCAGCTGTCCCCCCAGAAAGTCATCTCGGCTCAGTGTAGACTCTGAAAAAAGCTCAGTTCTCAATGTGAAGCCCGCTCAATCGAAGAAGTGTTCGTGCGGCCTCTAACTGATCTGTGTGCACCATCAAGCGGCGCGGCAAGATGCCTATTGATCCTTCTAGGACACTCATGTTTACGTCCATTTCAAAGCTCATTATACCTTCTGCGTCGAGAAGGGTTTTTACCAGCGGGATTAGCGTTATGTCGTTGGTGCGCAGAAGCTCTTTCATGAACGTGATGTAAGGGTGGGCGGGGGCGATTGTCGACCCCTGCACGGCAGAGTGAAGATATTGATCCAGTCTAAAAAGCCACATGACCGGTTGGCGACCATTCTAAAAGACGACATGGACGCCGTGAACGCGTTGATCCGAACGCGCATGGCCAGTGAACATGCGCCTAGAATTCCCGAAGTCACAGCGCATTTGGTTGAAGCGGGTGGAAAACGACTGCGGCCGATGTTGACCTTGGCCGCGGCGCGCATTTTTGATTATGCGGGACCCTACCATGTGCATCTGGCAGCCACGGTTGAATTTATTCATACGGCCACCTTGCTGCATGACGATGTGGTCGACGAAAGCGCGCAGCGTCGGGGGCGACCTACGGCAAACCTTTTGTGGGATAACAAATCGAGTGTTCTGGTCGGAGACTACCTGTTTTCGCGATCGTTCCAGCTTATGGTCGAAACTGGCAGTTTGCGGGTTTTGGACATTTTGGCCAATGCATCCGCAACCATTGCCGAAGGCGAGGTCCTACAGTTAACGGCGGCGCAGGATCTTGCCACGACCGAAGCCATCTATCTTCAAGTTGTACGCGGTAAAACCGCAGCTTTGTTTTCCGCGGCTACACAAGTCGGCGCAGTGATTGCAGAGCGGTCGGAACGTGAGGTGCAGGCGCTATTTGATTACGGTGATGCGCTTGGGATTGCATTTCAGATTGCAGATGATTTGCTGGATTATACCGGTGACACAGCAGTGACAGGCAAAAACCTTGGAGATGATTTTCGGGAACGAAAACTGACATTGCCCTTGATCAAAGCCGTGGCCGCAGCCTCGGCCGAGGAACGCCTGTTCTGGCAACGAACGATAGAAAAAGGCGATCAGCGTGACGGTGATCTGGATTACGCGATTGCGTTGTTGCGACGTCACAACGCGTTGGAGCAGACGCGGGCAGACGCTTTTGCTTGGACGAATAAGGCGCAAAGGGCGCTGACTGTTTTGCCACGTTCGGACATGCGTGATCTGCTGTCGGATCTGGCGGAATATGTTGTATCACGTTTGAAATAGGGGCGCCGCCCTGTCGCGCGTCGCGTCGCGGGCGTGCCAAAAGCATCGCGTCGCTTTGCGGGATCACTAAGGCTCTACGTCTCTTTGAAGCGGCGGGCTGCCTTCGTTCGCCAGAACGTCGTCCAAGCCAACGTCCAGTTTGCGGCGCAGCCGGTCTGGATCGACCTGCTCGGCGGCGCTTCCATAATTTACAAAGCTTAAAGAGCGTCTCCATTGAAACCGTGCTTCGCGCTCGCGGCCAACCGCCCAAAGAACGTCGCCCAGATGATCGTTGACGACCGGATCAATTGGCATCAGTTCTGCCGCGCGTACCATATAAGGCACGGCCTCGTCGTAGCGGCCCAGCTTATACAGCACCCAGCCAAGGCTATCAATAATATAGCCGCTGTCTGGCGAAGCGGCCACAGCGCGTTGGATCATGCTTAGGGCTTCGTCCAACTTCATCTGTTTTTGAACCAGGGAATAACCTAGATAATTCAGTGCCTGTGGCTGACCTGGATTCAATTCAAGTGCGCGTCGAAAATCTGCCTCGGCCTGTGGCCACTGGCCGGTGCGCTCATAAGCTATGGCGCGAACATAATATAAAAACCATGCCGAAGGATCTTTTGGCGAAGTCAACTCGATTGCGCGGCTATACGCGATTGCGGAGTCCTCAAAGCGGTCCGCCCGCCGCAGTGCATCACCCAGTGCAGACATGACATCATGGTTATCTGTGCTTTTTTGGGCAAGATCTTGTAAAACATCTATCGAAAGGTCAAGCTTACCGGCGCTTTGCAACGCATCGGCGCGGCCAATTTCGGCAGCTGTATACAACGGATTTGTTGGCAACACCTGTGCGTACGCGTCAACTGCAAGATCGTATTGTTCCAAATCTTCCAACACTTGGGCCAGAATTAACAAGGCATCCGTGTGCGTCGGATCAAGATGAACAGCCGCTCTCGCGTAGAGCAGCAACAGATCAGGTTCGGCTTCGTTGCGTAACGCCTGCGCCAAATTGAAAAAGACTTCTGCTATACCCTGCTGCGGTGTTTTGAATTCAGTAAGTGCGATCGACTGACCTGATTTTAACAAAGCGGCAAGCGCTGACGATGCTGGATCAGCAGTTTGCCCTTGGGTCGCCAAGTTTAGCAGCTCCAGCGCCGCTTGACGTTCAGAAAGACGTCCCAGCAACTCGGCACGCAGACGGATCGCCCGCGGTCGGAGCATCAGCATCCGTGCGCCGTCGCTTTGCAAAAGCGTCAAGGCCTGCCGGTCTTCTCCTGCAAGGGCTAGCGACAAGGCTTTGTGATATATTGCAAAGGGTTGCATAGAGTTGTTTTGCGCCAGAGCATCAAAAACGTCATTTGCCGCGGCTTGGTTGCCCTGCGCCGATAAGACCCAAGCCTGCATGAGTTCTTGTGTCAGAGGACCAGAGCGCTGGCCAGAGCCAAAACGAGACTGAAGCGTTGCCCAATCGCCTTGTGCGCTCAGGCTTGTCGCCAAAACCAAATTGGATATCTGGCTGTCACGCTGACCGGCTGTTTCCAATAATTCAGAAAATTGTGCTGAACGCGCGACTTCGCCAAGTGCAAAGAATGAGATTGCGGCACGTTCCATAAGCTGAATATCGCTAGGGTCAGCCAAATTCGCCCGCGCGTAGTACCTTGCAGCGGCATCAAAATCATAGACGCTACTGGCCTGCCGCGCCGCAAGATAAGGCCCCGCAAACCCATCAGCGGCAAGATTGGCGGGTGCTGCGCCGAATGCCACGACAAAGGCAGTGGTCAATGTCCAGAATCTGAAAGCCAAGATGATCTCCTGTTTGATGCCATCAAAATAGGTATGTAGGGGGACGGTGTCCATGGGACCAGCAGCAAGATATCTGATGTCAGATTGCAATCGGTTCTTTGATGGCACAGGGCTTGACACCGACACTCACCCGCGTAGAAGCAGCCAGAGTTGGTGTTGGTGGCCCTCGCAAGAGGACGCCTGTCGGGTTTCGGAGCTTTATCCGGGTAAATCCAAAGGACAACGCCCTTCACTTTTAATGAAGGAGATCAGCCGTGACAAAACGCACGTCTGCCAAATACAAAATTGACCGCCGCATGGGCGAAAATATCTGGGGTCGGCCGAAATCCCCTGTGAACCGTCGTGAATACGGTCCGGGTCAGCACGGCCAGCGCCGCAAGGGCAAACTGTCTGATTACGGTCTACAGTTGCGGGCGAAACAAAAGCTCAAAGGATACTATGGCGACCTGACGGAAAAGCAGTTTCGTCGTATCTTCTCTGAGGCGGAGCGTGTGCGCGGAGACACCGGCGAGAACCTGATCGGTCTTTTGGAGCGTCGCTTGGACGCTGTGGTGTATCGTGCGAAATTTGTCGCGACCATCTTTGCCGCGCGTCAGTTTGTGAACCACGGCCATGTTCTTGTGAACGGTCAACGGGTGAACATCCCAAGTTATCGTGTCAAAGAAGGCGATGTGATCGAGGTACGCGAACGCTCCAGACAGATCGCGGTTGTCATGGAAGCGATGCAAAGCGCCGAGCGTGACGTACCGGATTATCTGGACGTCGACCCTTCCAAGATGAAGGCCGTCTTCGTGCGCATGCCAGGTCTGAGCGATGTTCCCTATCCAGTGATGATGGAACCAAACCTCGTTATCGAATATTACGCACAGAACTAATAAGTCTCTGTAGTGAAATCTTCGGGGTCGCATCATTTGGTGCGGCCCTTTTTTGTGTGTTGTTGTTGGTGCGGGGTCGGTGAAGCGGCACCAAATCAGTTCGGGGCAAAAAGCAAAATTGCTGCCCCCTGTCGCGTTTCTGCCGTATGTTGCGGGCTGGTTTTCGGGGCGACTTAAACAGCAGTTTATCGTTTCAGGCAGAAATGTTGGGTTTGGGTGCTTTTCCTTTTGTACTGCCAAGCGTACACCATCTGATCAAAGGAGAGAGATGGATGGTGTCTCAAATTCAAGCAAAACCGGGAATCATGGACATCGCTTTGTACCAAGGCGGCAAAAGCCATGTGGCCGGTGTCCAGAATGTTGTAAAGCTCAGCTCGAACGAGAATCCCCTCGGTCCCAGCCCAAAAGCGGTTGAGGCGGCCAAGACGACCTTGTCGACGATGCACAGGTACCCATCGACGGACCACAAATCATTGCGCACCGCTATAGCAGACGTGCACGGAATGGACCCAGACCGCGTCATCTGCGGTGTCGGCTCAGATGAGGTCCTTGCCTGGTTGACCCAAGCGTTTGCAGGTCCCGGTGATGAGGTCATCCACACAGAACACGGGTTTGCCCTCTATCGGATTGGGGCTCTTGCAGCGGGTGCAACGCCGGTTGAAGTGCCGGAACAGAACCGCGTAACGGATGTTGACGCCATTCTGGCGGCTTGCACGAACCGGACGCGATTGGTTTTTATCGCCAACCCCAACAACCCGACGGGAACCATGATTGGTTCCGCCGATGTTGCGCGTCTTGCAGATAGTCTGCCGCCACAGGCAATTTTGGTGTTGGACGGGGCATATGCGGAATACGTACCCGGTGGCGACGGTGGCTTGGCCGAAGTTAACGCACGCGAGAATGTGTTTATGACACGGACGTTCTCTAAAATTTATGGCTTGGGCGGCATGCGCGTGGGCTGGGGCTACGGCCCGCGCCACATTATTGATATATTGAACCGGATTCGGGGGCCGTTTAACCTGTCTTTGCCGGCTTTGGCCGCAGCAGAGGCAGCCGTGCGCGACCAAGCATATATCGATGAATGTCGGGCGGAAAACGCACGGCTGCGGACTTGGCTTGCCGAAGCGCTTGCGGCGCAGGGTGTGCCATCGGATGTCTCGCATACGAACTTTGTGCTCGCACGGTTCAAAGATGCGGATGAAGCGTCTGCATGTAATACCGCGTTGGAGTCCGAAGGATTGATCGTGCGTGCAGTGGGGGGATATAAACTGCCCTACGCGCTGCGTATCACCGTCGGAGATGTCTCGTCATGTCAACGTGTTGCAGAATGTGTGGCACGATTTAAGAGCAAGGCGGTGAGGTCATGAGCGTTATCTACGACAAGGTTGCCTTTATCGGCCTTGGACTGATCGCATCGTCCATGTTCTGGGCTGGGCAGCGCGCCGGAGTTGTTGGTCATGCCACTGGCTTTGCGCGCACGCAGCAGACCCGGACGACAGCGCGGGACATTGGTTTGTGTGATGACATCCGTGATACCCTTATCGAGACGGTCTTGG
Organism: Pseudoprimorskyibacter sp.; assembly: GCA_029251265.1. Taxonomy (GTDB): domain Bacteria; phylum Pseudomonadota; class Alphaproteobacteria; order Rhodobacterales; family Rhodobacteraceae; genus JAQXDR01. The sequence goes on along the minus strand of JAQXDR010000170.1, from coordinate 6,671 downwards.
ACGCCGACTTGATCGTACTGGCCGTGCCTGTTGGTGCCATGAAGGCCGTGGCTCAGCAAATAGCACCGCATCTGAAATCCGGTTGTACGGTGACTGACGTCGGCTCGGTCAAGCGCGAGGTCATTGACGCGGTCGCGCCATATCTGCCCGAGACTGTGCATTTTGTGCCAGGTCATCCCTTGGCTGGTACAGAGCACTCCGGCCCGGAAGCAGGCTTTGCAACCCTCTTTGACAATCGCTGGTGCCTTTTGGTGCCCAATGGTGCTGCGAGTGATGCGGTGGAGCGACTAGGGCGTTATTGGCGGGCTCTTGGTGCGAATGTTGACATGATGGATGCCGATCACCATGACCGCGTGCTGGCGGTGACCTCGCATTGTCCACATCTGATCGCTTATACCATGGTTGGCGTTGCGGACGACCTGCGACGGGTCACCGATAGTGAAGTCATCAAATATTCTGCGGCAGGCTTTCGGGATTTTACGCGAATCGCTGCAAGTGATCCGACAATGTGGCGGGACGTGTTCCTGTCCAACAAAGATGCAACGCTCGAAATTCTGGGTCGCTTCACCGAAGAATTGTTTGCGCTACAGCGTGCGATTCGTACGGGTGACGGGGATCATCTGCATGATTATTTTTCTCGCACACGCGCTATCCGACGTGGCATCATTGACGCAGGACAGGACACAGAGGCACCTGACTTTGGGCGCCGAAAGGATTGATCATGCGGCCCTTGCTGGCGGCTTTCCTACTGGCACTGACAGGCTCGGCTGCCTTGGCCGGACCGGACAGATCCTTGCGTCCAATCGCCCGTGCGCCTTTAATTTCGATGCCAGACAGCTTGCCGGACATCGCACCTTTGGATTTACCTCAGGACGTGAACGGGCTTGGCCTAAGACCCGTGCCGCGCCAGCCCGTGTTAGACATTGTGGCAGCCTTGCAAGGGCGCCCGCCTGTTACATCTTTACGACCCGAAAAACGGGCAACGCGTGTGTTTCGTGCCACCCCGTCGGCCCGTCAGCCATCGACCCAGACGGGCCGTGCGGTCTGTGGACGGCGCGACATTCTTGGTGAGGTGGTTGGTAAAGTGCCCGGACAGCGACGGGGATGTGGGATAGATGACGCGGTGCGCGTCACGACTGTTTCTGGAGTGCGCCTGTCGACGCCTGCATTGATGAATTGCCGGACTGCCAAAGCATTGCACCAGTGGGTGGATCGCGGATTGAAGCGTTCCGTGGGAAATCGCGGTGGTGGCGTCGTTAGTATGACGGTTGTCGGCCACTACGTCTGCCGGACGCGCAATCACAAACCGGGCGCACCAATATCGGAGCATGGCAAAGGCAATGCAATCGATCTGTCCGCATTTACATTGGCTGACGGGAGCCAAATTTCGGTGTTAAAGCATTGGAACAGCGGGTCTGCGGGCCGCATCTTGCGACGTATGCACCGTCGTGCCTGTGGGCCGTTCGGCACAGTGATCGGACCTGACGGTGATCGCTACCACAAGGACCATTTCCATTTTGATACAGCGCGTAACAATTACTGCAAATAGCAATATAAGGAACTTGCCGAATGTATACTGTTGTCGGATCCGTGGCCAGCAGGACGTTCCGTGTCGTCTGGCTGCTGGAAGAACTTGAACAGCCCTATACTGTCGTTCCCGCAAAGCCACATGGCAAGGCTGTGCGCGCGCATAGCAATCTGGGAAAAATTCCAGTTCTGTTGGATGGCCCGGTCACGGTGTCTGATTCGCTTGCGATCATGACGTACCTTGCAGACAAGCACGCAGGGCTAACGGCCCAAGCCGGCACGCCCGAGCGGGCAGCGCAGGACGCGATGACATTTCGGCTGCTTGATGAATTAGAGAGCGTGATCTGGACCTATGCCCGCCATACCTTTGTTTTGCCCGAAGCTGAGCGTGTCCCCGAGGTTCTGCCCAGTCTGCAATTGGAATTCATGCGCAATCTGGATCGTCTGACGTCCGAGATCCAAAGCCCGTTTCTGATGGGAGAGCACATCACATTGCCGGATTTGTTGCTTGTGCATCTCGGTAACTGGGCGCGCTCTGCGAGGTTTCCAGACGCACCCGCGGCATTTTTAGACTACGCCCGCCCGTTTCGTGCGCGAGCAGCCTATCAGCGTACCATTGCGCAACGCAAAACCTAGGATGTTTTGTTGGGTTGTTGCGCCAACCACGCAACAGCGGCCTGACCTGCCCATAGCCCTGTTGCCAGACAGGCCGTCAACAAATAGCCGCCTGTCGGGGCCTCCCAATCAAGCATTTCACCGGCAACGAAGGTGCCGGGCCGGGTATGAAGCATCAACTGATCATTTACCGCATCCCACGACACACCTCCGGCCGTCGAGATCGCCTCGTCGATCGGACGCAGAGTATATGAGGGTAGGGTGGCAGCCTTTAGTCGCTTGACGACATCATGTGCGCTTTTTGGCAGCGGCCCTGCTTCGTTTACGATCGCCAGCGCGGCTGTAGAAATTCCGAGACGCCGCAGTCGGTTTGATAGGCTTTTCTTTTTGGGCATTTTTTCAAGTTGGGATGTTATATCTGCTACTGCACGATCTGGCAGAAAATCGATGACAATCGGCGCACCATCGCGCAAGGCAGGTGTCAGTGAATATAGACCGCCGCCTTCAAGGCCGCGCGACGTTATAACAATTTCGCCCCGTGACCTACGAGGTCCGGCCGTAAGCCGAATGCTCTTTAGTGGTGTTCCGAAATGGCGGTTCATATAGGGCGACCAGTCCAGTGATATTGCAGAATTAGACGGCGCAAACGGGACAAGCGGTGTCTTCAGCTCTGCCAGCGCCGAAACCCACTGTCCGTCTGACCCAAGCCGCGACCAACTGGCACCGCCAAGAGCAAGTACGGTGACGTCTGCCTTAAATCTTTGTGGTGGTGTTTCAAACAGGATCTCGGTTTGATGAAATCCTGTCCAACGCCAGTTGCGGCGCAGGTCGACACCCTGCACCTCGAGGCGTTTTAGCCACGCACGCAATAGCGGGGACGCCTTCATCGCCACAGGAAAGACGCGACCGGTCGAGCCGACAAAGCAGGCCTGGCCCAAATCTTTGGCCCAGGCTTGGACCTGATCTGGCCCAAACTGATCTAACATCTGGGCAAGCGGGGGGGCTGCATCCTCGTAGGTACGCCGAAACGCATCAGGCGCTTCGGCTTTGGTCAGGTTCAGTCCGGACTTTCCAGCCATCAGTAATTTGCGCGCGGGCGATGGTTTGGCTTCGGCCACGGTCACGTGATGTCCGGCCGCCGACAGAACATCTGCTGCCATAAGGCCGGCGGGACCCGCGCCAACTACCAATGCTTTGGCCATTTCGCTCCCCTTGATTTCAATGGCAACCGGATCACCCTTACGCCACACAAACTAAAAAGTCAGATGTCAGAACCGACCGACCCCATATGTCCCTTGTGTCTGCGCCCAATCCCGTTGGGCGTCAAACAAAGCCTGCATCACCTTGTGCCCCGTCTCAGAGGGGGCAAAGGCGGTCCAACGGTTCTGATGCACCAGATTTGCCACAATGAAATTCACGCGACATTGACCGAGACCGAGCTTGCCCGAGTGTTCAATACTCCACAAGCACTCCGCACCCATCCTCGCTTAGCCAAATTCGCGCAGTGGGTGGCCAAGCGCCCACCAGAGTTTCACAGCCGAAGCACGGGTGGGCGGCGCAAACGCTAAGACCATTGGCGCATGGCACCAATGCTGGCTATAACGGGTCCATCAGGGCACAACCACTGGCAGACCGATCTATGCGTATTCTTTTGATCCATCAAAACTTTCCAGGGCAATATAAGCATTTGGCCCCTATTCTGGCTGAATTAGGGCATCAGGTCGTGGCTTTGACGCCCAAAGTGCAAAAACCAGTGAAGTGGCAGGGTGTCAACGTTATCCCTTATGCGATTCGCGGATCCAGCACAGCAAATCTGCACCCGTGGTTGATCGATTTCGAAACCAAGGTCCTGCGGGGCCAAAGCTGCTATGCTGCGGCACGCGACCTGCGCAAGCGCGGGTTTACACCGGATGTGATACTTGCCCATCACGGGTGGGGTGAAAGCATGTTTCTCAAAGATGTGTGGCCCGAGGCGCGCTTGGGGCTTTATTGCGAGCTGTATCATCTGACGACCAAAGAATTTACCAATTTTGATCCCGAGTTCGCCAAGGATGATCTAGAAACCGATGCGTTACGGATCCGGATGAAGAACCTCAACAATCGCTTGCATGCCGAGGTCATGGATGCCGGTATCTCGCCCACAGCGTTTCAGGCATCAACCTTTCCCGATAGCTATCAGTCACGTCTGACTGTGGCGCATGACGGTATCGACACCGCTGTGGTCAAACCGGATCCTGAGGCGGCGCTGGAAATCACAGGCGGCAAGGTGGTAACCCGTGATGATGAGGTGATCACGTTCATCAATCGCAATCTAGAACCCTATCGGGGGTATCACATCTTCATGCGCGCCTTGCCCGAGCTTTTGCGGCGGCGTCCCAACGCCCAAGTGGTCATGATCGGCGGAGACGAAGTCAGCTATGGCGCGTCGCCACCCAAGGGGCAGACCTGGAAACAGCTCTACATCGACGAGGTTCGATCAAAGATTTCTGACGCAGATTGGGAACGGGTGCATTTTCTGGGCCGCGTGCCTTATGATCGTTTCCTTGCCATGATGCAGGTCAGCCGTGTGCATGTGTATCTGACATATCCCTTTGTGCTGTCATGGTCATTGCTTGAATCCATGGCCACGGAATGCGCAATTGTCGCCAGCGGTACGCGCCCGGTTCAAGAAGTTCTGACCGAAGGCGAAACAGGTCGAATGGTGGATTTCTTTGATGGCCCTGCCATGGTGGAGCGCGTCTGCGAACTGATGGATGATCCCGAACAGCGGCGTGCGCTTGGTAAGGCGGCCCGCGCTTTTGCCGTAGAAAACTATGACCTTCACAGCCGATGTCTGCCAAAGCACCTACAATGGGTCACTGACCTTGCCGAAAAGACGCCCAGACCGCCCTTGGATTAATATCCAAACCTAGTGTTGGGCCGCGCGCTTCTCGATCTGGCGGCTGGCCTGCCTAGATGTCACCGTCACGGGCGCGCAATTGTCTGGCGCGCGCCAAAATTGCGTCTTCTACCGCGCGCACTGTGTCGGCATCGACGGCCCCACTGCGAGTTACAAGCGACAGGTTAAGAGACCGCGCCTCAAGCGCAGGATCTGTCACATGGATTGTCGCACGGTAGGACCGCGAGCCGCCGGGGGGCGTGCCATACCCGGTCACGATGACGCCCGTGAACGGATCCACGGCCTCAACCGGTAAAAACGATAAGACCTCAAGCGTCGCATTCCAGATATATTTGTTGACCGAGCCGATGCTTGTCCCGTCGTCCTGCGGGCCAAACACATCGCGCAGCCGTGATCCTTGGTTCTCGTCTTCGGCATTGGCCTGAGTTTCGCGCGCTGCTCCGTCGCTTTGCCCGCAGCCAGTCAGTGTCAGGGCCGCCGCCAGTCCGAGCACAGCTATTTTGACCACCTTTGTCATTATTCAATCCCTTCGGCACGCGTCACTTTTGATTTAACCAATAGACATGGGCGCGGGTCGCGGCAAGCGCCGGATGCAGATTGATCCGATCACGGCGATCTCTGGCTTGTGGCAAATGGGCATCACTGACCAGTTAGTCGCGCAAACAAAAAATCCAGACGCTTGCAAAGATTAGGGGCGCAGGCGCATACCATCTGCATATAGGCCCGGACTTGGCAATGGGACGCGCCTTTTGAAAATGATGAGGGAAGCAATGAAAAAGATTCTTTTTGCCACAACGGCACTCGTAGCGTCCGCTGGCGTAGCAGCAGCAGACATTTCTGTATCCGGTTCGGCCGCAATGGGCCTGTACGGCGACGAAGATCAAGCTGCGCCTGATGATTCCGGCGTGTACAGCATGATGAAAGTTGTCATCACCGGTTCCGGCACAGCTGACAACGGCATGACATTCGGCGCATCCATCGATGCATCCGCTGGCGAAGACTATGACCGCGGCGATTTCGAATATGATGGCGGCGAGTCGGGCTTATTCGGCCTGGGCGCTGTGCATGTCGCATCCGGTGGCCTGAAAATCACCGTTGACCAGGACGGCATCGACGATCTGTCGGACGATGACAATTCGCATGACATCCAGATCGATTACTCGATGGGTGATTTCTCGGTCTCCGTCACAAACGACATCGACGGTGACAACGGCAACGGCGTTCCATCCGAGTTCTCCTACAAGGCCGGTTTCTCCATGGCGGGTATCTCGGTCACATTGTCGGGCAACGATCTTGACGACTCCACAGCGGTTGACCTTGGCTACACAGTCAGCGACGCTCTGGGCCTCACCGCGCATATTGACCAGAATGGTGGCGATCAGGAAACCAAAGTCGGCATGAGCTATGGCATGGGCGCAGTTGGCCTGACAGCAAGCTACGCAATGTACGACACTGCAGACGACGACTGGGATCTGGGCATCAGCTACTCCGAAGGCGCGATGTCTGTATCGGCATCGACAGACGAGGAAAGCGATTGGGAACTGACAGGTTCTTATGACCTCGGTGGCGGTCTGTCGGCCATCGGTGGCATGAACGCAGACGAAGACTACTACGTCGGCGTTGCAATGAG
>JAQXDR010000167.1 GCA_029251265.1 Pseudoprimorskyibacter sp. | reverse complement strand
ATGAGCCTGCCCATGCATCCCTATCTTGATGCAGCAACACAAGATCGCATCGTCTCTGCTCTGGCCGAGGCTCTTACATGACGCGGTCTCCACGCTCCATCCTTTATGGGCAGCATGCGGCACCAAGGGGTGTCGCCCCGCCGGTGAAATGCGGTGCCGTCATCTTCAAAGTAGCCGGACCAAATACAGGTCTGTCTTGGTACAATTCTGCTGGCCCCATCACACCCCACGGCCGTGGCGGTCACTCTCAATGGATAGCCAAGGCCATGCACTCACTGATGGAGCCGTTACGGAAAGCCGCAGCCAAGGCTTTGCCATACCTTCCCGTTGCAGGCGTCCCTGAAATCCATCCTCAAACTGAAGACGACCGGGGCAACGTGAACCCCATCGGCGTCCGTTCCTGTTATGACGACGGCAAACGCTGCGCCGAGACGTTGTTTTTCGACTGCTGGCGTCAACATGCGCTGGACACCAAGGTGGCGCAGATTTTCAATATATATGGGCCACGCATGCATCACGCCGATGGCTGTGTGGATGATCTGGTCTCTGGCTTCATTGCCCTAATGGACAGCGACAAAAGTGTCACCGGCCCGATCAATATGGGCAATCCCGGCGAATTCACAATCCGCGAACTGGCTGAAAAAACGATTGCGTATTTTCGCGGTCTTTTCCCCGAATTAAGTGAGCTACGATACCAATGACACTCTGCTCAATATACTCAAGGACGCATCCGATGAAAGCCGCCCTTCTATGCGGAGGGTGTGACACGCGGTTATATGAGGTGTCCAAGATATTGCCCAAGCCGGCGGTCGCAATCGAAGACCGTCCAATCATCTGGCATATCAAGAAGATCTACGCAGCCTTGGCGCAGGATATGTCCATGGATATCCTCAAATGACCTACCGTCCCCTGCGCATCCTTGTGCCCAACTTTCCAGCGCCTGACAGCTTTACCGACAATGTCGTGCATACTTTACGCGCCATGGGTCACGAGGTCCGCTGCATGGACCGTCTGGGATCGCGGGATCGCGGGCGGATCGGGCGCATCCTGCATGACGCCTGGATGGGCTATCGCCCCCAGACCCTGACGGAACAGGAAACCTGGGTTTTGGCACAGGCACAGGACTGGAAACCCGACCTGATGATCGCCCTGACACTGTCCCTGCGTGACGAGGTATTGGCAGAATTGCGCGCCACCGGCGTGACCGGACTGGTTGCCTGGTGGGGGGATACGCCCGCAAATATGCGCGGCATGGGCCTTCTGGCTGATGGCTGGGATCGTATTTACATTAAGGATGCCGCTGCTGTGGCCAAGTTTTGCGCTGTGGGGCTGCCAGCAGACCTGATGCATGAAGCCATGAACCCTGATTGGCACCAACCCTTGGAAACCTCCAGCCATCCCGATACCGGCTCTGTAGTAGTCGCCGGTTCTTATTATGGTTATCGTCAGATTATGATCGACCGCCTAGAGGCGTGCAATATACCACTGGCGCTCTATGGGCCGCGGCCTCCGCGCTGGTCGCGCCCTTCGGTCCAGGCAGGGCACCGGGGAAAATACATCGTCAAGGACGAGAAATCCCATGCCTTCCACGCCGGATTGGCTTGCCTGAACTCGACTGCGCTGTCCGAAGGCAATTCGCTTAACTGCCGTGCTTTTGAGATCTGTGGCGCGGGTGGTTTGCAACTGATCGAAAACAAATCCGCCGTGGCCGACTGTTTCGACCCCGGGCACGAGGTGTTGACCTATCGTTCGGTTGATGAAATTTGCGCCTATCTGGACCGTGCCCGAAAGGACCCCGACTGGGCCCGTTCTATCCGCGAGGCGGGTCTTGCCCGTGCCCGCGCCCATCACACCTATCGTCACCGCCTGAACCGGATCCTTTCGGATCTGGACATGGCCCCTGCTCAGGGATCTCCTACCACATGACCGACACCCCCCGGTTCTATCCCGTCTCTATGCCGCTTCTGGCGGGGCGCGAGCTTGAGTATGTCACCGATGCCGTCCAAAGCGGATGGGTCTCTTCGCTTGGCGCTTATGTCAATCGCTTCGAACAAGAGTTCGCCGCCTTCTGCGGGGTCGAACATGCCATCTGCGTCACCAACGGGACTGTGGCGCTGCATCTGGCGATGGTTGCCCAAGGGATCGG
>JAQXDR010000240.1 GCA_029251265.1 Pseudoprimorskyibacter sp. | reverse complement strand
GATAGCCCTCCGTCCAATGTTTCGGTGGCTTCAGTACTGGGTATGTCCTGCTTGTTACCTGGGGTGACATCCATGAAGCTCACGCCATCCATACAGCCCCCACTTCCAACAAATCCATGCCCGTCGGTGATAGCTTGAAACACTGTAGAGATATCATTGACTTGAAGAGGGTACGAACCGGTGTCATTTGCCTCAACCAGAGCAATCCCGTCATCGACAAGTAAGAAGAAACCATCGTTTGTGTTATCTAAAAGATAAACGTCCTTTCCGGCGATTGGTTGCGTAGGCGTTTTCCCCGTCAGTAAATATTGATCCCGAAAGCTTGTTGCTCCTCCTTTGTAGGTGATAACAACCAGATTGCTGACATCGCTGCCTTTATCGACAACAACTTCGATAAAGTCTTTGGATGTATCGGACGTGCTGAGTTCGTTGGCTCCTTTGAATTCAGAAATATACGGGTCGGCCAAAACAGATATCCTTTACATAAATTGCATCTAATCGGGCTATCGCTCGTCTTTTTCAGCCTTTAAAAATACAGTCGTGCAACCGTAATTCTATGAAGATTTGTCCTCAAACACCGCATCAGCGCTGCGATGTCCAAACTACCAACATGACCTTGAATTTTTAAAGATTGGATAACAGCAGTCCTTTAGCGCGCCGACGCTGCGTTCCAAACCAAGCTGAAACGCTTCTGCGTTGAATAAACTGAGAAAGGTTTCATCAACTCCAGACTCTGGACGCAGGGTCAGCGACTGAACCTTTGTGACCTATTTTGGCGACACAGAACGGCTTTGACCGGCATAAAGCAAAAGCGTGACCACCGTCATCCCCTGGGGCATCGCTCGGGGCAGAGGTCGCGGTTGGTTTGATATCGGACCCAACGACTTCTACTGGTTTGGACATTGGTTGGGGTGGTCGGGTTCGAACCCTAGCTAGGCGGGCTATCAACGCCCGTTGCAGGCTGTTGGAAATGGGGCAACAGTTGGGGCGCCCGGTTGGATGTTCTGCGGGTGGAGAGGGCGCTGAGCCAGCAAGCAGACCTTTGCCGTGCGAAGACCTGGACCACTGAGGCACCCCGGGGGTGGTTTGTGACGGTGCACCCTAATCGGCTGCGCCTGCTTAAGACTGGTGCGGCGGAGGCGATATCGGCGAAAAGACGGCACTTTGGACAACCGCCAAAACTCGTTACAACCCGAATGCACGCATGCTGGAACAATTGCCAGATTGTCAAACGTTGCGGGGGTCAGACTTTCGGTTGATGTGCCCTGCGCCTTGCCTCATAGAAGCAGAGCGCAGGGTGCTTGTCGGGCCACGCGCCTCAGGGGTAGGCCGCAAAAGTCAGACGCAGGATCCTCGTGACTATCACCGGCAGCCAGCTTGCACGACGGGACCCCATGACTTTCCAAAAATCGAATGATCAAGCCGCGCCTGTGCCCATAGATCCGGCTGGCCTTCAAATACTCAAGCGGACCGTGATGGTCTTGTTAGGTCCTCTTTATTTCATCTTTGTCGCGTTTGTGCCGCTGCTGTGCGGGGAACGGCGGGGCTTTCGCGGCTGGTACTGGCGACTGGTCAAGCGTGCCTGTTCGCGCCTTTTGTGGTTGTTGAGCATCCAGGTGGATATGTCAGAGATTGATCGTGACACGCTGGCCTCTGATACCGGCAGCGTCATTGTGATCAATCATCGCAGCCATCTGGATGGTTTTGCGCTGATGCATGTACTGCCGGACGCCAAGTGGATCACCTTTGCCGCCAAGAAAGAGCTGTGCGACGCGGCGCTTCTGCGTCGGGGGTTCAAGGGTGCTGGACTGGTCGAGATTGAACGCAAGAACGGCGCGGTTGCGTTAGAGACATTGACCAAGGCCGTACAGATGATGCCTGCACGCAGTTCTGTCGTGCTGTTCCCTGAGGGCACGCGCACCAATTCCGAAAGCCTTGGCGCGTTTAAAGCTGGGGCCGTGCTGGTGGCGCGCACAACAGGGCGCACCATTCGCCCCATTGTCATCCAAGCTTCGGATCGTTTGCTGCCACGGGGCAAGTTCCTGCCCCGAAGCGGTACCATTCGGGTCAAAGTGCTGCCGCCCATCCTGTGCGATACCACAGCGACAGTGGACGAGGATCTGGCACGTTTGAGGGGAGCGATGATGGCAGTTTTCGACAAAGGGGCAGACGCCCGACGCGACGGGCATGTGATCAAGATCGACGTTGAGGTTGCATGACTCCGTGGATCATGCCCCATGAGATGGTGTAACTGGCGTCTGGCCTGACTATCTCCAGCGAGCCGAGTTGATCAGTTTGCCTTGGCTGCGGGCAAACTGACGATTACGTCATCGCAGAATGGAGCATGCGTTTCTAGTGTCATGTACCTTGAACGTTGGGTGCGAGTCCTGACGCCTTTTTCGGCGGGCCGATCAAGAGTGTATTGTCCTATGCAACAGGGATAGCGCGTTGCTTGAATACAGTGATACGCCTCAGACCGACGCGCTGCAGGCGCATCTGAGGGCCTAGCACGAGGTGCTGGCCGCAGCCTTCATAAACGTATCAACCGCCGAAGGACCACGGGTTGTCACAGGTCCAGATCGAGGGCAGCCAATTGAATACCAAAACCATTTCATTCATCGGGTCTTTAAGGGCAGGCCGTTGGCCCAAGCGAGTTTCTGGCAATGATGCCGCGATGGGCGGACGGCAAGCGGAATTGGCCTCTTAAATCCAAGGCGTAGGTCATGGTGGAGACGTTGATTAAAAGCAACACGGTGAATGCGGTTGCCAAGCAGTATAAGTTAATCCTCTGCTTGGTGACGTATGGCGCGACACCGCTCGCTACTTAACTCTGTTTTCGAATGTACTTTTCATTCTACAGACGGCAACAATTGCGCTAGGTTCGGAAAAATAGCCCATAGGAAATTGAAACTTCACGCAGATGCCAGACCCACGTACTGAACTTAAAACGCTTTTCCATGCAGAGTACGGGGGGCTAACCGACTTGGTCGTGCGAGTGATTGGGATAACCGCAGGCGGCGCCATGCTTTATCTACATACCGGTTGGGCAGCATCCTACCTGTGGGGTGCCGGTTTCTTATCTATCCATGCAATCCAGTATCCGTTTCTTAGATCAAGATTGAACGGCGAGCCCAAAAAGATTGATGTCATCCTTGGTGGTGGCCTATTTGTCCTCGTGCATATCTCCTTTATCTGGCTTCCAACTTACATTGCGGCGCAGTCAGACCCAAGTTTGATGCTGGTGGGATTGTTGGTTCTAATCATCACACCCATGTACCACTTGCGTAGAGCTGACACTCAAAAGT
>JAQXDR010000151.1 GCA_029251265.1 Pseudoprimorskyibacter sp. | reverse complement strand
GACATTTCCTTTAACCTCCCAGATTTGGGAAGAAGGAGATGCTCTTGATCAATGACAAACCGGAGATTCAGCGCAAGTTTCGGATCCTTCGATACGCTGAAGAGATCGACCATGTCGCTAAAACCTGCTGTTATTTCGGGATCAGTCGTGCCAGTTTCTAACGCTGGCGCAAAGCCTACGCAGAACGCGGAGAAGCAGGCCTGATCAATGCACCCCCCATCCCCAAATGGCACGCCAATAGAACATCGCCCGAGCGCGAAGAGAAAGTGCTTTACCTTATTCGCAAATACCACCTCGGTCCCATGCGGATCGTTTGGTATCTTGAGCGCTATCACGGCATCAATATATCTGACGCAACCGTTTCACGCATCCTGCGCCGCCATGGGATGGACCGCCTTCCGCGCTGCATTCGCATGCGTAAGGTCCATAGCAAGCGATACCAAAAGCAGGTGTCCGGTCATCATATCCAAATGGATGTTAAGTTTCTGACTTTCAAAGGCAAGCAGGGCGAAAAGCTGCGTCGTTTCCAATATACGGCGATTGATGATGCAACGCGTGTACGGGCGCTGAAGGTGTCCACACGTCGCCTTTGATGTGATCAAGCCGAATGTTTCGCAAGGGGGTAGAGCGCACTCCGGTCAGGATTGTAAGCCGCAAAGCAAGGTTGGTCAGCATCGGTTCTTCTAGGCTGGCATAAAAAACCAGCACATCGCGCCAATCCATAGCTGGAATGTTTTGCGGCACATGCCGCGACTTGCTTAGAAGTGCCTTGGCCTTCTCGGTCGCTTGCAAGTCCACATCCAAGCCCAGCGCTGCCGCATGGCGCAGAACGATGGAAAGTCGGTTCAGCGCCTTGCGCGCCGTGTCGGCCTTTTTGTGCCAGATTGGCGCAAGACAATCGCGCATGTCGCGCTGGTCTAAGTCCGTCACGGGCACTTTGCCCAGTTTGGGTAAAACACGAAGAGTAACAGGCGACAGCCACCGGCCAGCTTTTCCATCATCTTTCAATTCTGCTTTGCGGGCCTCAAAAGCGTCTGCGGTGATGACCGCAAGCGATATATCCTGTCGACACGCGGCTCGTTCTTCCGCTTCACGCTCTTTGATTGGGTCACGGTTTGCGGCAGAGACAGCACGCCAGCGTGCTGCATGTTTACGGGCATCTGCCAGGCCGAGCGCAGGAAAGCCCCCCAAACCCATTTCACGCCGCCGACCATGCACCGTGACGCGCAGCACCCATTGCGCCCCACCATCGGCCCGCTTTATCAACCACAGACCTGCACCGTCACAGTTTTTGACGACCGGCACAGTTTTCACAAACGCTGCCGAAAGCCTGTTTTGCGCAGGTATTTTCTATCCCCCGAAGGTAGTGGATACCCCCGAACAGAACAGGACAGAGCAACACAGGTCGCCTCTTGATTTCATGGGGAAACCGAAAAATTCATACAGAAAAAAATATATAGCTGGCACTCTTCACCCGCACCAATTTAAGTGATTAACTTACCGATACTAAATCATAGTTATGCCTTTTAGACCCTCCTGAATACTCCCCCTTTGAGGTGTTGGATCAGGCCCATGTAGATCAAACAAAAGAGACTGCGATTTCATTTGAATTGATTTGGATGCACGCGATATCTCGCTAGATGGCTTGCCGCTGTTGTATGCCGCCCTTTATGTCTAGGGAAATTGTTTTGAGGCTTGGCCGTTCGGTACACGCACGTTAACGGCTAACAAAAAGTTACAGGCCAGCGCCTCTCCAACCAGCTTGCCGCCAAGTGATTTTTTGGTCCTTATTCACGATCCAACAGATCAAACGGTCGCCGGACGCAATTAAGCGCGTATACGACCTTGCAAAGCACGTGAGGTGACCGTTTGGCTGACCATTCAGCGCAACAAACCCAATATTTTGCTGCACAAAATCGCTGTTGCTTAGCGGCAAGGGCACAAATTTTTGGGATCTATGGTCAAATCGGAGTCGTGGTGTGGCATGGACTTCAACCTCATCGAAACCGCGCCTTGAAACCGCTATCCGTGCATGCGTTGTCTTTGTTCCAATAGGAATTTTCCGATCTAAAAATGCAATGTCATCATCTGGTATGACAGCACACCCGGACACACCAAACAGCACAGAAACAAGCAGCACTCTTATTCTATCTAACATCTTTAACACGCGCCCTGTTTAAAATATTTAGAGTGGACTTTGAAGAAATCAGGTCAAGCCTTAGGGACACCTACCCTTGGTCAGTGAACAACGATTTATATGTATCACGCAGCGTGTTTTTTTGAACTTTGCCCATTGTGTTACGCGGCAGTGCGTCGACCAGCACAAGCTTGCGCGGGTGTTTGAAGCGTGCAAGGGCCGTTTTTATGGCGCGTTCAATCGCATCAAGATCCGGTACCAGTCCAGGCTGGGCCACCAATATACCAACGGGTGTTTCACCAAAATCGGGATGTGGAACGCCAATGATCGCACTTTCTAACACGGCGGGCTGTTCATCCAGAACAAGTTCGATTTCTTTGGGATAAATATTATATCCGCCCGAGATAATCAGATCTTTGTTTCGTCCAACAATGTGCAGATATCCATCGTCGTCCATACGCCCTAAATCGCCCGTGATAAAAAACCCATCATCACGCAATTCAGCGGCTGTTTTTTCTGGCATTTGCCAATACCCTTTAAACACATTCGGGCCGCGCACCTCAATCTGGCCAATCTCTCC
>JAQXDR010000098.1 GCA_029251265.1 Pseudoprimorskyibacter sp. | reverse complement strand
TGGGACATGATCTTCGCGTGAAAACTCTGAAATTGTACCGAATGCCGTGGTCCAATAATCTACCCCCCGTGTAACAGGAAAATTGAAAGCGCCAATGGTCGTTAATTCCATAGGAATTGTGAACGGAATGCCAGGTGCGCGGGCAATAAACTCCAACGCCTAACCTCAATCACATTGTTACAAAACTCTTATTCGCACATAGTGTTCCCACTATGTGATCGGTCCAGAAGGAACCAAAATGCGCAGCACAAAAACAATTCATGTCGTATCCTGCCATGCCGAAGGTGAGGTGGGAGATGTCATTGTAGGCGGCGTGCTGCCACCCCCCGGTCAGACGCTTTGGGAACAACGCAATTGGATCGCACAAGATCAAACCCTTCGAAATTTTGTTTTGAATGAACCGCGTGGGGGTGTTTTTCGCCATGTAAACCTGTTGGTGCCCCCCAAACACCCTGATGCGCAGATGGGTTGGATCATTATGGAGCCCGAAGACACACCACCAATGTCAGGTTCAAACTCGATTTGTGTGGCGACCGTTCTGCTGGACAGCGGCATAGTTCCAATGGTCGAGCCAATTACTGAGATGGTTTTAGAAGCACCCGGTGGCCTTATCCACATACGAGCAGAATGCCGTAACGGGAAAGCCCAAAGTATTACGGTTCAGAACCTTCCCTCGTTTGTTGGAGATGTCGGAGTTACACTGAACGTCCCTGGACTAGGAAAACTCATTGTCGACACTGCCTATGGCGGCGATACTTTTGTTATTGTTGACGCAGACGCGTTGGGGTTTACGCTTGATGCACCCGAAGCTGGCCACCTTGCCGAACTTGGTATGCGCATAACCCAAGCTGCGAATGATCAACTGTCTTTTCACCACCCCGAAAACGCGGAATGGCATCATTTTTCATTTTGCCTTTTTGCTGGGCCGTTGGAGCGTAAGGGCAGCAGTCTGCGCACAAAGGCTGCGGTTGCGATCCGACCGGGAAAAATTGATCGGTCGCCAACAGGAACAGCCCTGTCAGCACGCATGGCACTGCTGCATCAATCGGGTCAGATGGACATCGGGGAAACAATCACAGCGCGGTCGATCATAGGCTCGGAGTTTCATGGAACAATATCAGAAACAACAAAGGTCGGTGGTATAGATGCGATTATCCCAGAAATTACTGGTCGCGCCTGGATAACAGGGACGCATCAGCACCTGCTGGATCCAGATGATCCCTGGCCCGAAGGCTATCGCCTCACTGATACTTGGCCCTCTTTTGGATAAACGTCCTAAAGTGATTTTAAAATCATAGCAGACGTCCAGAAAAGTCATCTGTATACAAATCGGCTTCACCTTTTTCCGCGTCTGGCACACATTGGTGAATTGATCAGAAATCGTGATATCCTATTCAACGCATTGGACCTGTTTTGATCACATAACCTGCTAGCTTGCGCCGGTGAGGTTTTTGATATGATACTTGAGTTAGCGAAGTACAATTTGACCTGCGCCCCTAATACTCTGAATCGCCCCGGGTCTGTCGGAGACCTATAGCTTCATT
>JAQXDR010000076.1 GCA_029251265.1 Pseudoprimorskyibacter sp. | reverse complement strand
TGATAAGGCAAATATGTTAAAGATTGGAGAATAAGATAAGACGGACCTTGCTATCCTTGGGAGGCATTTCCCAATAAGTGGTTCGTCTGATGGATGCTCGTTGTTTGCTGGAAATTATATTCTTAAGTGGTCGGTGCAGAATTATTTTTGTATGATTTACAGAATGCATTCTGTGCTGGTGACGCGTTTTCAGGCAACGGGTGTAATGACAGTTTGTATGGTTTTTCATCCGCGCGCAGTCGATTGGCAAGGTGCTTGTGACAGGTTCAATCCTAGGAGCCGTGCGCAAAACCTTGGCGATTTCAGCCAGTGTAACAATAGCTTCGATCAGACAGTCGATTTGATTTCCCAGCTCGGTTTCTTGCGAACAAAAAGATTGACACGATGGTGCATGGCTGGATCCGTGGTTTGGATGTGCGCGCCAATTGGACAGCAGCACAACCGAACGGTGACCGCTATCGGTTGACCGGGTACAGGTTCCTCTGCTCGGCGCCAATGTGGGTGCTTTTTTGGTTTTGGCCAACATCAAAGGCATGGACGCTTCCTATTTTTGTTTCCCGTAGGTCGCCTTTGCACACCACTGTGACACACAAAAAAATACGGTACTCCCCAAATGCGCCAGCCCAATGAACACTACGCCTCAATAACGACAACCTTCCAATGACCGCCAACGGTCAACAGACATGCGCACTATTTCGAACCGAACAATTTATATTTAATATTTCTTAACGGTTCAGACGCCAAAACTGGACCAACAAGACACCTTCGCCTCTTCGCGACGGAGTACCGGCGCACAGTTTTATTCAAGAATATACACTTTTCAATGTACGTCGTCCTGCTAGGGAGGTGACAGGTCGTCGGGCGCAGAACTGCAATCAAACGCAAAAAATACCACAGCGGCTCATGGAAATCAGGCGAGGCATAATGAATAAACCCTCTCTGAAAAGATTGATAAAGACCGGATATGCATGACTAAACGAACTATTTACCTACACGTCGGGCACGGTAAAACGGGCAGCAGTTTCCTGCAATCTTGCTTTGCCATGTCAGAAGAAACGCTTCAAGCCGCCAATATCCATTACCCCGATTTGACGAACAGTTTTGCCGCCGCACGTGCAGGTCGCATCACCGCAGGCAATATCCATTCTGGAAAAATGCCATTAGGCGATGCCATAGAAAAGCTGGACAGAGGCCTGCCTGAAGATCAGGCCATCCTTTTTTCCCACGAAGAGCTGTTTGCATATATGAACGGCCCAGCAGCCAAACCCATTCTAGAACGAGTAGCAGCCAAGCAATACGACCTACGGGTGTTGTGTTTTGTTCGAAATCCTTTGGACCATGCCGTTTCTCTTTATCAGCAAACTGTAAAGCGATCAGGGAATTTTAAAACCTTTGCAGAATTTCTTGATAATTATCGCGTGCCACAGGAAGTGCTGCGGTTTGTTCGAACGATGTCTGCGGCAGGTGTAAAAACAACTATTTACAATTATTCGCAGCATAAAGAGAAGCTGACTAATATGTTGGAAACATGGCTTGGTTTATCTTGTGACGCGTTGAAAAAACCAGACAAGCTGGTCGTAAATCGATCTGTAACGAACGGAGAATTAGCATTTCAGATCGAGTTCAACAAATTTCTGGGAAGTCGAGCCGCGTCTTTTATTAGTGATCCATTGTGCAATAATCTTCCCGATATAAAATCAGAGAATCCGGCGATTACGCGTAAAGATCTCGAAGCCTTCCTTTTACAGATGGCAGAGATAACAAAACAAACAAACGATGTTTTGCCTCTGAGCGAAAGCTACACCGTACCGGATTTAGAAGACGCCATAGCCAAGTTTCCTGATCCCAAAGATCCCATGCTCTTCAGCTTTACTCAAGACCAGTTGCGCGTCATCGCTGACCGTATTTCAAGAACTCTTATTAATCTGGATCAATAAGAAAAAAATGTTCGGCCTCACCATAATTAGTTCCCCGGAGTTGCAATGTCTTTTCAAACAAAAATGACCGTTTCAAACCTGAAAACCAAGGGCAAAGTTTCGATCATAGCGCAAAAACGCGCTATCGATATATCGGACATTCTTCGCATTGAAACAAAAAATCCTGAAGGTGACGCAGTTCAGGCCCAAGCGGTACAGATTGAAGGGCAAGAATGTCTTGAGGTATCTATAGGTGACGTATCTGGATGGGTTCGCCTACAATGTACCGGAACCAGCAAAAGCACTGTGTTTGGGATGCGCATTTTATTGAAAGCTTCTGCAGAAACAGCCAGACATAGTCCAAAAATCAGAACTGTATTGGCAAAATCAAAACCTAAAACGTCTTGGCGGGAAGCCATTACTGAAACCAGCCAGTATTTTCCAATAAAAACATCATTTTGGATGGAAATAACTGGCCTTTTTGCGTGCGGATCACAAACTGATGGTCGACGTGTTGATACCCTCATCGATTTGCCGCCAAATTCAAGTTTCATCATAGCTGAAGTGGATCAATATCAATTTCCGGCTTCTATGGACGCCACAAATGATCGACCAATAATGGAAAATTGTGTCAAGACGATCCGTCCTTTCAATTCAAATACCAATAGCGATTGGACACTTAATGATTTGGCAAAGAAACCAATCGCTTTTTCAACAAGTGCACAGGTTGAAGGCTTTAATGTCAGTGGACATGTCGTGGCTTCTGGGCCGTTAAAGAATGTTGACATATCGACGAATGAGGTGACCAAAAAGGCGAGTATTGTGCCGTCGCATCCAGTACAAATCATTGATAACGTCTGGATACCTTGTGGCTTCCAAAGCAGTTTGGACCATTTCTTGGATGCCGGAGCAACCGAGGTCAAGGTTGTCTGGACTGGCGATGAAGCTCAGCTTTCTAAAACTCTGGTCTTGCCCCAAAAATTGCGCCTTGCTCGTTTGCATGAAACAAACAAGGAAATGCACACTGCCGACGCAGATCTAAATTCGGTACCAGTAAAGCTTTTTTACTTTCCAGACTACACATCAACCAATCCATATCAGCGGTTAATGTACCGCAACATGCCGGAAATTAACGCTAAGGCTGGCGATCTGACAAACGCCATTCAATGTCTCGAAAACGAACAGTCCGAGCAGCGCGTAACGCTGCATTTGCATTGGCTCAATCCAGTTTTGGCAGAATGCAAGACTCTCGAAGAGGGGGAGAAGGCATGCGATGATTTTTTGAGACGTCTCGGATACTTCGTCAGTATTGGTGGTATTGTTCTTTGGACAGTCCACAATGCGATATCACACGATGGTAAACTTTTTAACGTGGAACAGAGACTTGGACAAGGCGTTGCAGATCTAGCATCGATCATCCACGTTCATTCAAAGCGCCTACTACCAATACTTGCTGACTTTTACGATATTGCAGAATCTCGCGTTGTGGTGCAACAGCATCCGAACTTTATTGGCTACCATCCCGACTATGTCTCGCGGAAAATTGCGCGCGAACACCACGGGTATGCAGAGACCGATAAAGTCTTCCTTTTCTGTGGTCAGTTGCGTCCATACAAGGGTATTGACGACTTGGTCGCAGCTTTCACTGAGATCGTGCGCAAAGATCCCAACACGCACCTGCTGATCGTAGGCAAGCAAGTGTTCCCGTATTCCCCAGGTTTTCTCACCCAAAAATTCAAGGGTGTAAAAAACCTGCGTATCGTCGAAGGGCACGTTGGCGACGCAGATCTACAATGGTATTATAAAGCAAGTGACTGGGTTGTTTTGCCGTATAAAAACATCCTGACCTCCGGATCGTTGCTATGCGCTATGTCCTTTAGGCAGCCATGCATTGCTCCCAAACTCGGTATGATTCCAGATATTCTGAAATCATCCAAGAATGGGTTCACTTACAATTTGCAGAACCCAAAAGGTTTGTTCAACGCTATGTTAGCGGCCTGTGACACATCTTTGGAAGATCGCGAAATCATGGCAGAGACTGCGCAAAAAACTGTCAAGCCTTTGACTTGGAGCAAAATGGGCAAAGCGCTTACATCATCAATACAGCGCGCATACTCTACCAGGGTTGTTACAATCAACTTTGAGGATAAATCTCGGGATTGCTTAATGGCTGGACCCAAGTTTCCACCAACCGAAATCGCTTCGACTGCAATCATTATTCTCAATTATGAGCATATTGATGATGTGCTACGCCTAATCGGTACTCTTAAGAATTCAAGCTCGCAGGACTTCGATATTTATGTCGTTGATAACGCATCTCCGTCGCTGTCTTTGTCGCAACTTTTATTAGCTGTCCCAGGCGTTCATTTACTACGGCTCCCAGAAAATCTAGGGTATGCGGCTGGCAATAACGCAGTCATGCGTCTGGTGAAGCCTTTGGGGTATGAATTTGTCTGGATCCTGAATCCCGACATGGTTGTTTCTACCACCGCAATGCAGCAATATAGAGACGCCGCGGAATTGTATCCCGAAGCATCCATATTTGGTGCAGTCATCGAACGCGGCGATGCCGACGACCGTGTCTCATCGGCAGGATGCTATGCCTCTTTTGAAGATGGCGTGAACACCAACCATATGTTCGCAGGCAAAGATGTAAGCCTGTTGCCGGACGAACCATACCTCGCCGATTTCGTTACAGGAGCTTCGGTATTTCTGCGTATGTCTGCATTGGATGAAATCGGTCTTATTCCCGAAGATTACTTTTTATATTTTGAAGAAACTCATTGGCTTTTAGAGGCCAGTCGAAAAGGGTATCAATGTCTGATCCTACCCAAAGTGCGTTTAGCGCATCATAAGCGATCTGAGGAAGACGGATTACCTGCAAAGTACTACTTTTATTACTATATTCGCAACACACTGCTATTTTTTGCACGAATGACGGGCGAACCTGCAGAGGCAGCAATGAACAGACTGATGAGCGGTTTCGTATCTAACTGGCTCAAAAAGATCGAAGTCCGTAGTCCAGATTCGTTAGAAACGTACACGCGGATCAGCGAACATGCCATTGCAGATGGTATAAATGGTGTGTCCGGGCGGCGCGATCTAACAAAGCTCGAATCCGATATCTTCAACCTTCTGCCGATACCACAGGACGCAGAACCCTTTGGTTCGTTTAATATTGATGACCAGGGGTGCATTAATGGTGCAATTTCCTTAAAAAAACCGGTTTCTGGAGCAGCGACGATACACATCCTAGAACAAGGTAATGTCATCGAGGGGATCAGGTGCACATCAGAGAATAACGGCATGCGGTTCCATTGTAAGACGCAGTTGCCACCAAAGCTACGCGCTGGCCGCATCGTCAATTTAGAATTCCGCTTAAATGGCGAAAGTGTTGTCAACGGACATTTGTCAAAACTTGTTTCACGCGCGACGCCGTCATACAAGGGACGTATCGACGGTATTTCACAGTATATATGCTCTGGCTGGGCCTGGAATAAAAACGATCCTCAGGATCAAGTAACTGTTGAGATTTTATACGATGACAAAGTCATTGGCACGGCGATTGCTGATGAATATCGAGCAGATTTACTGCGTCACGAAATTGGCAATGGCAAGGCCGCTTTTGCCATTAGGTTGCCCAGAAAGTTTTCAGACGGATCTAAACGTTTGTTGCAGCTTAGAGTTGTTGGAGAAACTGAAATTCTGTTTGAGCGCATGGTGATAGACGGAGCTATATCCGGAGGGGCGATGCCCAAGCCATTGGAGCAGTCGCTTGATGACCTGTTCTATCAGCGGCAGCTTTGGATTGCGAAGCATGATCTTTCTGCATTATCGGTGGGTCGCTATTTCAAGTCGATGGAAATGGCTATGGCCAAACAGCATGAAAAACGCGCTTCGAATGAGACTGTCAGCATTATCATGCCCTGTTTCAATCGCCGAAATATCGTTCGAGATGCGGTTGAGTCTGTTATTGCGCAAACATACCCCAATTGGGAGCTGTTAGTTGTGGATGATGGTTGCAGTGATGGCACAGCGGAGTTCGTGGAAACTTTGGCTGCGGAACTCGGAGAAGACCGGATTCGCGTTATTCGCCTACCGAAGAACCGCGGTGTGTCCGCGGCGCGGAATGCCGGGCTTAGGACTGCCAAAGGTCAGTGGATCGCCTATCTGGATAGCGATAACCAATGGTCACCGAATTTTCTGACAATCATGCTGGGCGAATTGGTTGATGATTCAGATTTGGCCACCACGGCCTATTGCGCGCAATTGATCAAGCAATCGACGTTCGCCTCTGGCATTGGGCATTTGGTCGAAGATGTGGCCCTGCGCGGCGGTCCATTCGACTTTCCTCTTTTAGAAAATCGAAATTATATTGATCTGAACTGTTACATGCATAGGGCCGATATGTTCACAAAGTACGGCGGCTTTGCGGAAGACCTGCACCGTCTCGTAGATTGGGAATTTATTTTGCGGTATAGTCGCATAGAAAGCCCGAAATACGTGCCTGCCTTACTCAGCCATTACTTTTTTGACAAAGCCGATAACCAGATAACAAAACTCGTCAATTACGAAAAAAATCTTAGATTGTTTAGCAAGATAGCAGAGTGTCATCTGTCGCGACCCGACCACGTTTTGCCTGCCCGCCCAGTAGATGTATTGCTTGTCTCGGCAGAAAATATCGAACCAGAGGCTCTATCTAAGCGGGTTGAAGATATCGCTGCCAGCTTCCCAAGTGGAGCCGATTTTCGTGTTCTGGTGCCGGTGGCCAAAAACGTCGCCAGTTCACACATACAATGCTCAGCTCTGGAAGAAGCGCCGCAAGGCCTAGGTCAAATCCTGAAATGGGGTCTTGAGGAACGTCGCGCGGATGCAGATCTTTTCATCATCCAGCCAAGTGGGTTACCTGAAAAAGGCTGGTTGAACGACCTGAACCGTGCAATTCAGGCAGCACCAAAAGCTGGGGCCTTTATTCCGCGACATATGAAATTGACCGGCAAGCTCCGAGACGTCGCTTCCGACATCCCATTCGCCCATAACACTCGCGATGTTTGCGTAACGCTATCGGCCAAATCACGTTTGGTGATCAACCCGGACTATAACCGTAAGGAATCCCTTAGCGAACTAAATGGTTTGGGAGAGTTCTGCTTCTATCTGACCCGTGAATGTGCCGCCGACCTTTGGGTTCCGACAGAATTCCAACTACAACCGAATGCGTTGCTATCGGAGATTGCCGATCAGATTCGGCATGCACACAGGCGACAAATTATATTTTGCGGGCGAGTGTCGGTCTATGATTTGCCAGTGTTTTAAACAGTATTTTGGCATGAGTAGCCGGAATAACCCGGCCTTCAGCTTAAAAATAGGCGATCTTGTGGACGCTGATACTCGAGCGAGAACTTGTGAAACAGCACCGCTTGTGCCTAGTGGTACGGCTTACTCATCGCGCAATAGATGTGGTCTTAATTTACCGATCAGTTTGCATCATTTT
>JAQXDR010000071.1 GCA_029251265.1 Pseudoprimorskyibacter sp. | reverse complement strand
GCGCGGCGGCAAATCCGCAGCCATTATCTACACCCTCATGGAAACTGCCAAGCTCAACAACATCGATCCCCAGGCTTGGCTGACAGATGTCCTCACCCGCATCGATGACCATAAAATCAACAGGATTGATGAGCTGCTACCGTGGAATTATAAGGGGTAAGTGGACGCTTACCTCCTGAATCAAAGCTAGATACAGCCAGCCTTCACGGGTCCAAATGTAACTGATGTCCGACATCCAAACCGATCTCTTTCAGCTCTTCGGTCACCCAAGGCCTGCTGTAGCTACCAAGGCTGAGACGCGATTGTTGTTTGATGTGCGCCAGCGTGACCAGCCTCAGTACGAGACCGCAGGACTTTTTTTGCCCACAATGCGGCAGAGTGCTCATTTGTTAACTCTTCAGGACCTCGGAGAATATTCTCAAAATTCTGAACATTCGGATGCAAATCGGTAAAATCTCTGCCGATATCAAAAAGTCTGTGTCAAGAGCATAGCCACGGCCGGAAACAAAATTTTGCCTCATGCCATTATGCATGGGCCGCTTTTTAAAAATAGATTTTGCAAGGGATCGATTGGCTTTCAGCTTGTTTTCGCCCTTTAACCTTGTTTCAGTTTGATCGCCCTGTTCAATATTCTTTTAATGCCAAAACATGCGTATTCGATGTCCGAATTCAGCACCTCTAGCAAGAGTTAGTGGCGCGCCTTGGGTATTTTCGAAATTGCGGAATTCTACCTGTTCGCCTTGCTTTAGAGGCCTGTTTTAAACCGTCATGAAACGAACCAGACATAAAGCTTGTCGACAAGACCGCCCGAACGAAAATGCCGAAACTTTGCAAACCGAAAACCTGCCCTCCTATGCGTCAGGTCGGGTCCGTGACCGCCAGCCACCGCGCCGCCGCGGTTTGACAGTCACATTCAATCCCTGTCGTATGACCTCAGTCATTGGATGATCAGGGTGCCTGTGTCGTTCCAATAAGATTTGTAGATGCGGGTGCGTATTTTCCCCCATGGGAAGAGACAACGCCCAGTCCAGAAAGATCGACCTGCACTCGCTTGCTGTGATACCCTCGATCAGGTAGCTTTCTGCAATCAGCCGTTTGGGGTCGCTTGGATCGCGATCGGTCATGAGCCTTTTCCATTTCCTTGACTGTCTGGCACAGGCAGCGCGGTGTCGATGATGCTGGCGCTGGTCTGTGCCTCGTCACATAAACTTGATTCTAGGGTCTCCACGGCACGTAGATCAAAGACCCGGCACAGAAAAGCCTTTGCAGCCGTGGACAAAGTATTCGCCTGAATATCTCCATCCCCAATCAATCTCAAAGCGACCTGTACAGATGACCACACAGCGTGTGCTTTCGTTAAATGCTCAGCATCACAGACGCTCAACCATCCTCGGTCCGCCGCCGCGGTTAGCCCTGCCGCGATACCATGTGTTGCAAAACCATTTAACAATGTTCCCGCCTGCGCCAAAAGCTCAATATCTTGCAATCGCCCAGGCCCAATCTTTGGATCCAAGGGTCCAAAAGGCGCTTTGGACGTCGCGATCCGCGCGCGCATTGATGCGACCTCTGACAAGACTGCCCTTTGGTCACGGGGCAAGGCAAGGATATCCCGGCGCACATCTTCAACATCTTTTGCCAAAGGAACAGACCCGGCCACAACCCGCGCGCGCGTCAGGGCAAGATGTTCCCACACCCAAGCCTTGTCACGCTGATATGTAGAAAAGCTTGCCAAAGACGTAGCCACAGGACCCTGATTGCCGGACGGTCTTAAACGCATGTCCACATCATACAGCCGCCCGTCGGCCATTGGCGCACTTAACGCAGTGATCAGCGCCTGCGTGAGACGCGCGTAATAGGTGCGCGCTGGCAACGGGCGAAGACCCTCAGATGTTTCGGTCCCGTCCGAATCGTAAATTACAATCACATCTAAATCAGATAAGGCGTGCAATGCGCCCGCACCAAGCGATCCCATACCGACAACCACAGCACCCCGCCCCGGTGGCAGTCCATGACGCACTGCAAATTGCGCCTGAACCTCGGGCCATAATGCCGAGACGACCGCCTCTGCGACATCGCAATATTGCCGACGGGCTACATCGGGTGTGCTGAGACCCCTCAACAGATGAACACCCACCCTAAAGTGCCACTCTCGCTTCCAAATACGCGCAACTGACAGCTTGGCTTCATAATCAGGTTCAGCTGCCAGTCTTTCTGCGAGCAATACCTTCAACGGCTCCAGATCTGGCCAGTCCGAAAAGAAGTCACCACCTATCACAGCATCAAAAACGGCAGCATTTCGTGACAGGTATCGCCCAAGCTCCGGTGAAACCGCCACGATATCAACCAAGAGGTCAACCAATTGCCGGTTCGCCTCAAAAAGCGAAAACAATTGAACTCCCGCTGGTAATCCGGACAGAAATCCGTCGAATGCTGCAATTGCCTCGTCGGGACGTGCCGCGCGATGCAAACGACGCAAGATGTCGGGACGTAACCGCTTAAAGATTTCCACGGCGCGCGATGACCGCAGCGCTGGATAACTAAGCCATCGTTTGGTTAAATCATGATCTTCCTGGTCTTGTGTACCAGTCGGCGCTGCACCGGGGGCAAAGAAATCCTCAGTCAAAGAATGCACCTGCGTCAGACGCTCGGTCAGCGTTTTCCGCAACCGATCAGATGTCGTTCCCATAAAGGCAGCAAGACGGTCAAAGCCCACCTGAGTTGCAGGTAGATCATGGGTTTGCGCATCACCGAGCATCTGCAACCGGTGCTCTGTTGTGCGATGTTCGACGTAATGGTCACATAAAGCATCCGCCAAAGGCGTTTCGATCCATCCCTTTTGTGCCAACGCCTGAAGGGCCGGTCGCGTGGCACGGTGCCGCAAATCACTATCACGCCCCCCTGAAATCAATTGTCGGGTCTGAGTAAAAAATTCGATCTCCCGAATACCACCCTGCCCCAATTTCATATTGTGACGCTCTAGCCGCATCAAACCGCCCGTTCCTTTGTGCTGGCGAATGGCCAGTCGCATATTGTGAGCATCCTCAATTGCTGCAAAATCGAGGTGGCGACGCCATATAAAGGGGCGCAGAGCCTCTTGGAATCTTTGGCCCGCCGCCTCATCTCCCGCCGCGACCCTTGCCTTAATCCATGCGGCACGCTCCCATGTCCGGCCAAGGCTTTCATAATAGCGTTCAGCTGCCTCCATCCCCAAGCAAACCGGTGTCACTGAAGGATCAGGCCGCAAACGCAAGTCTGTCCGAAAAACATACCCCTCAGAGGTAACGTCATTCAGACAGGCCACTGCCGCCCGCGTGGCGCGAATATAGCCGGATCGAACGTCGGAAAAATTTTCTTTTGGGAACCGCGTTTCGTCAAACAGACAAATAAGGTCTATGTCCGACGAATAATTCAGCTCTCTTGCGCCCATTTTGCCCATTGCAAAAACCACAAGACCATCGGTTGCCTCTACGGGAAGCCGACGTTGTCTAATCTGATCCTGTACCGCAACCTTAAAGGCAACACGAACCGCCGCATCGGCAAGATCGGTCAGTGCGCCGGTCACACCGTCCAGATCCCAGACCCCCCCAAGGTCACAAACCGCCGCCAACAAGGCCACCCGCCGTTTCGACTGACGCAACTCGCGTCCCAGCTCCGATAACCCTTTTGTTGTGTCCCAGCTCACTGCAGTGAGCATCGCTTGCTCGGGGTCTTGTTGTGCCTCTTGTAACCAGACCGACTCGCGCCCCAGCAGTCCCCGCAAATAGGCACTGCATCCAACCATGCCCTTCAAAACCTCGGCCAAGGCCGGCCCTGCCCAAGGGGCAAGCTTTTCAGCCTCGGTCCCTTGTCGGGGTTCATACGCAATAGGGCTTTTTGTGATCCGGTTTTCTAAAGTCATGTGCCAGAGTGCCCGTCACCTTTCCGATGTGCAACGCGAGGTTTCATGTGAAGATAGATATTCAAAACTGTCCCCTGTTTGCTGCGTTCTTTGCTAAGACCTGTGCACATGTGGCCAAAAGACAAAATCGTCACAACAGACCCTGCACCCAAGCAAACTCGCAACGCGGCAATGCGTCCAGCCTTGTTTTTGTAAAACGCGATCGGTTCTGATCGGAAAAAACCCATTTTTCATAACCAACGAGTCATTTAAACAAAAAAATGACACCTAACTATATGATATATATTAATTTATAAAATAATGTAAAAAACATTTACATGCGCCCTTGCAGAATGCCTGCAGACACACAATCTGTGTAATGTGAAAAGCATTCACATTAAACCTAAAACACCGGAGACAAAAATGAACACTGCCACAGCCTACGCCCCGCTTCCTGCCACCGCTGGTTGGTTTGCACGCGCCGAATCCTGGCTGGATAGCAGAGGCAAAGGCGCTTGGATTGCTGCAATGGTCCTTGGCTTTATCTTTGTCTGGCCAATCGGCCTCGCTTTACTTGCCTATATGATCTGGAGCAAAAAAATGTTCAAAACATCCTGCGGCAGCAAACGTCGCAACACGCACAGCAGCCATTATTCAATGACCTCGTCGGGTAACAGTGCCTTTGACGCCTATCGCGAGGACATGCTGCGTCGCATGCAAAACGAACAGGCCGACTTCCAAGCTTTCATGGAACGTTTGCGCGCAGCAAAAGACAAGTCCGAGTTTGACCAGTTTATGGATGAACGCGCCAAAGCGGCTGTACAGACCGCCACGGATGCGCCAACGACAGATACAGCGCATCCTTCATCCTAAAGCTATTGACAGACGGCCCTACAACGGGCCGTCTGTTTACCTCAACATCACCCTCTGTAGGAAAAGGTCCAATGACCGCTTTTGATGCCCATCCACACCTTCCAGACCCCGAAACTCAACCTGAGTTTTACGAAAGCGTCGTTACAAAACGACTTTTGGCTTGGGTGTTAGACATTTCGATGATTGCGTGCATTATCGTGCCCATATTCTTTTTTACCCTAGGGTTGGCATTTTTAATTGCGGCACCACTGTGGCTGGTTATCAGCTTTTTGTATCGATGGGCTACCCTCTCCAATCGCTCTGCGACCCTCGGAATGCGGGTAATGTCCATCGAACTACGGAGCGCCCGCGGGCAACGTTTGGATGGCGGCACAGCGTTTATCCACACACTTGGCTACTTACTGTCGTCCGGCATGTTCTTGGTACAGCTTGTGTCGATCGCTTGTATGCTAGGCAGCCGTCGTGGCCAAAGCTTAACTGATTTGGCCCTGGGTACAGTAATGTTGAACCAACGCGCCTGACGAACTCAACGAAACAAGATCGAATAACCCAACGTAACCGCCACTGCCATGCAGGGCGGTTATCGTTTTAGGAGAAAGTATCTTGGCGTCGTACTCTAGGCTTGCTAACGTCTATCTGGCCGTTGATTGTCTGGCCTGTTCGACACAAAGGATATTGGTTCCAGATGCGCCACAGCTTGCCCTTGACGCCGCAGTTTTATGTGACAGCCCCGCAGGTTTGTCCGTATCTCGAGGGGAAATTCGAACGCAAACTTTTCACTGCCCTTCAGGGTGACAATGCCGCAAAATTAAATGACAGCTTGTCAAAACAGGGGTTCCGCAGATCGCAAAACGTCCTGTATCGCCCGTCCTGCGCGGATTGTTCGGCCTGCCTGTCGGCACGCATAAATGTCTCGCGATTTGCCCCATCTCGCAGCCAGCGCAAAGTCATGAAGCGAAACGCTGATATGCGACGGCGTGCGTCCAGTCCATGGGCAACCGAGGATCAATTTGACCTTTTTCGCCGGTATTTGGAACAGCGCCATCACGACGGCGGCATGGCCGATATGGATATCTTTGAATTTGCTGCGATGGTCGAAGAAACCCCGATCCGCACGCGGATTGTCGAGTATGAAGACACGGCCCGGAATGCCTTGATGGCGGTTTGCCTAACGGACGTTTTAGACGACGGCGTGTCGATGGTTTATTCGTTTTACGAACCAGATGTTCCAAAACGGAGCTTGGGCGTTCACATGATCCTTGATCATATCACAATCGCGCAAGAAGCAGGCCTGCCATATGTCTATTTGGGCTATTGGGTACCCGGATCGCCCAAGATGGGCTACAAGGCGGGCTTTGCAGGACTGGAAGTTTTTAGGCGTGGAACATGGGAAATCGTTGAGCGTCCAGAAGACTATGCCGAAGACGCCTATCCTGATCTAACAGACCCCATCGCAGAACAAGTTGCCAATATTTCCATACCCAATCTAGAGACGTAAAGTCGATGCCGGACATCGACGTCCAAGCACGCATACCGAGGACAGTAATTTTTATAAGGGCCATGTCACCGTCCTTACGATGCAGGACCAACGCTGAGCCAGCAAAAGTTATGGGACCGCAGAAAACGCAGTATCCAAGAGGTGTCCGTTTTTGGACCGAGGTATCACATGCACTTTGCGGAGAACGAATACCACCACAATAAATCCAATAAGTGTAAACGGCTGATATTCAGGGAATCTGTAGAGACGACGAACGACGTAAGGGCGGTTGCTCTTAACATCGAAACATTCGTTTGTAATCGAATAGATCGCCCAAAAGGCTTTCATCATCCAACAGAATATTCGCCATCGACATGCAAACTTCATTCCCAAAGAGGGGTGGGATATCTTGAAATCTAGCCCAAGAACCATCCAACCAGTCAATTGATTGTAGGCAATAGCGCCACCAAGTTCTTTGCGGGTCCAAAGCAACGAAATTTAGTTTCGTCACAGAATAAATGGCCCATTGCCCCGTCAATCGGATGTTCGACGATGTGGGCATCGCTTCACGCGCAACCTTGCCCTTGAAATCAGGCGAATGTTCTTTCGGTTCGTCATCTCGGATCATCTCTTTCAAAAGTTGATCCGCTTTAAATACTGGTCCGAATTATCCAGACCACTTCTTAAATCTACCAATAGATGCCGACGTTCAGCACATCTGTTGTTGAAAGCATTTTTGATTTCTTCACTTTTTCGTTTTGCTTGGACGGCGGCACTTTCGCGCGTCTAGCATTAATTTCATCCCTGCTCTCACAAAAATATTGAGCTTCCAGTTGCTGGAAGCCCTATATGCAAGTCAGGGTGATCAAAGGACGTGGAAAAATGGCTCAGACAACATTGAACGTGGACGGTATGTCCTGCGGGGGATGCGCTGCACGAGTCAAGAATGTGCTGAGCAGCCTCGACGGCGTCTCCGATATTACGGTGAACCTTGCATCAGAAACGGCACTTTTTTCGATAGATCATCCTGATCGCTTGCAAGAGATTGCACGGACGCTGGACCTGCGGGGATATCCCGCAAGAAAAGGACGCGTTATTTTGAGCATCGCATCCATGTCATGTGCATCCTGCGTGGGCAAGGTCGAGAAGACGCTCAATAGTATTTCGGGCGTTGTGGCAGTCACCGTCAACCTTGCAGCTGAAAACGCTGTTATTGAATACTTGCAAGGCGCCGTTACTCCGTCAGATTTGATTGCAGCCATCTCGAAAATTGGGCACTCCGCTGATATTGCGCAGGAGAATGCTGGCCGATCGCGGGTGGAACGCAAGGCTGAAGAAGCAGATAATTTGCGTCACATTGCTCTTTGGGCGGCACTCCTGACTCTTCCAGTTTTTGTGTTGGAAATGGGAGCACATTTGGTCCCAGCTTTTCATATGTTCATAAAAAGCACGATCGGAACCCAAACCTCTTGGATCATTCAGTTTATTTTGACAAGTATCGTGCTGATTGGACCTGGCAGGTTGTTTTTTGTCCGGGGACTCTCTGCTGTGTTACGTGCGGCTCCTGACATGAATAGTCTTGTTGCAATGGGTACGGGTACCGCGTGGCTCTATTCAACCATTGCCACCTTTCAGCCGCAACTGATACCCGAAGGCGCGCGTGCCGTCTATTTCGAAGCAGCCGCAATGATCGTCGTTCTTATTTTGATAGGTCGATGGCTGGAGGCCCGCGCCAAGGGTCGAACAGGGGCTGCAATCGAGACACTTTTAGGGCTAAGGGTTCAAAAAGTGAGGATTTTAAAGAACGGTCAAATCCTCGAAATTCACGCCGATACACTTGACGTAGGAGACACGATTATTGTTCGTCCAGGCGAGCGGATTGCCACAGATGGTATGATCACTTCCGGCGTCAGCCATGTTGACGAAAGCATGATAACTGGCGAGCCGGTACCAGTCAGCAAGTCGCAGGGTGATATCATAACTGGAGGCACGATCAACGGGACGGGCAGCCTGACGTTTCAGGCCTCGCGCGTGGGTGCAGACACCACGCTCGGACAGATCATTCGAATGGTAGAAGAGGCGCAAGGCGCCAATCTGCCGATACAGGGGTTGGTAGACAGGGTGACCTTATGGTTCGTGCCTGTGATTATCGTTACGGCCTTTTTGACGACTTTTATTTGGCTTTTGATTGGTGCGGAGCTGAGCCTTGGCTTGATTGCGGGCGTCTCGGTTCTGATCATTGCCTGCCCCTGCGCAATGGGTCTGGCCACCCCGACATCCATCATGGTTGGTACTGGACGCGCGGCAGAGATGGGCGTTTTGTTTCGCAAGGGGGACGCTCTTCAAAAGCTTTCTACCGTCGATATTGTCGCTTTCGACAAAACCGGAACTATTACAGAAGGCAAGCCTACATTGACCGATCTGGTCGTTACTGCAGAATTTGACCGCAACCATGTCCTTGGCTTGATTGCCGCTGTAGAAGAACGCTCAGAACACCCAATTGCAAAAGCCATAGTTCAAAGCGCGCAGAGCAAAGGGATCACTTTGCCCACCGCATCCGACTTTTTCTCAGTACCCGGTCGCGGGGTCTCGGGTAGGGTCGGTCACCAACAGCTCTTCATCGGCACAGAGACTTATATGATCGAGCAAGGTATCGACATCACCCCATTGATGCAGACGGAATTGGATTTGACCAAATGCCGTCACACGGCTTTCTACGCCGCAATCGACGGTCTGCTTGCGGCTCTGATCGCGGTCTCCGATCCTATTAAATCAGAAAGTCGTGAAGTGATCTCAACTTTGCAAAAACAAGGCGTTCAGGTGGCTATGATCACCGGCGACAAACCGGAAACGGCCAATTCGATCGCGCGCGACCTAAAGATTGAACATGTATTCGGAGGCGTTCTGCCTGATGGTAAAGTTGCAGTACTTGACGATCTCAGAGCAGACGGCCGCACAGTCGCTTTCGTTGGGGATGGCATCAACGACGCGCCCGCACTGGCACATGCAGATGTTGGCATTGCCATCGGCACTGGCACGGACGTAGCCATTGAATCAGCCGATGTGGTTTTGATCTCGGGTAATCTGCAGGGCGTCATAAAAGCCGTACAAATTTCACGCCTGACCATGGCGAATATCCGTCAGAACCTTGTCTGGGCTTTTGGGTACAATATCGCTTTGATCCCCATCGCGGCAGGTGTCCTATATCCCGCGTTTGGACTTTTGTTGTCGCCTGTTTTTGCCGCCGCAGCAATGGCGCTATCGTCTGTGTCAGTTCTGAGCAATTCATTGCGG
Organism: Pseudoprimorskyibacter sp.; assembly: GCA_029251265.1. Taxonomy (GTDB): domain Bacteria; phylum Pseudomonadota; class Alphaproteobacteria; order Rhodobacterales; family Rhodobacteraceae; genus JAQXDR01. The sequence goes on along the minus strand of JAQXDR010000071.1, from coordinate 1,074 downwards.
CTGCGTCGTATCTCCCCTGCGTTAGCAGCCGAAAAACGACGAGAGGTGCCCGGTGATAGAGCCCGCGTCCAAACTGCACAATAAGAGGTCTGTTCATGAACATTGGTGAAGTCGCTGATCGCACGGGGATCCCTGCTAAAACCATCCGTTATTACGAAGACATCGGATTGGTTCGCCCCATGCGTCGTCCGAATGGCTATCGGGCATTTCGTGACACTGATCTGCACAAGCTTGCTTTTCTGGGTCGTGCCCGCGCGCTTGGGTTTTCCATTGAGGATTGTCGCACCCTGCTTGGTCTTTATGAAAACGAAAGCCGCGAGAGCTCACAGGTCAAAATAGTCGCAACAGAACATTTGGCGGCAATAGATCGAAAAATTGCTCAGCTTCAAAGCATGTACAAAACCCTCTCCCATCTTGTGGACGGATGCCAAGGTGATCACAGACCAGATTGTCCGATTTTATCTGACCTGTCTGGCAATCCTTGACGCTGCCGGATCGGCACGTCCAGCTACGTCGCGCAAAATTCTCGATGATCAGGAAAGCTGGCAGCAAAGCGGTTTGCGTAAGGTGGGTGCGGCTTAGCTGTAAGTGTTTGATGAGCCCGCTCTGCCAGAGGGTTTTGGGTGATCTAAGCGTCCACCATCAATAGTGGACACCTAGTAACTTGGACAGACCAACGGGCGCCCTATCCGATCGCTTTAACGGTCCAGCCACACTCTTGGTTTCTGGGGATAAAGGCCCCTCAGCTAGACACATTTACGCTGCGAAGTGGTCTTCGATGATGCGAACGACTTCGGATATCAGGAAGCGCGGCAAAAATCCCGTATCAGCGGCAAGCGGGTCAGCCATGAAGTCCCGTGCGACAGTCGGTTGCACCATCAGATGCACCGCCAATCTTCGTCCATAAAGCGTTGCGTGACCGTCACCTGAACGCGTGCGTCTGATGGGATTGCCTTGCCAGAGGTCGTTAAACGCTGCCAGCGTCTTTTGCCGGTTTTCACGGTTCATGGCGTGTCCGCCTAGAAATTGCCCGCCTTCATCCGAGAACAGACCCAGGCTGGGCTGTGCAGATGC
>JAQXDR010000070.1 GCA_029251265.1 Pseudoprimorskyibacter sp. | reverse complement strand
ATCCGGCAGGGCTACGCCGCCTCAATGGCATCCCAGCTCGAGAGCTTCAGGACCGATTTGAGCAGCATTGCGACCAGCGCGCATCGTACAATCGAGATCGATACCCGCAGCTTTCTGCGACAGAACAAGAGCTGGTTGACGATCTCGCCCTGGCTGATCGCGGGGACGTTCTTGGTGGGGATCGTCTCGATGATGACCGCGAGCTTGCTCTGGACACTGATGCAGGCCAGCTCGGAGCTGACGGACTTGACTAATTAATTCTTGCTGGTCACACTTTTTGGGGAGTGACATCCATCTGTTTCCCGAACTGCTGTAGAAAATCCAGACCCCATTGCACGAAGAAGACCGATTACGCCTGTCCGCAGGCTGGTCTTAACACCCTCATCGGGCCGGACGTGACGGAGGTAGCGTTGTAATTTGCGCCGCTGACCTTAGCAAAGTCTGTATCGCCATCACGATCATTTGCTGCAAGTCCACACTGCATTGATCAAAGCCAGATTTGACGGCCAGCTCAAGCGCTGTCAATTGCTCAGATATGATCTCAAGGTCTTGAGGCGGTATCACTGGATCGTCGCTTTCAAGCCGCTCGTTTAACAAGGCGACATTATTTCTGAGTTGCTCCATTTGCATTAAGAAGGCATTGTCCTGAAGGGACGCTGTGATTTCAGACGGTAATGTCGTCAACTCTGCCACATCATCCGAGATCCGCTCAACCTGATAAAAAACTAATAAAATCAGTGTGCAAAGTGTGATCAGCAACAATAAAGTCGCGTTGAGCAGAGAGGTCGCCAAATCAAGGAGGAGCTTTTTGAAGGTGCCCGCCAATTTTGGTGCATCTTGTTCGTTATTATTGAGCATTTTCAGTATCCTTATCACTCAATTCCTTTATTCGCTGCTGTAATTTTGTCCGAAACTCCATGTTTTCGGTAAATTGGCGCCTGTTTTGATACTCAATGAAAATCACGGTCGCAACGCTGCCAATCAAGGCCGCACCCATTTCAAAGACAAGATCACTTGCGACATTTATAAGAAATTGATCAACTTCATCACCAAGTTTTACGGCAATGATTTTTGAAACAGCAACAAGCGCAGCAGCGATCCATAAGATCCGCCACAAGTTGCGCAAACCAAGGGTTTCTCGGTCTCCGACGAGTGTCATGAGGCTCGGGTTGTCTTTGAAGCAACGGACTTGGTCTTCGGTTAAATCCGATGCGTCCGAAATCGTCAGCAACTGTGCAATCGTGTCTTGGCTCATAGGATAATACCTTCCCGTCATACGTCAGACTTGGCCTCTCCCAAGCACTTAAAAGAGTGTCACGGAGACACCCTTTGGTCATATCCGGAAAATGTCCGTTTGGAACGACAAACGCGCTAGCTAGCTCATCAGAAAACAGCGTTATCCTGCGAAATCCCACGTTTTCATTACAGATAGCGGGCGCATTGTGCGAAAGACACGGATCTTTATGCCGCTTTTTGAAGAGACGTATTACTCGCAACACATTATACGAACTTTTCCACCACTTGCGACGGCGCTACAGCCATAACCACAGCCGCAGAACGGGATGAAATTACTTGCAAGTGGCTACCGCCCAATTGGCCTTGAGCCCTGTATTTCAGTCTGTGATAGCCCGAAAAATTTGTGCTTAATCCATTACGCTACAGCAACAACAAGATGGCCATTACCCCAAAATAATTTTTTGATATTTTGCAACATTCAGGGTTTCGCGAACGCATTTTTCGGCGTCAAGGACCTAAGTGCAAGATGGATAAGCCCGTGTTTGGGCGCATTGCTGTGCCATTCGGCATACACAGTGATTGATGGCAATGACCAGTCCGGTAAGACAAATTCCATATGTCCATTAGCAATGTCCGATGCGACTAAAAATTCAGGCACAATTGCCAATCCAGCGCCGGCGTGAGCAAGCCGGTGCAATGCTTGGACATCGTTAGAAAATACCTGTGGATTGGGCTTGATCTTGATGACATCACCGTTCTTGTGACTGAAACTCAATGGAATATTTTGAACTGGTGCGAGGGCAAGCCAATCCCAATCCACCAAGGCGCGAGGGTCACACGCAGCCGAGTGCGTGGCAAGGTAAGCCTTGGATGCAACAAGGACACGTTTCACGCTGAATAAAGTGCGCGCCGTTGCTGATGTTTTTGGTTTTGACGCCATGCGAATGGCCAGATCAAACCCGTCATCGATCAAAGCGCGCCGGGTATCAGAAAAGTCTATGGTCAATGTAATGCGCGGATAGGCCATTGAAAAAGCGGCAAGCTGATTCGTCATATGTGACAGTGACAGCACAGAAGGTAACGTGATGTGTAATTTTCCACTTGGCTTGCCAGCGGACGCAGAAAGATCCTGTAACTCGTCCTCAACCGCATCCAGCATTTTATGGGTCGCAATTAGTAACCGTTTACCCTCTGCCGTAAGCGTAAGTTTTCTCGTTGAACGATAGATCAGGGCAACGCCAAGATGGTCTTCGAGCTGCGATATGTGATGGCTGATAACAGATGGCGACAAATGCAATTCTCTTGCCGCGCCACGAAAAGAGCCGTGGTCAATTGTTTTAGCGAAGATGGCCATTTGCCTTAAACGGTCTATCATTAGTAAATATTTCCGAACAGTGCAATTAAACAATCGTATCTTATGATGTAATCAAAATTTGTCCATCCTCTAGAAACACAGCCCAAATGAAATCGGGTGACACAGTGTTCAGGAGGAACTTTTCAAATGAATAAAACACAGTCTCTAATGCGTGCAGCGACCCTTTCTGCTACAATGATGGCGTCAGTTGCGGCGGCTGACAATGCCGACACGGTCCAGACATTTTACGATCTACTCAGCAATCCGGGATCGGAAACTCACGCAGCGGCCTTTGTCAACGCCACTGCGGATACGTGGGAAAGCGTCGGTGACTATTCCGGTAGCAACAAAAGCCGCGACGCGTTCTTGGGACAAGTCGGAGGATTTGCCAGACTGTTACCGGATCTCAACTGGGAAATTCAGGAGCTTCACGAAAGCGGTGATTTCATAACTGTGCGCAGTCGCGCGACGGGCACGCCTGTTGCGCCCTTTTTTGGTGTAGATGGGCAGGGACGCAATTTTGATATCATGACCATCGACATCCATGAATTAGCCAATGGAAAAATCGTCCGGTCTTATCACGTTGAAGATTGGGCAGGCGCATTGCAGCAGCTCTCGGGTCGCTAAACCGCGGGTGGATACAGGAGATATAGTTATGAACAGAAGACAAGCTTTGAAAACTTCGGCAGCTGCAATGACAGGCGCGATACTTGCCTCCGCAGCCACGGCACAAGCCTCAGCAAAATCATATGAGGATCAAAGCCAAGCCAGTTTGGAGACAGTCATGGCCCTCATGGGGGCTATGGGGCGCGGTGACATGGAGGCCATGGCAGGTCTTATGGCTGATGACATGGTTTGGTTGAATGCGGGCGACCCAACCCTGCCTTGGATCGGCCCATGGGAGGGAAAGGACCAAATTTTCGCTTTTCTGGCTGTATTTAGTGAAAACTTTCAGACCACCAAATGGGAAAATACCGATATTCTGGCCTCTGAGGATACGGTAGCGATCTTTGGCGATATGAACGGCATCACAACAAAATCGGGTCAACCGATTGGTGATTTCACCTTTGCCTTGCGGGCCAAAGTGCGTGACGGGCAGGTCGTCCTTTGGAACTGGTTTGAAGACAGTTTCGCTGTGAGCCAAGCCTATCACGGCTGATTCCCCTCGAACCCAGAGCTGTGGCCAGAAACCCATTTTCAAAAGGAAGAACCTTTTGGGCATTTGCGGGTTTTGGCCGCAGTATGACCGGATGTAATAGCGTCAGAGATGTCTTGCGCAAATGAAACGTATGCTGGCAGAACTCTTGCCGCACATGCGGCCCCCTTAGACGTAGCCCTTCTCCGTAATCGACATCATCAACTCGACCAAATCGCACTGAATAAGAAAGAAGTCGTTTATTTCGTCTTCGTTAGCATGGTGTAGGTTCGAAGGAAGTCGCAGTTTCTCAAGGTCAACATGCAGTTCAGATATTTCTTTATTTCTAACTACTGTGCCATCTTCTTCATCTTCCAAAAGACACTGGTAGCGTTGTTATAGCGGAAATTGCAGACGCCGCGCCCCTGCGCAGGGTTCTTTGTTTCAGCTCGGGAGACCGCGCAGAAAATGGAAGCGCGTATGAAAAATGGCTATTGGGTGCACAACGCGCCCATCGGCTATGTGTATAAAGAGATCAAAGGACGCAGAAAGGTCCTGTTCCTTGACCCTCCGCTAAACGATTACGTGCGGCAAGCGTTCGAAGGCTATGCCCCGGGTCATTTCCGTACCGCCGCCAAGGTTAGACACTTCTTCGAGAGCATTCCTGAGTTTCCACGCAGCAAAACTGGACGCATCACCCAGCAACGCGTGGTCGATGTGCTGACCCATCCGCTCTACACCGGGCATATCTGTTCAGAGCATTACGGCATTCACTGGCTGAAAGGGCAGCACGAGCCGTTGATTTCCATGGAAACCTTCGAGAATGTCCAGGCTCGGCGTCAAGGTTGCGTCTATGCCCACGCCGCAAAAACGTCGGCGACGAGTTCGCGCTACTTGGCGTCGCTGAATGCGCCTCCTGTGGCTCGGCGCTTCGGTCATCCTTCGCGCGGGGCAATGGTGGTCGTTACGCCTATTACCTGTGCCAGAAGAAAGACTTTGAGGCGTATGGCAAGTCAGGCGGAACCAAAAGGGAGCTTTGAGGAAAATCTAGAACCAGTTCTGCAATTCATCGCCAGCCCCTCAAAACTCTGGCAAACAGGTAACATCACCCTGCGTCGTTTGGTGCTGAAACTGGCCTTCACAGGCTCCATCAAATATTGCCGAAATGAAGGTGCTAGCACTACCGAAAATGCATTCCCATTGACAGGGTTAAGCACTTCCGCAGGTCTTTATTTGATAAATGGTGCCCGGGGGCGGAATCGAACCACCGACACGAGGATTTTCAGTCCACTGCTCTACCCCTGAGCTACCCGGGCAGGGGTAAATAATTTAGGGTAGCCGCGTTTTAGGCGACAGCCGCGACAGTGTCCAGACATCACATCAGAAATTCACGTCTTTTTTCTGGAGTATCAGATTGTCATACGGCAAACCTTATACTGAGCCATAAACCTTGTGATCGGTATAGTTTTTCAGCGTGCAGACGGTCTCTTCGAGCACAGCTTCAATGGTCGTGCAAACGTTGATCCGAAATCGCTTCTCGATCAGGTCGAACCCGGCCTTGCCGGCCAATAGCGCAAAGCTTGCTGTGTTGTAACCTGGTTGCCAGTGTAATCACACTTATAGTCGTCCCCACCGGTTTGGTGGCTGTCAGTTCACCCGGAATTTACGCCGTCCCCAAAATTTCTACCAACTCCACGACACAATCAAACCATCTACCCATCACCAAAAACACTGATATTTAGATTGATACCATTTCCAACGATTAGTTTTCCTGAAGCGCCAGAGTTAATGTCCACCAAAGGGATACTAACATCCCGATCGAAGCCTATTATTGAGACGGTTTCTCACGCCCCACTTCAAAACAGTAAGGGGCATGCCATTGAGCCCAAGCGTTGACCTGATAGTAAGGATATATTCTCGTTGCTTAATAGTTTCCCAAATATGTCTTGGATCAGTAAGATCTAGGCGTTTTGGCGCGGCCCAGACTTGGAATTAGCCCCCCCAAAAAAAGCATTTTTTTTTGAGGCACTGTTCTACAGCAAGAGCTTGGGAGGGGAGGAAAGCAATCGGGCATTTTTCAGGTTCTAAATACCCCGAAGCCTGTCTGATTGGCTGTCATTGATATCCCGTCATCTCAAGATACCCCACGCCGGCATGGCTGCCGTCTACCAGAACTGGACCCTCCCAGTAGGGCACAGATACCTCCATCCAAGCGGACGGATTAAGAGCTTTGACATTGAGATCCACCCCCCGATCAGGCAACTTTAATTGCCAGCCCGTCGGGACCACTTTGCCTGCAACATCTGACATGGCGATCGGATCCATGGTTACCTGACCGTCGCCATACGTCTGAACCTCTCCATCTGCGGCGATCCAAGTGGCCGACGTATATGGCACCCTGCCGTCACTCCGCAGCTGGAAGGCCATCAATCGCTGACCGTTCTCCAGGGTTATTGAAAACCAGTCCCACCCCTTTTGATCTAACGCCAGTGGTTGTGATGACCATTCACGATCGAGCCAGGCGTGCCCTGTTACCTTGATCGGCCCTGATGGCAGGTTCAATTGCCCTGAGACTTCATAGGCGGGCTGGCTATAATAATGGCTGGCCTGTCCCTGCCCGGATTTGACAGAATAGCCGTTCTTGCCGTGCAAAACCAACGGTGAGTTCGTCTTCAAATCCAAATCATATGAAAAATCATCTCCCTGAGCTGTAACCTTCAAGGTATCAAAATCTGCACCATAAAGACGCCAGTCATCAATCCATGCTTCGAACGGCTGTGCCGTGACACCAGCCTGACCAATACCGCCGCGCGCCACTCTTTCGGCAACGTAATGGGCATTTGCCGATGTCGCCGCTGCATGCGCAAACCAAATCTGCGGCGACGTCCAACCGCGCTGTGATCCGGGCGCAAATGCGGACCGAAACAGGGTCCATTGAACGCCATATGATGCGCCATCCTGCCCCGTTAGATTTGCCGTCAGATACCACCATTCAATGCGAAAGTCAGGATGTGGTCCATGATCATCAGGAAACACCATGCGATAAGATGAATCAGGTATCGCAAAACCTTCTGCTGCCGTGCCCAAGCCACCAAACCCCTGTGCAGCTGCGCCCTCGGCCATAATCCACGACAGAACCACAATCAGACATCTAGCGATCATTGGCAAACACTTTCAAAAGCTGGGCCGGTGGCACACGTGACATACGCCAAGCAGGCCACAATGCGGCACAAAACGCTGCCAGGCAGGCTGCCAAAGCAAGAGCAAGATACGCGCCCGGAAACAAAAAAAACGGCAACCTCCAGCCAAAGGCCTCGACATTGACCACGGCCAACAGCACCCATGCCAAGGCCAGACCAAGGGGTAAAGCCAACACCACTGTTAACCCAGCCAATGCCAAAGCACGGACAAGTTCCAGCCACCCAAGATATCTGCGGGTGACCCCCATAGCCCATACCGGAGCCACCTGAGGCAGGCGTTGCGCGCCAAGGGTCAGCAGGCTCATCAACATAGCAAAGCCCGCGACGCCAAGGGTCAAAACATTCAGCGCCGCTGTAACCGAAAAAGTACGATCAAACACCTCAAGGGAAAACGACTTGATCTGTCGTTGGTCCGTGACCGCACCAGCGGGAAGGCCTAAATCTGACAACAGCACCCTGCGCAGTGCGTCAGGGTCATGACTGCGCAAGCCGAAGCGGCGCGGTGACGGCGCGCTATATAAGGCGGTAAACGCCTGTTCTTCCAAAATGACCTGTCCCACCGGATTGCCATAATCTGCCACAATACCTGCCACCAAAACCGAGTGGCCCGGCATCAATTCCAAAAGACCTCCTGCACCAATCTCCAATCGATAGGACAATTGTTCATTTATCACGGCACCTTGCCCTGACTGAACAGTCCGCCAGGGATCGGGAACATGTGACAGCAACTGCCAGTCTTGCTGATAGGTTTTGCCTACACGCACACCAAAAACAGTGGCATCTTGGCCCATCACGCGCGCGTCAACAGATCGCAATGGCAATACCTCTGATACCAAGGCGACAGGCAGCCCCTCAATAGCGAGGGCCTGCGCCTCAGTTTCGACCTGCACGAACAATTCGGGTGCCAATCGCTGGTCCAAGAATGCCTCGAAGGTCAGGCGAAAACTGGAGACCATTGTCGATACACCAATATTTGTAGCAGTGGCCAACATCAGTGCCATCAACGCCAGCCCCAATCCCGGGACCTGCTGCGCAGTGTCTGCCCAAAACCACTGCCCCAGAACACTGCGACTGCGGCGCCCAAACCAGCCAACCCCTGCCTGCAACAGGGGCGGCAATGCCAAGGCTGCACCAATTAACAGGCACGCAAGACCGCCAAAGCCCATCAAAAGCCCCGAGCCAAAGCCCAAACTCAGTCCGGCAGTGATCAACAGGACAAAGGCGATCCACGCCAAGCTCCGCATCTGCCGTGACCCGCGACCAACCCACGCCTGTGGCAGAGCACTGGCAAGAACGGGTAGATGTGCAATCCGCCATAGCCCGCTGGCGGCAGCGGCGAGCGCTCCTGCCAGCGCCATTCCGAGCCCTGCAACAATCCACGACGCCCGCAATTGCACCTGATCAGCAACCGAGGCCCCGTAAAGCCCATCCAAAGTTGCGGCAACATCTGGCAGTAGCAGCCCTGCGAGAACATACCCAAGAACGATACCCGACGTTCCCCCGATCAAGGCAAGCAACACGATTTCAAGCGCCATACCGACCACAACCGCGCGCATCGGGGTGCCCATAGCGCGCAAACTTCGGACCAAGCCGCGACGTTGTTCAAACGACAGGCGCACCGCTCCGTGCACAATGAAAAGACCAACGATAAAGCTCAAAAGGCCAAAGGCGGTAAGGTTTAGATGAAAGCTGCCCGTCAATTGACCCACGTCACTGCCGTCCGAGGCAGCGCGCACCAAGACCTCTGGTGCGATCGTGGCTATGGGCAGCACCTTTGTCGGCTGATTGGGCGAAACAACCATCCGCGTGATGCGTGCCGATCGGTCCAAAAGCTTTTGCGCCGTTCCAATATCCATCACAACGATCCCAGCCGCGACCCCCGGCATGGCGACCACGTCGAGACCTGTTGCATCAGCCATGCGCCGCACCTCGTTCGGGGCGGCCAGCGCAAGCGTGCCTTGCAAAAAACTGGCAAGATCTATCGTGCTTGTGCCGTCCGGGGCAGTCACGGGGACAAGGTTTCCCGGTGCTGTTAAAGGTTCTAAGCCAACAATCCGGCCCCCCCCTTGGGCCAGGCGGCCTTCGATCACCGGTGATACCTGCCAGCCTGCACGTCGCAGCCGCAGATAGACCTCTTGATCCAAATCTTTACCGATACGCGGCACCAATTGATCAAACTGACCCTCGCCCAATGTACGTGCGGCCGCATCATAGCTGGCGCGAGCCTCGGCGTTGATCGCTTGCACGCCGGACCACAACGCCGTGGCAAGCGCAAGTCCCACAAGAACCGACACCAGTTGTAACGGTGCACGCCGCCAGTAGGACCACAAAGCGCCAGCAAGGGCCCCCGTCATGTCAAAGTCCCGGACCGTAGATGGCAACGCATCTGCATGCGATCAGCCACTTTGTCGGAATGCGTTACAACCATCAGGGCCGCCCCTGTGTCCTGCACCAAAGCCTGCATCTGCGCCAACACGTCCTCGGCAGAGGTCTCATCCAGATTACCGGTGGGTTCATCCGCAAGAACCAGTGCCGGCCGCACCGCCAAAACACGCGCGATCGCAACGCGCTGTTGCTGGCCCCCTGAAAGGGCCTCGGGGTACTTATGCACATGTGCTGCCAGGCCCAGCGCTTTGGTCAGATCAGAGGCATGCGCCGGATCATACCGCCCCGCAAGACGCGCCTGAAACGCAATATTGGCAGCAACAGTCAGAGATGGAATCAAATTGAATTGCTGGAAAATTACGCCCACGGTTCCCCGTCGCAAGGCGGCTCTCTGGCGGTCATTATAGCTGGTTATGTCCTTGCTGTTCAGCCTGACCTGACCACTATCCGCAGGTTCAAGACCCGCAACGATGTGCAACAGCGTGCTTTTGCCCGAGCCAGACTCTCCGGTCAGGGCAAGTGTCTGGCCCGCGTCCAGCGACAAATCGATACCCCGTAGCACCGGAACTCTATCGTCTGCGCCAGGATATGTCTTTGTCAGGTCTTTAATTTCTAGCAACATGCCCACGCCCCTTCAAAGGTGTTGTAGATCTTGGCCCCCGTCCCGAACACCCCCATGCGACGCTTTGCCGATCCCGGCGCGCGCATCTTTGGACGTCAGAATTGAATCAACGCGCTTGCACTGCTACGCAGGACACACGCCAAGCTTGTCAGGATCGCCTTGGCGCAGTTTTTCTCAGAGGTGAGGCCATGGGAACCATAATCAGTATTGTTTTGCCACTAAGTCTGGCGTTTATCATGTTTTCGCTGGGCGTAGGGCTCAGGCTGCGTGATTTTGGACGCGTCTTAACCAGACCATTGGCCTTTTTGGTTGGCGCCTTAAACCAGATCATTTTGCTACCGCTTGTTGGCCTGCTGATTATTTTGGGTTTTGGGCTTGAGGGGGCGTTTGCGGTTGGCGTTATGATCCTTGCCGCCTGTCCGGGCGGCGTGACCAGCAATATCTTGACCCGCTTTGCCAAAGGCGATGTTGCGCTCTCGGTCACTCTAACGGCCGTCATCAGCCTAACCAGTGTGATCACCGTCCCGATTATATTAAGCTTTGCCTACACCCGTTTTCTGGGGGCTGACGCCGGATCCATCGACATTGCATCAACAGCGGGCACAATGTTCGCATTGACAGTCATACCGGTCGGATTGGGGATGGTTTTACGCCTCATACTGCCGACACGCATGCAGCAAGCGGAAAAACAAATCGCACGGGTCGCATCCACGCTTTTTGTCGTGATCGTTTTTGGGGCTCTGGCCAGCAACTGGAAAATCTTTGTCGATAACCTCATGCTCTTGGGTCCAGCTTTGATCACCATGCTCATTGTTTTAACTTTGATTGGTCTTTTTGCGTCACGTTTTCTGGGACGTAGCTGGCTGGAAGCTAAGACGATTTCGATAGAAACCGGTGTTCAGAATGCTGCACTTGGCTTGACAGTTGTGAATGTGGCAGCAGGTGCGGATGCCCTTGGGCCTGTGTCATTGCCTATCGCAGTCTATGGCGTTGTTATGTATTTGATTATCCTTCCAATTCTTTTGATTTACCGCAGGCTTTAACCCCATGGCGGACGCAGATGTTATCGTGATTGGTGCCGGTCTGGCAGGACTTGTAGCAGCGGCAGAGCTTGCCGATCGTGGAAAACAGGTGGTCATTCTGGATCAGGAATCATCACAAAACATGGGCGGTCAGGCGTTTTGGTCTCTTGGCGGGCTGTGCTTGATTGATACTCCCGAACAACGCCGGATGGGGATCCGCGACAGTCGTGATCTGGCTCTGCGTGATTGGATGGGCAGCGCGCAATTTGACCGCCCCAAGGATTACTGGCCACGCGAATGGGCCAAAGCCTATGTCGATTTTGCTGCCGGTGAAATGCGCCCATGGCTTTATTCACAGGGTATGCGATGGTTCCCGGTCGTGGGCTGGGCAGAGCGCGGCGGTGGCTTTGCCAATGGTCACGGAAACTCGGTTCCCCGATTTCATATAACGTGGGGGGTCGGCCCCGGCGTACAAGACCCGTTCGAACGCCGGGTCAAAGAGCACGTAAAGAATGGCAATATTGACATCCGCTTCCGGCATCGGGTGTCAGAGCTGTTGGTTGAATGTGGCGCTGTCGTTGGTGCTGCAGGCGAAGTTCTAGCAGCAGATGACGCAGAGCGTGGGGCCCCCACAAACCGCGACATCATAGGAGATTTCAAGTGCCACGCTGCATCAGTTCTGGTGGCAGCTGGTGGCATTGGTGGCAACTTTGACCTCGTTCGCAAATCATGGCCTGTTGACCGCCTTGGACCCGCACCCGACACTATGGTTGCCGGCGTTCCGGCCCATGTAGATGGCCGCATGGTTGCGATTACCGAGGCCGCCGGAGGTCATGTCATAAATGCAGACCGCATGTGGCACTATACCGAAGGTGTTCGTAACTGGGATCCCATCTGGCCCAATCACGGCATTCGGATCCTGCCAGGCCCCTCGTCGATGTGGTTTGATGCATGTGGCAAACGGTTTCCACCGCCCGCACTGCCCGGCTTTGACAGCCTTGGAACGCTGAAGCATATCTTGGCGACAGGGTATGACTATTCGTGGTTCATCACCACACAGAAGATCATCAAAAAAGAATTCGCCCTGTCAGGCTCTGAACAAAATCCAGATTTTGCTGCCAAAAGTTGGAAAATGGTCCTTCAGCAACGACTGTTGAATCCAAAGGCCACGCCCCCGGTTGAGGCGTTCAAGGACCATGGTCCTGATTTCGTAGTGGCCAATGACATTGACACGTTGGTTGCCAAAATGAACCAGCTGACGCCAACACCGCTCTTGGAACCGTCCGATATCCGGATGCAGATCGAAGCGCGGGATGCCCAGATCGATAACCCATTTTCCAAGGATATCCAGATGATGGCGATCCACGCGGCGCGCAATCATCGCGGTGATCGGTTGCTACGCACGGCCAAACCGCATCGTTTTCTCGATCCGGAAAATGGCCCCCTGATCGGTGTAAAGCTGAATATTTTGACCAGAAAGACATTGGGCGGATTACAAACCGATCTGAATGGTCAGTGCATCGGTTCGGATGGCAAGGCGATAGAAGGCTTGTTTGCAGCCGGAGAGATATCCGGCTTTGGCGGCGGGGGCTATCATGGTTACAATGCACTCGAAGGAACATTCCTCGGCGGCTGCATTTTTTCAGGGCGGCAAGCAGGCCGCGCCATGGGCTAGATTAAAACAATATTAAATAGCGCAATTACATGTTGGACTGGTTTTACCCTTAACCGATTTTTTACAATTAAAAAAAGGGGCGCCCCGAAGGACGCCCCCTAAAATATCCAAAGGATAAACGGCGATTACATCATGCCGCCCATGCCGCCCATATCAGGCATGCCGCCCGCAGGTGCCGCACCTTCTTTGGCTGGCTTATCAGCAACCATTGCTTCGGTTGTGATCAACAAGCCGGCAACAGACGCCGCGTCTTCCAAGGCTGTCCGTACAACTTTGGCAGGGTCAATCACACCAAATGCGAACATATCGCCATACTCTTCGGTCTGAGCATTGAAGCCAAACGATGTGTCGTCGCTTTCGCGGATTTTGCCAGCAACAACCGCACCATCGACACCCGCATTTTCAGCGATCTGCCGCAGTGGCGCTTCGATTGCGCGCCTTACGATTGACACACCGGCGTCTTGGTCAGTGTTTACACCTGTAACACCATCCAGAGCTTTGCCAGCCTGAACCAGAGCAACACCACCACCAACAACAACACCCTCTTGAACCGCAGCACGCGTCGCGTTCAGAGCATCGTCAACACGATCCTTACGCTCTTTCACTTCGACTTCGGTCATGCCACCGACACGGATAACGGCAACACCACCTGCCAATTTGGCAACGCGCTCTTGCAGCTTCTCACGGTCATAATCGCTTGAGGTTTCTTCGATCTGGTTCCGGATTTGAGCAACGCGCGCCTGAATTTCGGCACTTTCGCCTGCACCGTCAACAACGGTGGTCTCATCCTTGGTGATCTGAACCTTCTTGGCAGAGCCAAGCATGTCCATTGTCACGCTTTCCAGCTTCATGCCGAGGTCTTCGCTGATGACCTGACCACCGGTCAGGATCGCGATGTCCTGCAGCATTGCCTTGCGACGATCACCGAAACCAGGTGCCTTCACAGCAGCAATCTTCAGACCGCCACGCAGCTTGTTCACAACCAATGTCGCCAAGGCTTCGCCTTCGACGTCTTCAGCGATGATCAAAAGAGGCTTCTGGCTTTGGATAACCGATTCCAACAGTGGAACCATTGGCTGAAGCGACGAAAGCTTTTTTTCGTGCAACAAGATCATGCAATCTTCTAGCTCGGCTGTCATTTTGTCTGCGTTGGTGACAAAATACGGTGACAGGTAGCCACGATCAAACTGCATGCCTTCGACGACGTCGGTCTCGGTCTCAAGGCCTTTGTTTTCCTCGACGGTGATAACACCCTCGTTGCCGACCTTTTGCATCGCGTCTGCGATCTGCTGGCCGATATCCGCTTCGCCGTTGGCCGAGATGGTACCAACCTGCGCAACTTCATCGCTGTCTTTTACTTCGCGCGACGCAGATTTGATCGCCTCAACGACGTGTGTCGTTGCCAGATCAATACCACGCTTAAGGTCCATTGGATTCAGACCAGCGGCAACTTGCTTCAAACCTTCGCGCACAATGGCCTGCGCCAAAACTGTCGCTGTGGTTGTGCCGTCGCCGGCTTCGTCATTGGTGCGCTGGGCCACTTCTTTGACCATTTGCGCGCCCATGTTTTCGAACTTGTCTTCCAGTTCGATTTCCTTGGCAACCGATACACCGTCTTTGGTGATGCGCGGGGCGCCGAAGGATTTATCAAGAACCACGTTACGGCCCTTTGGACCCAAGGTGACCTTAACCGCATCGGCAAGGATGTTTACTCCACGCAGCATGCGATTGCGAGCGTCGGTATCAAATTTGACGTCTTTTGCAGACATAGTGTCTCTCCAGAGATATTCGTTTCAGAAAGGTTCGCTCGGGCGAAGGATTAGGAAATCACGCCGAGGATGTCGCTTTCTTTCATGATCAGCAGCTCTTCACCGTCGACGGTGACTTCGGTGCCAGACCATTTGCCGAACAAAATTTTGTCGCCGTCACTAACGGCCATTGTGATCAGCTCGCCATTGTCTTTGCGTGCGCCTTCGCCGCAAGCCACAACGATGCCCTCAGCGGGCTTTTCCTTGGCGCTGTCAGGAATAATAAGACCGCCAGCGGTCTTTTCTTCGCCTTCAACGCGACGGACCAATACACGGTCATGAAGCGGTTTGAATGCCATCTCTGAGTCTCTCCTAGCTCAAAGGTTTCCAATTTTTGCCTCCGACCGGAGGCGTTAGCACTCATTATCGCTGAGTGCTAATACTGGTTAGCTAGGTATAACATCTGCCCGAGTCAACAGCTATGAAGCCAAAAAATATCGCATGGTTTATAAACGATGAATTTCCAATCATTCGCGATTGCGCCACGCAGCCCAAGCTTCGGGCGTGTCCAAATCCGTAATGGCGTTCTGACCGGGAAGGGCAATTAGTCCCACATCTTCTTGTGCCAGAACTGCGCGCGCGCCTTGATCCCCATGCAACGACAACGCAGCCGCCAACACACGATGCGGCAACCAAACAGGATGACCAGGCACACCCTGTTGTGTCACCCCGCGATGCGGACGATCCGGCTGAGACATCGCAGCCCCCCCAAACATCATCAAATCCGACGTCGTGATGTCGGGCATATCCGGTAGGACAACCATCAAAGCACACCCTGCATTCAGCGCACGTTTTGCGCCGAAACGCAAAGACGCCGACATGCCTTCTGCTCCGTCTATGGCGGTGTGCGTCACATTCAGTCCTTGCAAGACCGACGCCCTTTCTGTGTGCTGCAAACCAACAGTGACGCAGACCGTCCATCCCGTTGCTGCGGCACGTTTTGCTTGTCGCCGCAGCAAGGACGTTCCGTGGACTTTTTCCAGCAGTTTATCTGCCCCGCGCATGCGACGGGATGAACCCGCAGCGGGAATCAAAACTATGGGGGCGACGCTCACCGGTCTACTGTTTCTATCGGGGCAATCTTTAGATGGGTCAGGCGATTATTTTCACGCCCAGCAACCACGAACTGGAACCCATGAAAACTAAATACCATACCCAACGAAGGGATCATCTGCGCCTCGTGGATAACCAGTCCTGCCACGGTATTTGCTTCTTCGTCAGGCAGGTTCCAATCCGTTGCCCGGTTCAAATCCCGGATCGTCATTGCACCGTCGATTTCATACATCCCGTCTTCGCCACGCATCACTTGTGGCGCGGTCTCTTGATCAAACTCGTCCGTGATCTCGCCTACGATTTCTTCCAAAATATCCTCAAGGGTAATCAGCCCCTGAAGCGCTCCGTATTCCTCAACCACCAGTGCAAAATGCGTCCGGCGACGTAAAAACTGGCGCATTTGATCATCAAGCGATGTCGTCTCGGGCACAAAATATGGGGGCATGGCCACCTCACGGATCGCAAAACCGCTTAAGGCTTGAAATGCGTTGCCTTCTGCCTCTTGCAACAAACGATACATCACCCGCAGCAAATCTTTGGCATGGACGACGCCAATAATGTTTTCAGGATCCCCCTGAAATACCGGCAACCGGGTATGGCTGCTTTCCAGACATTGGGTCAAAATAGCCTGCGGATCGCTGTTTGCATCAATCATCTCGATTCCGGAACGATGAAGCATAATCTCTTCGACCGTCCGCTCGGCCAGATCCAACGCGCCTAGAATCCGGTCACGGTCCTCTTTCTCGACAAGGCCTTCACTGTGACCCAGGTTCAACGCACCCGCGATCTCCTCTCGGACTGCCAGAATTTGGCTGTCCGGATCCGTCTGCACACCAAAGATCCGCAATACCCCACGCACCAGCATGCGTACGACACTGACCACTGGGGCAAAAACCCGCACGATCAGACCGATAGGACGCGCAACAATACTGGCGGCGTCTTCGGCGTTGGTAATTGCGTAAGTTTTGGGCAAAACTTCTGCAAAAATCAAAACAAGCGCGGTCATGACCAATGTCGCGAGCGCGACGCCGCTTTCCCCAAAGGCCTGCGTAAACATTGCTGTGGCAAGTGACGTCGCCAAGATATTCACAAGGTTGTTGCCAAGAAGAACTGATCCAATCAGACGTTCGTTGTCCTCGGTGATCAGCAAGGCACGCTTTGCACCCGCACTGCCCTTGTCGGCTTTGGCACGCAGCTTGCCCCGCGATGCGGCAGTCAGGGCCGTTTCGGATCCCGAAAAAAAGCCAGACAGTACCAAAAGGCCCAGAATCGCGCTGGCCGTGATCCAGAAGGTCGTATCCAAGGTTGAGGCGGGGTCCATGTTATAGCAGTTCCTATGGGCTGATGTGTTATCATGTTATGAGGCGACAGCCCTAGGCAATCAAGAGGCAGCACAGTGCAGATACGACGGCTTGGCACCTTAACGGGATCGGTTTTGCTATTCGGTGGCCCCTATTCAAACTTGCCTGCACTCGAGGCGATGCATGCAGTGGCTCATCAATACGATCATGCCCTGTGTACAGGAGATGTGGTCGCATATGGTGCGCAGCCACGGGAATGTGTCGCGATTATTCGGGACTGGGGGCTGAACACTGTTGCGGGTAATTGCGAACGGCAACTGGCCGAGGGCCGGTCAAATTGTGGATGCGGCTTTGATCCGGGCAGCCAGTGCGATGTGGCGTCCAACGCGTGGTTCTCATATGCATCAGATCAGATTGAACCCAGGGACCGTGCATGGATGGCACAGTTACCTGACATTATTACCTTTACGCATGCAGGCAGGCACGTAGCTGTCTTGCACGGTGGTGTGCGCGCAAACAACCAATTTATTTGGCCAACACAGGCGAATGACCGCCGCGCCGCGATTGCAGAGCTCCGTGCGATGGTTGGACCCGTGGATATGGTTATTGCCGGACATTGTGGTGTGGGTTTTATAAAGCGCGAAGATGATGCAGTGTGGTTGAATGCCGGGGTCATCGGCATGCCCCAAAATGATGGCGATGTACGCACAGTCTATGCAACGCTGACGGATGAAGGTGTCCCAAACCTGCATCGTCTGTCCTATGATCATATCAAAGCTGCACGATCCATGGTTCATGCGGGACTGACACAGGGGTATCAAACCGGGCTGACCACTGGCTGGTGGCCCTCTGAGGATATTCTGCCATTGGTTCTGCGTCGGGCATCATCCCCGCGCGAGAGGGTGATGATCGAATACCAAAGCCTTTAGACGCTCTTCGATCACATGGGTGTATATTTCAGTTGTCGCCACATCCGCATGTCCCAACAGAGTTTGGATGGACCGTAAATCGGCTCCATGTTCCAAAAGATGCGTTGCGAACGCATGTCGCAAGGTATGGGGTGACACATGAGTCGGTGAAATACCTGCCTTTACAGCCATTTCCTTAATCGTCAGAAAAAATGAATTGCGGGTCAGATGTCCTGCTTTTCCTCTTGAGGGGAACAAAAAAGGTGATTCCGGACGTCTTTCGGATCGCGCCACGCTATCTTCGGTATCGCGCAACGCAAGCCAGTCGCTCAACGCAACCCGCGCCGGAGACGACAGGGGCACCAGTCTTTCTTTGCCCCCTTTGCCACGAACAAGGATCATCCGGGGATCTCCACGTGCTGCAGATATTGGAAGAGACACCAGTTCTGTCACCCGCAATCCAGTCGCATACAGCAGTTGCATCAGACAGATATTACGCATGCGATCACGAGGCATCCGCCCCTGAGTTTCTGCTGCCAAAAGCAGGCGATCCACCTCGTCAAGGCTAAGTGTCTTGGGCAATGTTTTGTCTCGACCCGGACCTGGGATCTGGACTGCAGGGTTGTCAGAACGCAAACCTTCTTCGAATGCAAAATGATAAAGTTGGCGTATCGCTGACAGCCTTCGCGCACGGGTGGCACGAGACAGGCCTTGCGTGTGGCAATAGGCAAGATAATCTTCGATCTGTGGCCGCGTCGCCAACCGCATTTGTCCCCCCTGCCCCTGAAGCCAGTGTTCAAAATCTTGCAGATCACGCCCGTAAGACAGCAATGTGTTCACGGCCGCGCCCCTTTCGGCGGCAAGCATGTCCAGAAAATCACCTAGCCAGTTCATTTCAATGATCCAAGTATCAAAAGCTCGATGGCTACGCGACGGGCGGCCGTGTCAAAACCAAGTGCGCGCAATGCACGCAGACCTTGGGTCAATGCGGCATCATCACCTGTCGCCCCATCAGCAATCAGTTGCATAGCCAGCAACAACGCTTCTCCAATGCGATCTTCGGCTTGCAGCTGCAACACCTGTGTCGGCGTACCAGGCAACGTAAACGCAAGGGCCACGGCATCCGAATACCGACCCTGTGTTATCGGCGGGGGCACATCCCCACGCGCCACGGCTGAAACCAAATCGGCGACCGGGTAACCCATTGGCAACCTGCCGGACGCACCGGCAAATTCGGGGCCCAAAAGACGTAACCAAGACGCATCAGGCAAACGCGGCTCTAACGCCTCTGCCAAGGGCACAACCAAACCCACTGGAGCCAGAAGAACAGCCACATCCCAAACAGCCGCATCCACGACCTCTGGTGTCCCGCGCATCAGGCTTCGGACCAAGGTTTGAACCGCAGACACCCGATCCCAAACACCGCCTGACGCTGCTGGTGCGCGCTCCATCAAGATAGCAATCCATACTTCCGGCGCTATGGCACCACTGCGCACAAGTCGTTCGGCAGCTTCAATCTGGGCTTTCCAGCCCGAATCCCCCGTCAACTGTGGCAGGTCAAAAGCACGCGGCAGGGTCGCAGTTGCTGGCGGCTCGCCAATCGCTTCAAGAAGTCGAAAGGTCAGGGCATCTGCTTTTGGTGGCATTGACAACGGTGGCAGATCTTCGGCCAGTTCAGGATCCAGATATCGCCACAAAAGGTCGACCGTTTGAGGGGAGAGTAGATCCAAGCCCTGTGCTGCCCAGAGGGTTGTCGCTGCGCCATTCCAATCCTGCAGGCGCGCTTTGCAATACACCTGCCACTCCAAATCATCTGAAAGCCACGGCGCGACACGCCACCGTTTGCAGGCAGCGTCTGCTTCACCATCCAGCAACGCCAAATCCGCCCAAAGGTTGAAGGTGTCTGCGTTTTCTTCCGGCAATTGTTCCAGTAGGGCACGTGCCTCGGCCACAGCACCCAGATCCAAAAGACGTTCCGCCCGCGCGCGCAACCACACCGACGGCGATCCGGTCAGAGGAGGTTGCGTTTCTGCACGCAAAATTCGATGAGCCAAATGAGTCATTGTCGCACCGAAGATCTGAACATCAGCAATCTGGCGGGCCACATCTTCGGAATGTGACCCCAGCCACAGCGTAGGTGGAAGTCCTGCGACATCAGCAGGAATTAATCCCAATATCTGAGAGGCCGTTGTGTTCAGTGTGACAACCTCGACCTCGGGGGCACCCGCATTCGCGACAGCCGCAGGTTCTGGTTCAATTTGACGTCTGGCTTCGGCCTCGTCAGCGGCACGGCTAAGCCATTCAATTGGCGATAATGGCCCTCGGGACGCAGTATTGTCCTGCGATCCGACACCAATAGGTTCGCCCGTGAGCAATTCAGAAGGCGCGCCCCCCAGGGCATTAGAAGACGGTACAGCGACAGGGGGCGATGCCTTTTGTGGAATCGCACCAGAAGACACCAGACCCGGGATCGTCAGCGGCTCCTGAGCATTGATGGGCAAGCCCCACAAAACCACACCGCACAAAACAGCCGCGAACGCTTGTGTCCTAATCGGCACTTAACATTACCGGAACGCGGATTTCTTCACTTGGGGGCGAAAAGTCCGCGCCAAAGATTGGGCCTAAATACGTGTAGGCCACCAGCCCCACCATGGCCAAGATCAAAAGATAAATTATCCACCGCGTCAGAAACCACATGTGTTTATTCCCCTGCCCAGGGCATTTGTTTTACGACTTATAGCTGGCCTTTTGACTAAGATCACGTCATTCAAGCACCATAGGCAAAAAAATGGTCACATATGTCGATGCAGACAGAGATACCAAACCGAAAGCTGAAGCGAACGGTAGCAATGGTTGGCATGATGGGCGCGGGCAAGACAGCTGTGGGCAAGGCCCTTGCCGCATTGCTTGGGGTTCCGTTCCTTGATTCCGATCATGAAATTGAACGCGCCGCCAATATGTCGATTGCCGAAATTTTTTCCCGAGATGGCGAGACGTTTTTCCGCGAACGGGAAACTCAGGTCATTGGGCGTTTACTGGATGAAGAGCGGTGCATCCTATCGACAGGCGGGGGGGCGTTTATGTCAGAGCAAAACCGCAAAATGATATCCGAGCGGGGTATCTCCGTTTGGCTTGACGCTGATCTTGACCTGCTTTGGTCACGCGTGCGCAACAAAGATACCCGCCCGTTGTTAAGTGGCGCACACCCATATGAAACCCTCAAACGCATCTACAAGGAACGCGTCCCGATCTATAAGATGTCAGATCTATCAGTAAAATCTGCTCCTGAGGTGCCTATAGAAGACATGGCAAAGCAGGTATTGAGCGTGCTTGAAACGCGCAGGGATGTGATCGGGTGATGCCAACAATGCAAACCGTATTTGTTCCACTGGGCGCGCGCGCCTATGACGTGCGAATCGCACAAGACCTGATCGTGGATTCAGCCAGTCACATCGCACCCTTTCTCAGACGCCCGCGGGTGGCTATTGTCAGCGATGACAATGTTGCGCAAGCGCATCTTCCTGCCTTGGTTGCAGGTCTCCAAGCATCTGGAATTGCGCACAGCACCCTGACCCTACCCGCTGGTGAAACGACCAAAACATGGCCAGAATTCACCCGGACCGTCGAATGGCTTTTGGCTGAAAAAATAGAGCGACAGGATGTCGTTATCGCGCTCGGAGGCGGTGTGATCGGCGACTTGGTTGGCTTTGCTGCGGCCGTCCTGCGAAGAGGAATTCGGTTTATCCAGATCCCGACCTCGTTGCTGGCACAGGTCGATAGCTCTGTTGGGGGCAAAACGGGGATCAACGCCCCTCAGGGTAAAAATCTGATTGGCGCGTTCCACCAGCCCAGTCTTGTACTGGCCGATATCAGCGCATTAGACACGTTGACGCCACGCGACTTTCTTGCCGGATACGGCGAGGTTATCAAATATGGGCTACTTGGTGATGCCAGTTTCTTTGACTGGTTAGAAACCAACGGACCTAACCTTGTTCAAGGTGATCGAGACGCGCGCGCACATGCGGTACGTCGATCCGTAGAAATGAAGGCAGAGATCGTCGTAAGAGACGAAACCGAACAAGGTGACCGCGCGTTGTTGAATCTCGGCCATACGTTCTGCCATGCGCTTGAGGCCGCAACAGGCTATTCGGATCGGCTTTTGCATGGTGAAGGGGTAGCCATTGGCTGCGCGCTGGCCTTTGAATTGTCCGCCCGCCTTGGGTTATGCAGTCAAGAGGACCCAAGCCGTGTCCGGGCACATCTTCGCAGTATGGGCACCAAGGTTGATTTGGCAGACATTGCTGGGGATCTGCCCACTGCCGAAACCTTGTTGGATCTTATGGGGCAGGACAAAAAGGTCGTCGATGGCCAGCTTAGGTTTATCCTTGCCAACGGCATCGGCGCCGCGTTTGTCACCACACAGGTTCCTCGCGACGCCGTTCTGTCTGTTTTAAAAGACGCTTTGGCCGCCCGCTGAACTGGCGGGTCTTTCCTGGCTGCGGTCCTATGCTGCCAGGCCGCGTCCTTTCAACAGCGCCCCCACACCGGGCATCCGTCCTCTGAAAGCCGTATACAGCGTTTCTGCATCTTGTGATCCGCCTGCGGACAGAATGTATGTCTCTAACCGTTTGGCAAGTTCTGGATCAAAAGCATCACCCGCCTCTTCAAACGCCTCAAATGCATCTGCGTCCATAACCTCGGACCACATGTAGCTGTAGTACCCAGACGAATAACCGTCACCTGCAAAAACATGTGCGAAATGCGGCGTCGCGTGACGCATTGGAATCGCAGCAGGCAGGCCGATGTCCGCCAAAATCTCGGTCTGGCGCGCCATGACATCAACTGGCGGTTCGCCTAAGTGGAATTCAAGGTCAACCAAGGCGCTTGCCACGTATTCAACAGTCGCAAATCCCTGATCAAAATTTGCAGCGCGCAGGACACGGTCAAGCATGTCCTGAGGCATCGATTCACCGGTTTCAGCGTGCGTCGCAAAGTTGCGCAACACCTCTGGCACCTCTAACCAATGCTCATAAAGCTGGCTGGGCAGCTCGACAAAATCACGCGCAACACTGGTGCCCGCGACAGACCCAAAATCCACATCTGATAACATTTGATGTAATGCGTGACCAAATTCGTGAAACAGTGTGCGCGCATCATCATAGCTGAGCAACGCGGGCGCCCCCTGTGGCGGTTTGGCAAAGTTGCAAACAT
Source organism: Pseudoprimorskyibacter sp. (assembly GCA_029251265.1). Lineage (GTDB taxonomy): Bacteria > Pseudomonadota > Alphaproteobacteria > Rhodobacterales > Rhodobacteraceae > JAQXDR01. The sequence continues at coordinate 77,989 of JAQXDR010000070.1, read as the reverse complement.
TGACAACCACTGGCGTACGCATTTTGGGTCTGCGTGCCTGCATCCGGAATGCTGAACACCATGCGCCAGATCGTTTTGACCCGCGGGCAAAATAATCCCCGATAAAGACGGCCACATGCACACCGTTGCGCGTGACCTCCCATGCGCGGGCATCATCGTGATATAACGCCGTATCAAGTTCGGAAAACTCCAACCCAAACAGTTTATTCGCGCAATCAAACGATGCCTCGATCATTCTGTCCATCTGAAGATACGGCTTGAGCGCTGCCTCGTCCAAATCATGCTCTGCCTTGCGACGGGCCTCGGCGTAATAGCGCCAGTCCCATGGCTTTAGGTCACCCTGCACACCATCTGCATGCATCCGGTCACATAAAACCGCGCTGTCTGCTTCGGCCTGTGCCTTTGCCGGTGCCCAAACCTGCATCAACAGGTCCCGCACCCGATCCGGGGTGCCCGCCATTTCAGTTTCCAGCTTGTAAGACGCAAAGCTGTCGTAGCCCAGCAAAGCTGCACGCTCGTGACGCAAAGCCAAAATCTCAGCCGCAATCTCACGGTTGTCCGTATCCCCCCCGTTTGCGCCGCGTGCCACCCAAGCCAACCAGGCTTTTTCCCGCAAATCACGTCGCGGTGAAAATTGCAAAAACGGGACAATCAAGGATCGGCTGAGGGTAATCACCGGACCGGGTGCTGCGCGCTCCGTTCCTGCAGAACGTGCTGCCTCGATTACAAAGGATGGCAGTCCTTCAAGATCGGGGTCAGACAGGTCCATGTGCCAATCAGATTCGTCAGCCAGCATGTTCTGGGTAAATTCCGCACCAAGCGTTGCCAGACGCGCCTTGATTTCCGCCATCCGTTTTGCAGCATCCCCCGTCAGCATTGCCCCGGCCCGCACGAACTGCCGATGGGTCAACATCAGCACACGTGTTTCTTCGGCGGATAGGTTCAAGGTTGCATGCTGATCCCAAAGAGCCCTGATCCGATCAAATAAATCTTTATTTGCATAGATTGCTGTCGCATGATCCGCAAACTTGCTCGCGTAATCGCGATGGATTGCCTGACGCGTCTCGTTGGTATCTGCACCAACGAGGTTGAAAAAAACCGATGCCGCCTGCTCCAACTGCGCGCCCGCACCTTCTAACGCCTCGATCGTATTGGCAAACGTCGGTGCGGCAGGATTATGTGCGATTGCCGCGACTTCTGCCAGATCTTCGATCATGGCGGCGTCAAACGCAGCCGCAAAATCGGCATCGTTAATATCAGCAAATGGTGGCAACCCAAAGGGCGTGTCCCATGCGCGCAGCAATGGATTGGTCATTTGAAATCTCCTTAATCGGAAGAGCTAGAAATTGTTGATGTTTGAGACAAGCCCGTTGATCCGCAAACCTGACAATCAGGGCGACGCTTCAGATTTATTTTGCGCGTTTCCCCCCAGAGTGCATCATAAATGAGCAACTCGTTATGAAGTGGTTGTCCGGCGTCACATATCAATTTCACCGTTTCCACAGCCATCATAGACCCAATAACACCGGGCAAAGGCCCCAACACACCTGCTGCGGCACATGACGGGGCAAGGCCAGGCGACGGTGGATCTGGAAAGATACAGGCATAACAGGGTGTACCGTGGGCAGGGTCAAAGACACTCAATTGTCCCTCCCACTGGCTGAGCGCGCCTGACACCAAGGGCTTTTTTGATGCCACGGCCATACGATTCACCAAATATCGCGTATCAAAATTATCAGAACCATCAAGGATGACGTCATATTCCGATACCAAATCTAATGCGATATCTTCTGTAAAGCGGCGTTTATATGGTCGCACATCAACATGGGGATTCAGCGCTTCCAGAGTGAGTTGCGCCGACCTGACCTTGTCCATACCGGTGCGATCATCGGTATGAATGATCTGGCGTTGCAGATTTGTCAGATCAACCGTGTCATCATCAATGATGCCGATAGTCCCAACACCTGCTGCCGCAAGATATTGCAGCGCCGGAGAGCCCAAACCACCCGCTCCAATCACCAAAACGCGTGCCTTGGATAAGTTTTTTTGGCCCAAGCCCCCAATTTCACGCAGAACGATATGACGGGCATAGCGTTGTAATTCAAATTCACTCAACGCAGCTGCTGTCTGTTCAATCGGTTGAGTATCTTCCGGCTCTGCCTTGGATCGCAAGCGATCAAGCCAACGAAAGTAGGTGCCAACCGCCGCACCCATAATACCTATAGACATCCATTGGATCAAACTAGACCCACCAAACATCTGGCCCGGCGAGACAAAGGTAATACCAAGAACGACAATGTAGCCGCCGAATATAACTGCCATCCGGACAGAAAGCGTCAACATAGCTTTGCGACCAAAGCGTTTACCAAGCCAAGGTCCTGTCAACACCCAGAAGATCAGTGCCAATAAGAGGATGCGTGCCATTGTTTGCCTTTCACGTCACCCGTTGGAGGTAGCCCGCCGCGGCGCGAAACCCAATAAGAAAGCGTCGGTTTGAAATGGAACGCTCAGGTGCGTCCCGTTGATCCAAACCCACCCTCGCCGCGTGTTGTCGCGCTCAGATCGGACGTTTCTTCTATATTGGGACGCAACACCGCGGCGATCACCGCTTGGGCAATGCGCTCCCCATGCGAGATTGTAAATGCCTCAGAGCCGGCGTTTAGCAACGCGACCCTGATTTCGCCGCGGTAGTCCTGATCAACCGTTCCCGGGCTATTGGGCACCAACATCGCATGGCGTACCGCCAGTCCCGATCTTGGCCGTATCTGCATTTCGGTAGAGGGCGGCAGTTCGACCGCAAAGCCAGTAGGAATAATCGCGATTTTGTTGGGAAGAATAACAACAGCGGAATCCAGGAGACACGCCCGCAGATCCATTCCAGCCGCCCCGGCCGTGGCATAGGCTGGCAAAGGAAGATCCACATTTTGTGGCAATCGTTTGAATTTTAGGGCATGCATGTGAGACTACTCTGACAACGTATCTGCAATACGCTGCGCAAGGGCCTGCGCAACTGCGGTTTTGGACATACGTGGCCAGCTTTCTGAACCAGATGCTGTGATCAGTGTCACGGCATTTTCTGTGCCCCCCATAATGCCGGTATCCGGACGCACATCGTTGGCCACAATCCAATCGCACCCCTTGCGGCTTCTTTTGGCCGTTGCATGCGCGATCACATCATCCGTTTCCGCCGCAAACCCCACGACAAGACCGGGGCGACCATCCTGCAGCTGTGCAATCCCCGCTAAAATATCAGGGTTCAGAGCAAATTCGAGTTGCGGAGCTGCGTCTCCGTCTTTCTTGATTTTGCTTGAGTTCGGCTGTGCTATCCTGAAATCAGAAACCGCCGCAGCAAATATGGCGGCATCCGCGGGTAACGCTTCTGATACGGCCAGCTGCATTTCAAAAGCTGTTTGCACGGACACCACACGCACGCCCTGCGGCGGAGCCACATCGGCGGGGCCAGTCACAAAGGTTACATCGGCCCCTAGATCCCTGAGGGCTACGGCCAGTGCAGTTCCTTGAGCTCCAGAGGAGCGATTGGCAATATATCGGACGGGATCAATCGGTTCATGGGTTGGCCCCGACGTGACGACGATCTTTTTGCCTGTTAAGGGCCCGGTTGTCAGACGGGCCTGAACTGCTTGACAAATCTCAGATGGTTCTGCCATTCGGCCAGATCCGTATTCTCCGCAGGCCATAGAACCCTTGTTCGGACCCACAAATTGCACACCATCTCTGACAAGCTGTTCACAATTGCGCTGTGTGGCAGGATGATCCCACATGCGAACGTTCATCGCTGGCGCCATAAGCACGGGTGTGTCAGTCGCAAGCAATACCGTTGTCGCAAGGTCATCTGCTTGGCCCTGTGCCGCACGCGCCATGAGATGGGCCGTTGCAGGGGCGACCACAACTAGATCTGCCACCCTGCTAAGCTGTATGTGACCCATCTCAGCTTCGTCTGTTAGATCGAAAAGGCTTGTATACACCTTCTCACCGCTCAACGCTGACACAGACAAAGGAGTCACGAATTCTGCGGCGGACGGCGTCATCACCGGCGATACATCTATGCCTGACTTTTTGAGAAGCCGTATCAATTCCAGGGATTTATAGGCTGCGATACCGCCCGAAATAATCAAAAGGACGCGATTGCCCGGTGCCATGATTTCCCCCCGCCGCGAATTACCAATGTTTGGTCAAACGCAACGGGCATATAGATTTAAATCCGACTGCGTTTCATATCAGGAATGTTTGGACCTCAGAGGACTGTTTTTCAAGTGATTTTCGCATTTTTGTAAACGCTGCTGCTTCAAGTTGGCGCACACGTTCCTTCGATAGACCAAGCTCTTGGCCCAAGCTTTCCAACGTACGTGCTTCGTCACGAAGTTTGCGCTCACGAATGATAAACCGCTCGCGTTCATTCAAGGAGTTCATTGCAGTCAATAGCCATTCACGCAGTTGTTCAGTATCCAGTGCATTTTCGACTGTTTCGGCGGCCTGAGCACTATCGTCTTCTAGCGAATCTATCCACTCGCGCCCCTCATCATCAACAGATTGGGTCGCATTCAAAGAAAAATCTGAACCAGACAAACGCCCTTCCATCATCTCGACATCATGAAGAGGCACACCTATTTCTTTAGAAATCATGCCCCGCAAAGCGTGCTTGTCTAAAGTCTCTCCGCGCGACGCTGCCTCCCTTTCCAAGCGCGCTTGAACGCGACGCATGTTGAAAAACAGCGATTTCTGACTTGAGGTCGATCCTGTTCGAACCATCGACCAATTGCGCATTACGTAATCTTGGATGGATGCACGGATCCACCAAACAGCATAGGTAGAAAATCTAACACCGCGATCTGGGTCGAACTTGTCGGCCGCTTTCATCAAACCCAACCCAGCCTCTTGGATCAGGTCGTTCATCGGCGCGCCATACCTACGAAATTTCGACGCCATGGAAATCGCCAATCGCATGTAAGCGGTGATTAACCGATGAAGTGCTGCTTCATCACGTTCGTCACGCCAAGCATATGCCAGCCGCAGTTCTGTCTCGGCATCTAACAGTTCGGCCTTCATTGCCTTACGCGACATTGTCTGATCACTTACACCATCAAACGCCATAATATGTGTCCTCGCTGTCTTATCTGGTTTTATAATGATACGGAAGCAAACCTGCATTGGTTCACATTTCACGTGAAATTAATCCGGACAGAAGCCTTCAACCCGACACAAAGAAGGCGAAAATATTTTTTAAATGCTTGTTAATAAATACTTTTAATTATTCCAATTAAGACTCATCTGTGACGTAATTTTTTATGTTTATTGGTTTCGCAGGCGGTGATTTCAAAGCACAATGCGCTGTTAGTTATGTACGACAGGTGTCGTTTTAGGTTGCATTTGCATACCCAGTTTTTAAGGGGCTCTGCGCAATTAAGCAGGTGCGAAACTATATTTTTAAAGTTACCGAAACATTCCAAAAATGCTATTCGTCTATCAGAGAGTCATTATTGAAAACGGGCTAGTCATAAGTCAATGTCACAACGTTATGGGTGTGACCCAATGCCAACCAAATGGGGTGTGTCCCCATTTCAAAAACCGAGCTTACTTAGGCGCGCTTCCACATGATTCGCCACACCAGCTGATGGCACTGGTAATCCCGCCTCACCCGCACCGATCGACATTGCAATTTTCAGAAATGATATGTCGTCACTGTTATCTGTAACATACCGCAGCATTTCCGGGTATGCCTGTTCAAACTTAGCAGGATACTTCAACCGTCCCTCACGAGTAAGAATTAATGCCCTGTCAAAATCACTTGATACCAAATTAAGTCGTAAATCTGCCTGCCACAGATCAGGGGACCATGATGTGTTCTGAAACTCGTATTGAAAGGTAGGTATCATTGCGGCTTGCTGTGGCGTTGCAGCGCGAGCTCCTTCAAGAGTCCCAAATTGCTCCAAAATATTTTCTAAAATTGAAATCTCATCAATTTGCTTTGGCAGAGGAACAGCTCGTCCATCAACCAAGATCATATGACCTGATTTCGCTTGCGTTCTTTCCCGAAACGCCTGAATGGCCGCGCTCGCTTGCTCAAAACCATTATCAGAAAGATACGCTAGAAGTTCCGCCTCGAACAATGCTTGTAAAGGTCGCGACAATCCTCGAAATCCGATAACAAGCGTTTCATTATCATAAATTGATGTGCCTTTTTTTCCCTGGCGCGACAGCCGAATAATTTCCCAAATTTCGAGACCTGAGCAATATTGAAAAGCGTCGTTTACAACGTGCCGTGGTCGATCCAGAAGTTGGGCCATCGATCGAACCAGACCTGCCTCTTCAGACGAATCATCGCGAAGCAAGTCTAACACTTCAATTCCTACACCATTAGAGACAAGAAAACGGGCAAGCTCTAAGCGCGCACCTTCGTTTTCACGTCCGGCAGTATTGTGCATTTTTTGCCTGATAGACGATAATTTTTTATTAAATAGCCCGTCACCACGCCAAAGGCGGGTCACCTCATTTAATCCGATCGGACAGTACCTGTTCTTAGTTTCCAGATCTTCAGGTATAATTTCCTCTGGATCAGCAATCTCGGGAAACGCGAGGTTGCTGCGGTCTACTCGAATCTGATCATCCGCCGATATCAGCCCTGATACTATTGCTGAGCCAAATTCATCCTGCATCATCCGCACAATGAGATTCGTAGAAACGACTGATGTTCGCAATGGAAGCGTTATCGTAGGTTTTGGTAGAAGTTTCGTTTGCTCTCCATCTGGGAAAAAACTCTCCTGCTCAACCTGTAAATCAGACGCCGTAGGAATGGATTCATTCTCTCGACGGGCCCGAATATCGACAACAAGTAATCGCCCACGCAGCAAGAGCGTTTCCACGATACAATCACACGCCAGATCCAACTGCGCTGTGTCAGTTGTTTTTTCCGTTAAAGCAAGAAGACGCGTTCTTCCAATCCTGTCATAAAGTTCATCCGTTTGGAAACCATCGGCTGCTCCGACGGCAACAACAGTCACAGAAAAGCCATCCTGTGTAACACGCCAATCCTGCAAAGCATTCAGATAAAAAACCAACCGGGTAAAGCCACTATGCTCGCCAGAACGCACAAGAATAGGTGCGGCAAAGGGCAAACTGGGCCAAACCGTAAATACGATCAGGATCAGTATGCGCCAGATCATCTGCCTGACTTCACCTCTCGCAAGGCAGCCTCTAGGGTTTCGTAGTTTGGTCGGTAGTGTGATGGCGCACTTTGCCGTCCGACTTCTATACAGATATTCACACCGTGATTAAACAAAGACGCGATTATCACATCTCTGATCATGTTATAAAAAGCGGCTTCGTCCTCTGTAACGGCCTTTAGCTTGGATGCAAATGGACCAACCAGCCCATAAGCAAGAAAGACACCCAGAAAAGTGCCAACCAAAGCACCGCCAATTAGTCTTCCAAGAACCTCCGGTGGTTGGTCAATAGACCCCATCGTTTTGATAACACCTAAAACCGCCGCAACAATACCAAGCGCAGGAAGGCCGTCAGCAACAGTTTGTAACGCATGACTAGAGTGCATCGAGTGATGCAAATTGGATTCCAAACGCTTTTCTAAAACTTCTTCAACCTGATGGGGGTCATCGTAATTCATCGACGCAGACCGGAGAGTATCACAAATTAATTCTATAGAGTTTCGGTCTTTCAATATTTTGGGGTATTTTTTGAAAATCGCGCTGTCTTCCGGATTTTCGATGTGTTCTTCAAGTACGACTGGACTCGACTTTGCGACCTTAAGCAATTCAAACAAAAGACATAAAAGATTTTGATAATCAGGACCCTTCCATTTCGGGCCTTTAAAAACCTTTCCAATGTCAATGACTGTATGTTTAGCGGCAGCCCCGTCGTTGGAAATGATGAAAGCACCCACTGCAGCGCCGCCTATCATCATCATCTCAAATGGAAGCGATTTGAGAATGATACCCATTTTTCCGCCGGCTGCTAGGTAACCGCCAAAAACCATGACTATAACCACTGCGATGCCAATCAGCCCGAGCACTCATACCTCCATCCACAAACCGCATGCAGATTTGGCACAAAAGACTTAACGAATGGTGCGCAACAGGTGTTTAGAAAAAAATTCCAACGCCAAAACCAAAAAACATTCCTAGTCCGGCCAAAACAATCAACAAAAGCCATGGCCGCTTGTTTCGACTTGCTGGTTCGGCTTGCTGGATGAGTGCGGATTCGACCAACCCAGGAAGACGCGGGCCGAACCGCGACAACACCTGAATTGTGCGCCCAAGGTCGCGCAAAACAGCTTGAGGTCCGATCGAACTCTTAATGTAGCCCTCAACAATGGGCTGGGCTACGGTCCAGATGTTCATGTGGGGGTTCAATGACCGCGCAACCCCTTCAACCACAACCATCGTACGTTGCAACAAAATCAACTCTGTACGGGTCTGCATCCCAAAACGCTCAGTGACATCGAACAAATAATTCAACAATCGCCCCATGGATATCTGGCTGGCATCCATGCCGAATATGGGCTCTCCAACCGCGCGCAAGGCGCGTGCAAACTCTTCGACATCGTGATCTGCAGACACATAGCCTGCCTCAAAGTGTACTTCTGCCACGCGTCGGTAGTCCCGACGGATAAAACCATACAAGATCTGTGCATAAACTCTGCGTGTATATTCATCGATATGTCCCATGATACCAAAATCATAGGCGATAATATCACCAGACGCAGATACTTTCAGGTTGCCTTGATGCATGTCTGCATGAAAAAAACCATCACGCAAGGCATGGCGCAAAAACAGTTGCAAGACCCGTTCAGATAATGCGACGCGATCATGCCCTGCCGCATCCAAGGCATCGTTATCACCCAATGGCAAACCCTCAGCCCATTCCATCGTCATAACGCGCCGACCGGACAGACCCCATTTGACCCGCGGCAAGATAAAGCCCTCGTCACTTTCGGTATTGGCGGCAAACTGGCTCGCTGATGCGGCCTCAAGCCGCAAATCAAGCTCTCCGTTCACGACCCCTTCGAAATGTTCAATAACTTCCATAGGGCGAAGGCGACGTGCACTTGGTGCAAACGTCTGAACAAAACGGGCTATGAAATAAAACCCGTCCACATCTTTGCGAAATGCACGTTCGATTCCGGGACGCAGCACTTTGATTGCAACAGTTTCATCGGTGTCCAGCAACTTGGCCTGATGGACCTGTGCGATTGATGCAGCAGCCACAGGATCACTGAAGTCCGCGAAAACGGTGTCCACATCGACGTGAAGGTCAGCAGAAATAGAAGCTTTCGCTTCATCTACCGAAAATGGCGGAAGTTTATCCTGCAAAAGCCGCAATTGCTGCGTGAGATTAGGTCCAACCACATCCGGACGCGTAGAAAGGACCTGCCCAAACTTGATATAGGCAGGACCCATTGCCTGAATAGCGCGTGCTACTGGCGGCAAGTTTGGATCACCCGCGCGGCCCAGCCACCTAAACGGTCCTGCCAATGCTTTTGTCGCTATTGCCAAAGACCGTGGCGCGTTGAACGCATCAAGCAGTTGGTCCAATGCGCCCGTTCGATCCAAAGTGGCGGCTGTTCGCAAAAGCGAAACAATATTGTGCGGCCCACGCACCTCAGAGTTTCCAACCTGAGTGAAGACACGCTACACCCATGGTCAGATTGCGGTACTTGGCATTTTCAAAACCTGCTTGCTTCACCATCATCAGGAAGCTCTCTTGGTCTGGAAAATTACGTATGGATTCCACCAGATACTGGTAGCTGTCGCGATCCCCGGCAATTGCCTGCCCCATCCGTGGAATAATATTGAAGCTGTAAAGATCATACGCGCGCTGCATAAGATGGTTCGGGATATGACTGAATTCAAGAACCATTAACCGACCCCCGGGTCGCAAAACACGGTATGCCTCGTCTAGAGCCTCTTGGGGGCGTGTGACATTTCGGATGCCGAAAGAAATCGTATATGTGTCGAAACTATTGTCGGCAAAAGGAAGCTGCATTGCATCGCCAACAATCCAGTCAAGACTGTCGGACAGCGCCTCTGCTTCGGCTCTTTTACGACCTTCGATCAACATCGGTTCAGTCAGATCCAGAACCACCGCCTCGGCCTGTCCTGCGCGTTTAAGATAACGAAACGCAATATCACCGGTACCACCTGCAACATCTAGCAACCGTGTCTGCGGACGCGGTGCCAGCCAATCCATCATTGCATCTTTCCAAACACGATGGATGCCGAAAGACATGGCATCGTTCATGACGTCGTATTTACTGGCGACAGAGTTGAAAACACCCTGTACCCGCCCTGCCTTTTCTGCCTCGGGTACTTCGGCAAAGCCAAAATGTGTCGTCTGTTCACGGTCATCTGTCATGACGGGCGCCTTGTTCAACCTTTGTGAGTAGATATAGACTGTTCACACTTGAAACAAATGGCCAAAACCGCGCGGAACAGCTGAAAATGCAACGCAAAGCAATCCTTTACCAGGGCAAAGCGCCAGTCTAACGCGAGGCGTACCCTACAACGAAGCACAACCCGCTTGTTTCGGCAAACTTAAGGCTAACAGCGTTACGCAAATTGCCCAATACGATTCGGCTGGCTTTTGACGTTCCACCAGTTACTTAATTTGAACGGTATCCCTTGGCATTTTGGCGATGAAAGCCACCTGTAGCATACGCCACGCATTTTCTGATATGTTAGATCTGTTGTCAGGAAAGACCGCGGTGGTCAACTGGTCCGAAAAGAGAGTTTTAATGCCAGAGTTACCCGAGGTTGAAACTGTGCGCCGAGGACTTGCCCCCGTGATGGAGGGCCAGATCATCACTGAAGCGCAAATCAATCGCCCTGATTTACGCTGGCCCTTTCCCAACCGTATGGCAGAAAGACTGACCGGACAGCAGATCTTACGGTTATGGCGAAGGTCAAAATATATGATCGCAGACATGGAATCAGGTGAGTCGCTTTTAATTCATCTTGGTATGTCGGGACGAATGGTCGTCTCTGGCGATCCATTGGGTAAATTTGTGCATGATCATCCCGCACCCGAAAAACATGACCATGTTGTTCTGACTATGGCGTCGGGCGCCCGTGTTACATTCAACGACCCTCGCAGATTCGGGGCAATGGATCTCCTGAACACAGCCACCGCAAACGCACATCCGTTGTTGTCGAAAATCGGCCCAGAGCCTTTGGGGAATTCCTTTCACCCAGAGTATCTTGCCGAAGCGTTACGCGGGCGAAAATCCGCGATCAAGGCGGCTCTTTTAGACCAGAGAATTGTCGCAGGACTTGGAAATATCTATGTGTGCGAAAGCCTTTACCGTGCTGGCATACACCCGGCCCGTGCCGCAGGGCGCATTGGGGCTGCTCGGATTTCACACCTGACAAACCATATCCGTGACGTGTTGACCGAGGCCATCGCGGCGGGCGGGTCGTCTTTGCGCGATTATCGCCGTGCCGATGGCGAACTTGGCTATTTCCAACATGCATTCGACGTCTATGGTCGAGCGGGCGATCCCTGTCGAAGCCATGACTGCGCAGAGCCCATTCGCCGCATAGTGCAATCAGGACGGTCGTCCTTCTATTGCCCTTTGTGTCAAAGATAGCTTGAACCGTCCCGATAACTTGGTAATCACTAGGCTTTGATAGAAACGGACCGGAGCCTGCCGTATGGCCTACGAGACGCTTATAGTCGACATTGCCGACAGCATCGCGACCATCAAACTTAATCGCCCCGAGGCCTTGAATGCGCTGAACGCAGAGCTTTTGACCGAACTTGGCCAAGCTCTGCACGCAGCAGATTCAAATGACAAAGTGCGATGTATTATCATCACGGGGTCTGCAAAGGCCTTTGCTGCGGGTGCCGATATCAAAGAGATGTCGGAAAAAAGTTTCGTAGAGGTGTTCTTGTCCGATTATTTCGGCGACCACCATGCCGCAATTACTGCCACGCGAAAACCGGTGATAGCTGCAGTGTCGGGGTATGCTTTGGGCGGTGGCTGCGAACTGGCAATGATGTGTGATTTCATCATTGCCTCTGACACGGCCAAATTTGGCCAGCCAGAAATCAACTTGGGTGTGATAGCAGGTTTGGGTGGCACACAACGTCTCACCAAGTTTGTTGGGAAATCAAAATCTATGGATATGCATCTGACCGGGCGTTTCATGGATGCAAAAGAGGCTGAACGCGCCGGACTTGTCAGTCGCGTTGTACCCGCAAAACAACTCATGGACGAAGCCCATTCCGCCGCTTCAAAGATTGCTGAAAAGTCTATGATCGCCGCTATCGCCGCGAAAGAGGCTGTCAACAGATCTTACGAGACCACGCTAAGCGAGGGTATTTTGTACGAGCGTCGTTTGTTCCAATCGCTGTTTGCAACAGAAGACCAAACCGAGGGCATGGCAGCCTTTCAGGAAAAACGCAGCGCACAGTTTCGAGATCGATAAGAAACACTTTGCACCCACGTAATGATTCTGTTATCCGGTCAGCAAATGCGCGTGTTGCCCGCTTGGCATGAGGTTGGTCTGATCGGTTTCGGTCAAGCGAGATTGCGCTTTACTGTTTAAACAAAGGACACCTCGAATGGCAAATTCACCTCAGGCAAAAAAACGCGCGCGTCAGAATGAAAATCGTCTGGCAGTCAACAAGGCACGTCGTTCCCGTATCAGGACGTTTCTGCGCAAAGTAGAAGAGGCCATTGCATCGGGAGATCAAACCGTAGCGGCCGCCGCGTTGCGCGAAGCACAACCAGAACTTATGCGGGGCGTCACGAAGGGCGTTTTCCACAAAAACACAGCCTCACGTAAAGTGTCCCGTCTCGCGGCGCGCGTCAAAGCGATGGGTTGATCAATCTACATTTTGTGGTGTGACACCATAAAGGGGCATCATGTAGCATGGTGCCCCTTTTTCGTTTATAACAAAAGTTTTTTTCTTTTCTACCAAGGGGTTCAGAGATTCTTTACGGTTCTGAACAGAGTCAAGGTCGAAGTTTCATTGCCGCCATGCCGTCCAACTTGCTAGGAACAAGATGCGAGTCACTTAGCCTTGGGGGAAACTGGGCATCGGAGATCGTTTAAGCTGAGGATGGGCGGATATATCCATATGAATGGGTCGCTTTGCCGCTTGAACGAGGTGGGGACATGTCGCCAGCACAGTTGGCGAAATCACTCACACGATACGTTTCTGAAAAGAGCCTTAATCGATGATGGCTGCGACCGAGTGGGGTCGGTCGTACAGCATGTCGATATCGGCGCCAAAACATGGCGCAGATTTCCGTTACCCGTTTATGGGTGTGGGGATTGGGTATCCTGCTTGGTTGGTGAACAGCTTAAAAAAAATAACACGTCCAAAGGTCGTTGGACAATTTTTGGTTGGGACCAAAATGGTAGAGGGACATTCAGGAATGACAGATGCAGGGTGGCAGGCTCTCAAGGCTGATATTCGAGGCTCGGTTGGTGACAATAATTACAAAGCCTGGATAGACCCTTTGCACTTTGCCCGTATCGAGGACGAAGTCGCAGTAATCACGACCAAAACTGCGTTTTCAGGCAACTACGTTGCCAAGACTTATGGCGACATCCTTCTGACAAGGCTGGCAAAAATAAACCCAAGGGTGCGACGATTGAAGTTCGAAGTCGCGTCTAAATGTGCAAGCACGTCTGAACACGTCACGCCAAATCCAAAACCGGACGCGTCAGAAACACTTGTCAGTGCACCATTGGATGCGCGCTTTACCTTCGATACGTTCGTTGTAGGAAAACCCAACGCATTGGCACATGCAGCCGCGCGCCGTGTCGCAGAAGGTGGCCCAGCAACGTTCAATCCATTGTTCCTATACGGCGGCGTTGGCTTGGGAAAGACGCATTTGATGCATGCCATCAGCTGGGAATTGCGTGCCCGGCAGCCCAACTTGAACGTGCTATATTTGTCCGCCGAACAGTTTATGTACCGATTCGTACAAGCCTTGCGAGATCGCAAGATGATGGACTTTAAGGAACTGTTTCGTGCGGTCGATGTTCTGATGGTCGACGACGTCCAGTTTATCGCAGGCAAGGAAAGTACTCAGGAAGAATTTTTTCATACGTTCAATGCATTGGTAGAACAAAACAAACAAATCATCATTTCTGCAGACCGTGCACCAGATGAAATCAAGGACCTTGAAAACAGAATTCGCAGCAGGCTGCAGTGTGGTCTGGTGGTTGATTTGCATCCAACCGATTACGAACTTCGTCTAGGAGTTTTGCAGTCCAAAGTTCAGGCGCAACGCGCTCTGTATCCTGATCTCGAGGTTCAAGCCGGCATTCTTGAGTTTCTCGCGCATCGCATCTCGTCCAATGTGCGGGTTCTAGAAGGTGCTTTGAACCGGTTATTCGCTTTTGCCTCACTTGTTGGCAAACCTATCGGCATGGAGCTTACTCAGGATTGTCTCGCCGATGTGCTGCGCAGCTCACAACAAAAAATTTCCATAGAAGAAATACAACGAAAAGTCGCGGATCATTACAATATCAGGATCAGCGACCTTGTTGGGCCACGGCGCCTGCGCAGCCTTGCAAGGCCAAGGCAGGTTGCTATGTGGCTGTGCAAATCAATGACGTCGCGGTCGTTGCCAGAAATCGGACGACGCTTTGGGGGACGTGACCATACCACAGTAATGCATGGCGTCCGCCGCATTGACGAACTGCGAAAGCAGGACGCGTTGATCGCAGAAGATCTTGAAATGCTGCGTCGGGCTCTTGAAAGCTGACCATCAAGCAACAACCTGCATTTGAGAAGAACGCCAGATCTTGACCCTGCCGGAAATAGTGTAAACAAACTTGCGACGGGTGTAGTATCCGTGGGATGGCTGCAGGGTATTTGGGAAGGACATTGCGATGAAATTCAGCATAGAAAGAGCGGTTTTGCTGAAAGCCGTTGCCCAAGCGCAGTCCGTAGTGGAACGGCGCAATACCATTCCGATCCTTGCAAATGTGTTGATCGAGGCCGAGGGAGCAGCCGTGCAGTTCCGCGCGACCGATCTGGACATCGAGGTTGTGGATCGAGCCGCCGCAATGGTAGAGCGCGTCGGCGCAACCACCGTCAGCGCAGTTACCCTGCATGATATTGTGCGTAAACTTCCTGACGGTGCGCTTGTCACATTGACAGATGATATGACGACCGGCCGGTTGACAGTGGACGCGGGACGCTCGAATTTTTCTCTTGCGACATTACCGCGCGAAGATTTTCCGGTGATGGCGTCTTCGGAATATGCGTCAAACTTTTCGTGCAAAGCCGCCATCCTGCGCCGATTGTTTGATAAATCCAAATTTGCTATCTCTACCGAGGAAACGCGCTACTATCTGAACGGCGTATACATGCACATAGCAGATATTGATGGCGGTCAAGTGTTGCGGTGCGTCGCCACGGATGGCCATCGTCTCGCCCGGATCGATGCCGAATTGCCAATCGGATGCGACGCAATGCCGGGCGTAATTGTTCCTCGGAAAACTGTGGGCGAACTGCGAAAGCTTTTGGACGAGGACGATATGGATATCGCGGTCAGCGTGTCCGAAACCAAGATCAGATTCGCCACGCCAGATATCACGCTGACCTCAAAGGTCATTGACGGAACATTCCCAGATTACTCTAGGGTGATACCGGTGGGCAATACGCGCCGGCTCGAGGTCGACGCGGCTGACTTTGCCAAAGCAGTAGACCGTGTCGCTACGGTTAGCTCTGAACGATCGCGGGCGGTTAAACTGACATTGGAAGAAGATCAGCTGGTTTTGTCAGTCAACGCGCCCGACAGCGGCGCCGCGGAGGAAGAGCTTGCCGTTGCTTATAGTGACGAGCGGCTCGAGATTGGCTTTAACGCGAAATATTTACTTGAGATTGCAAGCCAAGTAGACCGCGAAAACGCTGTTTTCCTGTTCAACTCGGCCGGTGACCCCACGCTTATGCGCGAAGGAAATGATACGACGGCTGTCTACGTGGTCATGCCGATGCGCGTCTAATTGCATATCATCATGCAACCTAGGCTGTGATGCTTTATCTGGAATCAATACGCCTTGCGCGGTTTCGGTCTTATTCAGCGCTGAGCCTATCCACTCAGTCAGGTCCGATTGCGATATTTGGGTCCAATGGCACCGGAAAGACCAATCTGTTAGAAGCCGTCTCCCTGTTTTCGCCTGGCCGGGGAATGCGCAGAGCCTCTGCTGCGGAAATGACACAGCATAGGGCCGAAGGATGGTCTGTTTCGGGACTTTTATATGGTTCAGATCGGCCAAGAGATATTGCTATGCGCTCTCGAGATGGTGCAGCGCGCAGTTTGCGGATCGATGAAAAACCTGCGACGCAACTAGATCTGGGGCGATTGTCTCGCGTGCTGTGGTTGGTACCCTCAATGGACCGACTTTGGATCGAGGGCGCAGAAGGGCGGCGCAGATTTCTGGACCGGATGACACTCAGTTTTCATCCAGCACATGGCGAATCTGTCCTAGGCTATGAAAAAGCGATGCGCGAACGGAATAGATTACTTCGGGATGGTCAGCGTGATTCTGGATGGTATCAGGCGCTTGAGGCACAAATGGCAAAGGCAGGGGCACAGATCACTGCAAATCGTGCAGCAGCACTCACCAAACTGATCTCGGCACAGAATTTTTCCGAAACTCAATTTCCTACGGCCAGGCTGACTCTGACACACCCTGACATCCCACTGCCTGTCACTGAGGCTGATCTGAGGCATGCTCTTGCCGATGCTCGCCCAAAAGACATGGCCGCCGGTCGCAGCCGCATTGGACCGCATCGCGTGGATCTTTATGGTCACTATCAGGCTAAGGATTGTCCAGCATATGATTGCTCTACCGGGGAACAAAAAGCATTGCTGATTTCGCTCATTCTTGCAAACGGGCGGGCCCTTGTTGCGGATACAGGATCCCCTCCGATCCTGTTATTGGACGAGGTTGCAGCGCATCTGGATCCAGACCGCAGAGCCGCTCTTTTCGATGAAATTTGTGCCCTTGGCAGTCAGGCATGGATGACCGGAACCGAGCAAAGCCTGTTTGATGCCTTAGGCTCGCGTGGTCAGTATTTACGTGTAGATCAACAGTCCATCACACACGTGAGGGCCTAAGATTGACCACTGCAAAGTCCACACCCTAGTCCTGATATTGTGACACAATATCGCGGATATTGAACATCCGCAGAGGCAAATCTACATCGGTATCGAAGGCGTCGAGTAGAACCAGGGTTTCCCCCCCTGTTTCATCCCGTATGCGCCACTGCTTCAATTGAAGGGGGGCCGTTGCAAACACCAGATCCATTGACCCAATTTCAGGCATTTTCGGATCCTGGGCAGTGACAACGGTAAGGCCATCAGACTCGTAGTGATCGACCACAGCGTCCGTGTCCGTTAAATCTACCCGTCGCGCTAACAACAGTTTCAAAGGTGTCCGGCGCAAGGCATATTGATTTGATGTCCCTAATGCCTTGTCCACGATTGCGATGGTACCTGCCCCAGCGACAATCAGCGCCTCGTCAGGTGGGTCGTATTCAAAACGCATGCGTCCCGGGCGGCGCAATTGAAACACCCCTGTTGACACCGAGCCATCCCCATTAATCTGGGTAAATGTGGTTTGGACAGATCCGAGACCCGTTAAATATTCTGACAAGGTGTCCAAATCGATGGGTTGCGCCTGTGCGACATGTGCAAAAAAGCCGATCCAGACAAATAGAATAGACGCCAAAAAGCGCATTGATACCTCCGGTTTGGCGACTGGCCCCACCATTAATCAGGCCAGCCTGCTGGCGCTTCTGGTGCCAGATCTTTGAACGATATGCGATAACAATCTATTCCATGCGCGATCTGTCGCCAACACAGCGGGTTCAGGTTTGTTCAGGGACGAGGATCTCGCGTTTTCCAACATGGTTGGACCCGCTAACCACGCGTTCGTCTTCCATCTGCTCGACCAGACGTGCAGCCTTATTGTAACCGATCCCCAATTTGCGCTGAATGTAGCTTGTGGAACATTTACGATCCCGCAGAACAATCGCCACAGCCTGATCATAAAGGGCGTCCTCACCACCAGTATTACCACCTGCGTTCAGGCCCAAAACAGCGTCAATATCAGCAGTTTGTTCTTCATTGGGACCGTCTACGACGCCATTGACATAGTCAGGTGATCCAAAGGCTTTCAGATGTGTGACTACCTCTTCCACTTCCTCGTCACTGACAAAAGGACCGTGGCACCGTGTAATCTTAGCCCCGTTGCCCATGTAAAGCATGTCGCCCATGCCCAAAAGCTGCTCTGCGCCCATTTCACCAAGAATGGTACGGCTATCGATTTTCGAGGTAACCTGAAAACTGATCCTTGTTGGAAAGTTGGCTTTGATCGTGCCGGTAATCACATCAACAGACGGTCTTTGCGTGGCCATAATCAGGTGAATCCCAGAGGCCCGCGCCATCTGAGCCAGACGTTGGATGCAGGCTTCGATCTCTTTGCCTGCGACCATCATCAAATCTGCCATTTCATCGACAATGACGACAATAAAGGGCAGTTTCTTGGGCTCAAATTCTTCTGTTTCAAATACGGGATCCCCGGTTTCGTCATCAAAACCCGTTTGCATCGTACGACTGAACATTTCGCCCCGACTCAGGGCATCCTCGACGCGGCTGTTGTAGCCATCTATGTTGCGGACGCCCATTTTGGACATCTTGGTATAGCGGTCCTCCATCTCGGCCACGACCCATTTCAGCGCAACAACCGCCTTTTTCGGGTCCGTCACAACGGGGCTCAGCAGATGCGGGATCCCATCATAGACACTCAGCTCAAGCATCTTGGGGTCAATCATGATCATCCGGCAATCCGCAGGGGACAGTTTGTACAATAGCGACAGGATCATTGTATTGATCGCAACTGACTTACCCGAACCGGTTGTGCCCGCAATAAGCAAATGTGGCATCTTGGCAAGATTGGCCACTACGGGATCCCCACCGATGTCCTTGCCCAAGGCTAGGGGAAGTTTGTGTTTACCGTCTCCGTAGTCACGCGCAGCTAAGATTTCGCGAAAACTGACCATCTCGCGTTTGTCATTTGGGAGTTCAATCCCGATCACACTGCGCCCAGGAAGGGTGCTGACACGCGCGGATAAAGCTGACATGGACCGTGCGATATCATCCGCCAGTCCAATAACACGGCTGGCTTTCAAACCTGGTGCAGGCTCCAGTTCGTACATTGTGACCACGGGACCGGGGCGAACGCTTACGATCTCGCCCTTCACACCATAGTCATCCAGCACCGCCTCAAGCATACGCGCGTTTTGTTCCAGCGCATCATCGGACAGCACATAGCGTTCGATCTGATCTGGGTTCATCAACAAACCCAAGGGTGGCAATTCAAAGCCTTCTTGTTTGCTGCCTTCCGCAAAAAGATCTGGTTGTGCTTCGGCCTGCGCCTGACGTGATAAGGGCGCTCGTTTTTGAACGGGTTGAACAAGCTTGCGCGACATTGCCAATCCTGCGCTGTCAGGCTCTGTCGTGGCAGTCAACATGCTGTCGCTTTGGGATGCCTGCACGCCATCCATGCCCAGATCAGAACCCAGAGCACCCAAACTAGGTTCGCGGCGCCCATCTGTTTCAATGACTAAAGGGTCCGGACCTAACGAAAACGTATCGTCTGATATCCCCATACGCGCAGGACGGCTACGAATGGCCTCTCCGATGCGGCTTGCGATGCGATCCGGAGCAGGCGCGGACACCCGCAAATCAGACCTGTCGACATCGACCAGTTCAGACGGAATACCATCCGCCACCGGATGTGTGCGCCTCAGACGCGACATAAATGGGACGCGCCTGCCAACCAACGGAAGCTGCGTCATCTCAGGCGCATCGTCGATTACACTCTCACAAGACGTCGGCTGTGGCGCAACTCTGACACCCGGCCGGTAGATCCCAACGAGACGCAGGAACATGACACAGATCAACAGCAGGCTGGAGCCAAGAAAACAAAAACCCCGCCACAAGTCGCCAATTGTGAAGCCCAAGACAAAGCTGCCCAACAACAATAAAAAGATGCCAAGTCCGATTTGCACTACGGTCAGGCTTAAGCCGATAGAAAGAGGCACGAGGCTTAGCAAGGGACCCATAATAATGTCACCCAAAAAGCCTCCCGGCCCAAAACCGTATGTCCAGCCAGCAGGTGGCGGGTGACCGGCCGCGTAAACCGCTGCAACAACAACCCAAACGGGGCCAAACACCAAGGCATTTGGCAGGCGTCCGTCCCCTCGGTGCAACCCAAGTCGCACACCCCAGACAATCAGCAAAACAGGAATGGCCCAGCCCCCCCAGCCCACCATCATCATGATCAGCGCAGCCACATAGGCCCCAAGATCACCAACCCAGTTTCGCGTCGCCTGAGAGGTCGCCGAAAACGGGCTTGGATCGGCAGGATGATAAGACACCAGCATCGCAACAAGCAAAAAGCCCACGAGCCCAAGAGCAAGGCCAAGCAGTTCGCGACCGCGGCGCTCTAATGCGGCCTGGGTACTGCGATCTACCAAAGTCTGTTGTTCGCCGATATGCAATGCCATCGTGTCGTTCCCTCGTAACCGTTCAGTCGCCAAACAGTGTGCTACGGATCATCTGTAGCCCCTGAACGCAGTCTTCTTCGTAATCCACCATAGCAACGCGAATTCTGTCGTTGCCCGGCGTGCCAGTCTCGGTTTGATGCGCCAGATACGCTCCGGGCAGCACACGCACGCCCGTTTCGCTCCAAAGCCGCACTGCCGCTGCCTCGCCATTTTCAACAGGAAGCCATAGAAAAAACCCAGCTTGGGGCGGTGAATACCCTGTGACTCCGTCAAAAATCTCGTCGGCACGACGGTATTTTGACTGATATAATGCCCGGTTTTCCTGAACGTGATCTTCGTCTTGCCATGCGGCAGTGGCCACGCGTTGCAACGGCAGTGGCAAAGGCGCACCAGAATAGGCGCGCAGCTGTCTTGCACGAGCGATGGTCTCCGGCCCACCCGCCATGAACCCAGATCGCAGACCCGGCAAATTCGAACGCTTGCTCAATGAATGAAAAACCACCACCCGTTCAGGGTCCGCACCTAATGCCTGGGCGCGAGACAGTGCGCCCACAGGTGGCACATCGCGGTAAATCTCGGAATAACATTCATCTGCAAAAATCTGGAAATCATACTTTTCAGCCAACTGGATCAAAGTATCCAGATACTCACGACTTGCCACAGCGCCCTGTGGGTTAGATGGCGAGCAAATATAGGCTGCTGCGGTCCTATTCAGAATATCAGGCGACAGACTGGCGTAATCTGGCAAATATCCAGTGGCTTCGGTCGCGGACACAAAGACCGGCTCTGCCGCAACCGACATGGCTGCGATCATGTAGACCTGATAGAACGGGTTTGGTATCAGTACCACCGAACGCTTTCCGGCGGTCTCGCTAGAAACCAACGCCATACCGGCATTGTATAGCCCTTCTCGCGTTCCATTCAGCGCCATCACCTGGCGATCTGCGTCCACAGTGACCTCAAAGCGGCGCGTCAACCACTTGCCAATGGCCTCCAACAATTCTGGTGCCCCCTCATTTGGGGGATAGCGGTTAAACTCGTGGACATGTTGCGCCAGAACGTTTCCGACAAAATCGGGAAAAGCGTGCCGTGGTTCGCCAATGGTCATGTGCCGGGCGGATCCGCCTGGTGCATGGTGGTCCAACAGCGCCCGCAATCGCGGAAACGCGTAGGCCGGTAGGTCCGAAAACCGGTCTGGAAACATCTGTTCTGCCTCGAGTTGCGGGATCTTTTGCCCCACCTTTTGGGTAATACTAGGCAAAATAGCTGCTTGGGTCCAGATAAAGCATGGCCGCCATGCCGCTTGCGGCCAAAAAGCCACGCGAAATTACGCCAGTGCGGCCTCTGCAGCATGTCCCAATCGCAACAAACGGGCCTCTTGCAGGGGGTTACCAATCAGCTGCAACCCACAGCTTGGCACGCCCGTCGGCAAGGTCAAAGCACATGTTCCCATCAAATTGCCAACGCGGGTATTCCGCAGCGCCAAAAGGTTTTCAGCGACATAATAGTTGTTGTCGGTCATCAACTGGCCTGCCTTTGGGGGCAAAATAGGCGCTGTTGGGCAAATCACGGCGTCAAACCCTGCTGTCCGCACGGCCCAAATCTCTCTGGCTTGATGCACTTCACGCCACGCCTTGACGTAATCAGACGCCTTGTAATCCGCACCGGCTATAAAACGATCCCGGATGGGCTCGAACATGGCATCAGGGTTTGCCATAATGGTTTGCCCCCAAATTCCCCACGCCTCAGCGGTATACAGCAAAGCAGATTGCGCCATAGGGGATTCAAGCTCTGGGGCATCAATCGGCTCAATCTCAGCGCCAGCAGCAGCCAGCCTTTCTACCGCAGAAGCATAGGCCGCGCGTGGCGCATCCCGTATATCGTCCATGACCAAGGTTTGCAGGCTGGCCAGACGTACTCCGCGAAGATCTGCGCCCGTTAGATCTATGTCGGCCGTACCCGTCAATGCAGCATACACGGCTGCTGCATCTGCAACCGTTCGCGTCAAAGGCCCGACGGTGTCAAATTTCTCACACAGTGGAACCACACCGGTCAGAGGAATCACACCAGTGGTCGTTTTGAGCCCAACCAGATCATTCCATGCCGCCGGAATGCGGACAGACCCCCCTGTATCCGACCCGACTGCCGCCGCTGCCAATCCAAAGGCCACCGATGCGGCAGCTCCGGATGACGACCCACCCGACACGGCCTCAGTATCGTGGATACAAGGCGCTGTAGCCGTCATCGGATTCAGACCCAAGCCCGAGAACGCCAGTTCAGACATATGCGTTTTGCCAAGACACACCAGCCCCAAAGCCGTTGCCGTGCTAAGAACATCGGCATCATGACCCGGCACCCGTCCCGCCAAAAGAGCCGAGCCTGCCTCGGTTGCAATCCCGGCTGTGTCAAACAAGTCTTTCCAACTGACCGGCACGCCATCCAACCTAGATTTACGACGGCCATCCCGTGCACGCTGTGCCGATGCACGGGCTTCGGACATCGCACGTTCCGGCGTTAGGCGCGCGTAGATACGATCTCGCAGAGGATGTTGCGCAATTTTATTGAGATAGGCCAGCGTTACCGCCTCTGGGTCAGCCTCGCCCCGTTCAATGGCTGCACCCAGGTGCGTCGCGCTTACAACAGTCCAATCGATCATGGTTGCAATCTCCTTATGGTGATATCCACGCTAGCGGCAGCCGGGCGCATGGACAATGCCACGCAAGCATCCATATTGGGTGTATGAGCTTGAATTCAGATATTGCAATCGTTGGTGGTGGACTGATTGGTCCAGTGCTGGCGTTGGCCTGCGCCAAGGCGGGGCTGAAATGTGTTGTGGTCGATGCGCAATCAATGGACACGCGCGCCAACGCGAAATTTGACGGGCGCGCCTATGCGCTCGCCCTTGCCTCGCGGCGTATGCTAAACGCCCTGGGTATCTGGCAACACGTGGCAGAATACGCACAAAATATGAATGACATCAAAGTCACGGATGGCCGTCAAGGCGATGGCGCAGCGTTTCTTGGGCTGCACTTCTCGTCTGATGAAATCGAAGACGGCCCGATGGGGAGCATGCTTGAGGATCGGTATCTGCGTCGCACAATGATGCAGATGATCGACAGACACCCGGACATCACCCATCTCTCTGGCACCCGGGTTGTGGCCCAGACGATCACCGCTCAGGGCGCCAGCCTGACGCTCGATGATGGCTCTGTTGTGACCACAACCCTGATTGTGGGAGCAGATGGTCGCCAAAGCAGCACAGCAGCCCGCGCAGGGATCACACGCATGGGCTGGGATTACAAGCAAACCGCCTTGGTATGCGCAATCGCACATGAAGCCCCCCATAACGGGATCGCACATCAGTTTTTTATGCCATCGGGTCCGCTGGCGATCCTGCCTCTTCCGGGCAATCGCAGTTCAATTGTTTGGACCGAACAACATAATCTTGCCAATGCTATTCATCGGTTACCAGATAACGACTACCTTCAAGTGCTACGCCCCCGTTTTGGCGATTTTCTCGGCGCTATCGAACTTTGCGGGCCAAGGCATGTGTATCCCTTGAACCTGACGATCGCGCGATCGTTTACAGGGCCCCGTGTTGCCTTGGCAGGTGATGCAGCCCACGGCGTGCATCCCATCGCCGGACAGGGGCTGAATGCTGGTCTGCGCGATGTCGCTGCACTTAGTGAAGTGTTGATCACGGCGCATCAGCACGGCGAAGATATTGCATCACCAGCCGTATTGAGTCGCTACGCACAATGGCGCAGTTTTGATACAGCCGCACTCGCCACGGCGACCGATTTGTTCAACCGGCTCTTTTCTAATGATAATGCCCTTCTGCGCATGGGACGAGACCTTGGTATGGGATTGGTAAATGCGCTTCCTTCAGCGCGACGTACTGCAATCCGCGAAGCAGCTGGTTTGAACGGGGACCTTCCCAAGCTCATGCAATAGCGTCACGTTGCACAGGCACAGCATACCGCCGCACAGCAAATGCGGACAAATCAATGAAGACGCAGGGAGCAAATGTTTCCGCGCTTTTCATGAAAGCGACGGCCTGTCTTGGGGAAAGGTGCTAGACAAGCCAAAGTCTATCTGATTACTCCAAAAATCTGAACGTGGCTTTTTGTGTAGCGGTTATTGACGTATGACCTATGATCTTGTCCTCGCCCTTTTGGGCTTTGCTCTTGTCTCCGTAGGCACGCCAGGGCCAAACAATATGATGTTACTGGCATCGGGCGCAAACTTTGGACTGAAACGGAGCCTGCCGCACATGGCAGGTGTCGGCATGGGTGTGCCGGTTATGATCATGATCCTTGGACAAGGCGCGCTTGCTCTATTTGACAAATACCCTTGGCTGGAAACAACGCTGATGGTTGCGTCGGTCGCGTATTTGCTTTGGCTGGCTTGGAAGATCGCCAATGCCGCCGCACCGTCAGATCAAAAGGTAGGCGGCCAGCCCATGACTTTTCTGCAAGCCCTTGCGTTTCAATGGGTCAACCCCAAAGCGTGGACAATGTCCGTTGGCGCAATCACCATTTATGCACCGGATCAGACGCAGCTTGCACTTTTGGGCGTGGCGTCAGCATTTTTATCCATGGCGGTCATCTCAACCACCACATGGGTCACTTTAGGTCAGAAGTTAAGGACCTTCCTCACCAGTGCTGTGCGTTTGCGCGCATTCAACTGGACAATGGCAGGCCTTATGATTGTGTCGATGGGCTATGCGCTTTTGACAACATAACGTCTCATTGGTCACTTGTTTCCGGTGTCCTACAGGCTGCCCCTTGCAGAAAATCGACAGGCCTGGCGTTGTGCCGTTTGATATCCGCGCGCAACGTGTTCCAGCAATCTGAGACTTGATGTTTTCTTGCATCCGCGCGCAGGGCACGCCATATGGGTAGTCAAACGCAGGACTTGGCAGGTTTGGATCGGCATTATGAATTACCTCGATTTTGAAAAACCGCTGGCGGACATAGAAGGCAAGGCAGAAGAGTTGCGCGCTATGGCCGCTGGCAATGACGACGTCGACATCGAAGCAGAAGCCGCAGCATTGGATCGCAAAGCGGCAGACATGCTGGTTGACCTCTACAAGTCCCTGACACCTTGGCGCAAATGCAAGGTGGCACGTCATCCAGACAGACCGCACTGCAAAGACTACATTGAACACCTGTTTACCGACTACATGCCTTTGGCCGGAGATCGCGGCTTTGCTGACGATCATGCTGTCATGGGCGGGTTGGCAAGGTTTAACGACCAACCCGTTGTGATTATCGGACATGAAAAAGGTCATGACACCAAAACACGTCTGGATCGGAATTTTGGCATGGCCCGCCCCGAAGGCTACCGCAAGGCGGTGCGCCTGATGGACATGGCAGACCGGTTCAATTTACCGGTTATCACTCTTGTCGATACACCCGGGGCCTATCCCGGTAAGGGTGCCGAAGAACGTGGACAATCAGAAGCTATTGCGCGTTCAACCGAGAAATGTTTGCAAATTGGTGTGCCTTTGATCACCGTAATCATTGGCGAGGGTGGGTCAGGTGGCGCGGTCGCATTCGCTACGGCCAACCGTGTGGCGATGTTGGAACATTCCGTTTATTCAGTTATCTCACCCGAAGGCTGTGCGTCCATCTTGTGGAAAGATGCCGAGAAAACGCGCGAAGCCGCCGAAGCCCTGCGTTTGACCGCCGAAAATCTTTACCAATTAAAGGTGGTCGACAAAATCGTACCCGAGCCTTTGGGCGGTGCCCATCGCGATCCTGCCGCAGCAAAAGAGGCCGTGAGAACCTGTATTGCGGATATGCTGGCATCGATGAGAAACGTCAGCAGAGACGAATTGGTGCGCAACAGACGGGCAAAGTTCCTTGCAATGGGATCAACCGGTCTAGCAGCATAAAATCTGTCATCACTTGGTGGAATACAAACATTGACCTGACCGCATTGTGTTAGTCCCGATAGTACAACGGCTCAACCTCGGTCCTATGTCAAGCCACCAGCATACGTAATCCTTGGGTCACATCCGAGCGTACGGCCAGCCGCAACCCTGGCTCATCGCCTGCTCTTAGGGCTGCTATGATCAGCTTATGATACTGCGGCGCCTCAGTGCGACCTAAACGGCCATAAAGCGCTCGCATTGTCGGCCCCAATTGCAGCCAGACCGTCTCGGCCATTGCAAGCATTGCTGGCGCTTGCGCACGCAGGTAAAGCGTTCGGTGAAATTCGAGGTTGGCACGAATATAGCCGACTGCATCGCGATTGGAAATGACGTCACCGATTGTACCATTGATCGTCTGCAATCGTTCAATCAGGGCCATGTGCGCCCTTGGCAGCGCACGGCTTGCCAGCTCCACCTCGATCAAAGCACGCAGAGCCGCGAGTTCCTCGATCCGCTCGGCCGTCAACTCAGGTGTGGCGACACGCCCCGATGTGCTAAGTGATAAGGCCCCTTCTGCCACCAGCCGCCTAACGGCTTCGCGTGCGGGGGTCATCGACACGCCAAATTCAGCTCCGATACCGCGCAGGGTCAACGCTTGTCCGGGGGGAAGTTGACCCAGCATGATACGCGACCGTAGACCGCGATATACCCTATCATGGGCAGAGGTTGCCGCATCCGGCGTTGGACGGAAAGGTTTCATTCCCCATTTGTGATCACAAAAATACGAGCAGTCAATTGTCGAATCGGTACCTGTGTAGATCTGCGCCATTTTTTCGCAACCAATGTCGCTCCGGCGCGGGATCTCCGTAGATTTGATTTACACTTGCCCAATATTGCGCCGAATGATTCATATGCGCCAAATGCGCAACCTCATGCGCCGCCACATATTCAAAAACACCGCTTGGGGCGAGGATCAACCGCCATGACAGCATCAAACGCCCATCCGCCGTGCAAGACCCCCACCGGGATCGTGTATCTCGAAGAGTTAACTGCGAATACGAACGCCCAAGCCGATCTGCATAAAAATCACAAGCACTGGTAAAACGGTCCTGCGCCAATGTCTTGAGCCACACTTTCACCTTGGCAGGGACCCGTTCCAGAGGGCCTGGAACTGCAAGAATACCCGCTTTATCACATATAATTTGACGTTCTGGCGTCGGTATGAGTCGATGCAATTTACCGGCAATGGGTATGGTCTGCCCCCAAGTCACCCGCACATGATCAGGTTGTTTGGACAAGTGTTGGCGAAGCCATAATGCTTTTTGGTGCGCGAAGTCCTCGGCCCGAGCAAAGGGCGTGCCGCGCGGAACTGATAATGTCACACGACCGTCAAGTTGTGAGATGCGAAGGCTCAAGCGTTTGGCGCGAGCAGATTCTCGCATCTGTATTATGACCGGGGGGTTGCCGGGCAGCTCAAACACCTGCATATGGGTCCCTTACAAATTTGAGTGCCAAAGCCTTTGACACGCGTAGCGCGTTATGGCAGGGGACCGCGACCAACAGCAAGACCACAAACCCAAGGGATTTAAGATGGCCAAGGAAGAATGGGGTGTCAAACGCTTGTGCCCCGAAACGGGCAAGCGTTTCTATGACCTTAATCGCAATCCAATCGTCAGTCCCTATACTGGCGAAGTCGTTGTCGTTGACAATAGCAAGTCGCGCATGATCGCAGCCGATGCCGCAGACGCCGCATCGACCAAGGCAAAAGCCAAAGAAACCAATACCAGTGATGATGTCATTGATGATGATGACGTGACAGTTGAATTGGATGACGATTTGCTGGATGACGACGAAGACGAAAATGTCTCTCTGGACGAACTAGCAGACGTCCCAGCCGACGATGACGACAGTTAAAAATCATGCGGACGCGGGATTTTCGACTTGATCCCGCGACCTGCAGTGCGTAAGCCAACGCACACAAAGGGGCCTTAGCTCAGCTGGGAGAGCGCTACAATGGCATTGTAGAGGTCAGGGGTTCGATCCCCCTAGGCTCCACCATACTCCATCAAATTCCGATGGCTTTTTCAGTGCAAAGATCCGGCGTTGAAACCTGTGCTGATACCGCATAGCCCTTTGCGACATGGTCGTTACCTGCGGAAAATATATTTACAGATCGGCACAATCCCACCCCCGTCGGACAATCAGCGTCGCACTTCGATTTATCTTCAAACCAAGGTAAAACGCTGTGTGCACACAGCGTTGCACAGCAGAAAAACGCTTACACCCCATAAAACCTCGAGCTATGGTTCAAAGTAGATAATCTTGGTAGGCGGACGGACTATAGGAAATGCGCACGTTCGCTTTATCTGCTTGCCCAAACGCTGAACACAAGATTTTATCCTTGGTATTTGCAGTTGCGACATGATGGCGGCATCAAATCAGTGCTGCGGGTAGATACTCAAACGGTGTTCCGACATGATGTGCAATATATTCTATGGAGGTATCGGTGAAAGACAGTAATTTCCTGAAGGAAAACAACGCCCGGCACATGTGGCATCCTATGGGACCTCCCTCTGCCAGTCTCGCTACGCCACCCATGATTATTACAGACGGTGATGGCGTCTACATCACCGACATCGATGGCATGCGGGTTGTCGATGCTGTTGGGGGGTTGTGGAACGTAAATTTGGGATACTCTTGCGATCCTATAAAGCAGGCGGTGGCAGCCCAGATGCAAGCACTGCCCTATTATTCAATCTTTCGTGGAACCACTAATGACAAGGCGATCGAACTTTCATGGATGCTGCGCGAATTCTTTGCCCCAGAACGGCTAACACGGGCGTTTTTTACGTCCGGTGGCTCAGATTCTGTGGAAACGGCGCTCAAGCTTGCCCGGCAATACCACCGACTGTGCGGCGAGGCGGGACGGGTGAAGTTCATTTCACTTTTACAAGGCTATCACGGAACGCATATCGGTGGTGCTAGTGTCAATGGCAGCGGACGTTTCCGACAGGCCTATGAACCATTGATGCCGGGATGCACACAAATCCCCGGTCCCTACCTGTATCGCAATCCCTTTGACGTGGCTTCGCCCAAGATACTGGCAACGAAAGTGGCAGAGTCCCTTGAAAGAGCCATCGCATTTGAAGGCGCACAAAACATAGCCGCCTTTATAATGGAACCTGTGCAAGGCGCAGGGGGCGTCATTCCACCACATCCGACACTGCTGCCTCAAATACGCAAAATTTGCGATAAACACGGAATTTTGCTTATTGCAGACGAGGTCATAACAGCCTTTGGCCGAACGGGATCACCCAATGGATCCAGACATTATGGCGTTGCCCCTGATTTGATGTGCACAGCCAAAGCAATCACCAACGGGTATTTCCCTTTTGGGGCGGTCATGATTGCGGACCATATCGCCCAAATCTTTGAAGATGCGGGATCTGATGGTGGCGTGTATACAGGCTACACTTACTCGGGTCATCCAGTGGGCGCCGCCGCCGCCATCGCAACGCTGAATGAAATCAACCGCATTAAGCCGTGGGAAAATGCTGCCCTTCGCGGTGACGAACTGATCACCGGATTGCGGTCTTTGGCACAAACCTATGACCTGATCGGGGACGTACGCGGCGAGGGTTTGATGTGCGCGATAGAGCTGGTGTCCGACCGCAGCTGCAAAACACCTGCCGCGGCCAAAACGATGGACGCCTTTCAACGTGCGGCCTACCAAGCCGGGGCGATGATTCGTGTCTCTGGACCCAACGCAATTTTTTCTCCACCTCTTGTGATTACAGCAAGCGAGGTGAGCCAGATTTTAGAAGCGACCGCCGCCGGGCTGCGCGCCGCAACGCACTAGCCCCGTCAAATTACTGGTATCAAATGTTAAAAACCTCTACCCAGTTTTCTTGGATCCAAGCGGGCATAGGCTGCAAATTGCGCCTGCCATAATCGCTTAAATTCACGTAAAGGCTGTCTTTCCAGTCAGCCAGATCAGGAATATCAGATAGATCTTTCTCTGTGCACAAAAGGATAAGTTCAGCCAACCAATACGCAACATTACGGTCATAGGATTCGTTAGTTTGCTCTGGTGTTGGGCGGACTGTTTTTGATCTATCCGCCGCCAAAAGCCCGCGAAGCGCCTCTTGTGATGAGAGGCCAGACACCATTCGGATGTGAAGGTCGGGATCAACCACGGATGTGACAAGCAGCGCACAGAGGAGATCATGCATTTTTGTGTCACCATGTGCTTCATTTGGCAACAAGGCGATTTTGAACATAATCTTTTCAACGTCTCGCAAAGAAACAGGCCGCCCCTTTGCAACATACCCAAGCAGGTCAATACATCGATTCGAAACTGTGTGTGAAAGGGCCATATCCTGCACCAATTTCCGTGCATATTTTGAAATCACCAAATCCCTTTGGGCACCAATTGTATCAGGAAGCGTGAATGACACATGTATAAATTTTCGAAGGTCGTTTTCGGCGTCAATCTCGGCCCCATACCGAGCCTTCACACTGTTTTGAAGCGCGCTCGCGTTGATACCCAGCACAAAATGGACCTTGGGAACCGAAAAAAAATGTTTGATCACTTCCAGTACAGATAGGGCGTAATCTGGACGGCATCGGTCTAATTCATCTACCACAATGACAATCGAACCACCGGAATGTTCTGCCACTTTAGCCAACAGCGTTTTAAAAGACTTCATGTCTTCTTCGCGGTTTAACTCTGCGGTCCACAATTGCTGCGTGGCGTTTTTGACTTCGTCCCCGGCAGTTTGAGATACTGCATCTAACGCTGACGAAAAATACTGTGATAGCCCTGCGGTCAAAACCGACAGGCCAATATTGATTGATGGTCTTAACAGACTTCTCGCAACATTTTGCAGGGTCTCGAACGTGCCGGAATGTTGCGCGTCGATCCGCGAACCAACCGCGGCGATCAACGACACAAGCGGGTCCGACAAATAGTCGCTTGCGAAGGCATCAAAATAAACGGTCGTTGCCCTTTCTGAATTCTGTCGTGTATGCGCGCCGACCCATCGTTTGAGGAAAAAAGATTTCCCGGTACCCCATTTGCTGTCTAGGGCCCAGATAATTGGATCATCTATTTGGTCCACCTTCTGAGATGACAATTCGGACATCCGCTTGCGGCCAAGGATGTCATCATCATTAGATCCGGTTTCACATAATTGAAAAATCGTGACCTTGTAGGAAAACGTTCACCGTAAACCCTCAAAATTTGTATTCCGTTTTCGTATCCACCGGAGTTTGGTCACAATCCATCTTTGACCAAAGTCCGAAAACAAAAATTCAGATCAAAAAACACAAAATTCTGGTTGGTGGATGCGACCTGTCGTGCGGTCTCTGCAGAATAAACATGGCCGCGAATCGGTATGAAGGGTGGGCAGATCTAAAAAACCGCCAAAGAGCGGGAACAGGTGCCAAACGGCCAACGGGCCGCAGAGCGCCATAAAAAACCAAAAGCCCCCTAAGGTGTGAACCTTAGAGGGCTTGATATGGTGCCGGCAGAGGGACTTGAACCCCCGACCCCGAGATTACAAATCACGTGCTCTACCATCTGAGCTATACCGGCATTGCGGCGCGTAGTAGCAGCACCCTCGGTCCGGCACAATCCCCTATCACACGTGATTTCGCCAAGAATGTTGCGGTGCAAAACCCAACAAACGCTTTGCCTTGTCGCAAACATAAAAAGTCTCGTGCTCACTCATCTCACGTCGAAGAGATACACCCGCATAATATCGTTCACGAAGTTCCGAATTTCCAAGACTTACTGACAAATCATCATTGGCGACGTTAAAAACCTCATAGCCCAAACCATCGGTTTCAAGACATCTTTGCACCATGTGGCCCAAGTCGCGCGCATCAATGTAGGCAAAGAAATTTCGGCGGCGTAAATCGGGGTTTTCCAGATAGGCAGGAAAATCACGCTCATAATCCTCGGGCGCAATGACGTTGTTGATTCGCAAGCCGTAAATATCGTTTCCTGAGCGTGCGTGGAAGGACCGGCCGCAGGCTTCATTGCAGACTTTGGACATGGCATAGCTGTCTTCCGGCACAGTGGGGTGATCTTCGTCTATCGGCAGATACGCGGGTTTCATCTCGCCATCCGCGAAACAAACGCCATAGGCCGTTTCAGAGCTTGCAAAGATAACCTTGGGGATGCCCAGTTTTACAGCGGCTTCCATGATGTTGTAGGTCGACAGGGTATTCACACGAAAGGTTTCATTGTCAGGCTTGATCAAGATCCGCGCCAAAGCTGCAAAATGAACCACAGCATCAAATTTTGGCACGCCCTGACCCGCTTCCAGTTCACTGAAATTGGCCAACGAAGACAGCGCATTAAAGACCTGTCCCGAATCGGTCAGTTCAGTAATGAGCGTGTCGACACCTGTCGCCGGAACGAGGTCGAGGTTTAAAACCTGATGACCAAGTGCCTGCAGATAAGGAACGACGATCCGGCCGGCTTTGCCCGAGCCACCCGTGAATGCAATGCGCATACGATCTCCTGTTAAATAGCCAGAACCAGCACACGACTGCCAGCAATGAACAAACCTGTTAGCTGCGACAGCCTGCCCGCCGACAGACATAAAGGCAAGACAAGGCCATAAGATCAAAATACGACTGTCTCTTGGCGGTTATCAACAAGTATCACCATGAAAAGACGCGCAGACGTGCCACCATGCAGTTATTAATTTCTTTCGCCGCGCTTTTTTTATCCGTTATTCTCCTTCAACTCAGTTCGGGTGGTGTGGGCCCGTTGGATGCCCTGTCAGGGTTTGCGCTCGGCTTCACAACCGAAGAAATCGGCCTGCTTGGATCGGCCCATTTTGTTGGATTTTTTATTGGGTGCTGGTGGGCCCCGCGGCTGATGGGATCTGTTGGTCACAGCCGCGCATTTGCAGCCTTTGCAGCCAGCGGTGCAATTGGGCTGCTGGCACATATGCTGATCATTGATCCGGTTGCATGGGCTGTCATGCGCGTGGCCACCGGCATGTGCATCGCTGGGTGTTACACGGTAATTGAGGCATGGCTGAACGCCAAAGTCACCAACGACATCCGGGGCCGCGCCATGGGCCTATATAGAATCACAGATATTGGTGCTGCGATGGCGTCGCAGTTGCTTATTTCAGTTTTGGAACCCGCGCATTACGTGTCTTATAATCTTTTGGCATTGTTATGTTGTGCAACTTTGCTTCCAGTTTTGTTGACGCGCGCAAGCCCGCCCGCAACCCCTGATGCACCTCGTCTGAAACCAAGGCTGGCGCTAGAACGGTCCCCACTGGCCGTGGCAGGTGTGCTGGTCGCGGCGCTTTCAGGCGCGAGCTTTCGGATGGTTGGCCCAATTTATGGCCAGAGCATGGGCCTTGATGCGGCGCAAATCGCCCTGTTTCTTGCGGTTTTCATGGGTGGAGGCGCATTGGCGCAGTATCCCGCAGGATGGTTGGCCGACAAGTTTGATCGTCGGTGGGTGCTGATATGGCTGTCGATGGCTGCTATCCTAAGCTGTCTGTGGAATGCTTTGATGACAGACGTTTCGACTTTGGCGCTTTTGACCAGTGGATTCGTCTTTGGTCTAACGACATTTCCAATCTTTTCAGTCGCTGCATCACACGCCCATGATTTCGCCAAAAGCCATGAAAGGGTAGAGCTTTCAGCAGCCTTGATTTTCTGGTTCGCCTGTGGCGCGATTGCAGCGCCCTACACGGCCTCGTCATTGATGCAGGCGTATGGCCCCGGCGCTTTATTTTTGATGATCGCGGTGGGACATGTGGCATTGGTTGGTTTCGGCTTAACCCGAATGCGTGCACGCCCGACAGCAGACCTGCGCACCCCGTATGTCTACACCCCGCGCACGTCCTTTTCGATTGGACGCCTTTTGAAACGAAGTCGCGACAAAAGGTAATCCGCCATGTTATTCGCCAGACCCAAACACGCGCGATCTTGCTGGCCCTTTCGCCTTGTTTGATCTAAACCCATCCGCGTGTCTCGCACAGGAAGCCCATCATGACCCGCCACCTCATTACCTCTGCCATTCCCTACATCAATGGGATCAAGCATTTAGGCAATCTGATTGGATCGCAGCTTCCTGCTGATCTTTTTGCTCGCTATCATCGTGCACGCGGACGCGAGGTTCTTTTTCTATGTGCCACTGACGAACACGGAACCCCCGCTGAACTCGCAGCCGCCAAAGCCGGAAAACCCGTGGCAGAATACTGCCGTGAAATGCATGCCGTTCAGCTGGAAATCGCCAAAGGCTTTCGGTTGTCTTTTGATCATTATGGCCGATCGTCTAGCCAGCAGAATCAGGACCTGACCCAACATTTTGCCGGAGCGCTGCACAAACAAGGCCTGATCACGGAAGTCACCGAACACCAGATGTATTCGCCT
Source organism: Pseudoprimorskyibacter sp. (assembly GCA_029251265.1). Classification (GTDB taxonomy): domain Bacteria; phylum Pseudomonadota; class Alphaproteobacteria; order Rhodobacterales; family Rhodobacteraceae; genus JAQXDR01. Next base: position 43,125 of record JAQXDR010000070.1, on the reverse strand, counting down.
CAAGATGGCCGTTTCCTTCCCGATCGATATATCGAAGGTACCTGCCCAAATTGCGGTTTTGAAAGTGCCCGTGGCGATCAATGCGACAATTGCACCAAACAGCTAGACCCGACTGACCTGATCGATCCCCGTTCGACCATATCAGGCTCAACCAAACTGGAGCTGCGCGAAACCAAGCATTTGCACCTGCGGCAATCCGCGATGAAAGATCAGTTGGATGCGTGGATTGATAGCAAATCGGATTGGCCAATTTTGACGACCTCAATTGCAAAAAAATGGCTCCATGATGGTGACGGATTGCAGGATCGTGGAATCACGCGCGATCTCGATTGGGGGGTTCCCGTTAAAAACGGCGATGCGGATTGGCCAGGTATGGAAGGCAAAGTCTTCTACGTTTGGTTCGACGCGCCTATAGAATACATCGCCTGCAGTCAGGAATGGGTGGACGCGGGCGAAGGCACGGATTGGGCGCGCTGGTGGCGCACCGACAAGGGCGCCGAAGATGTGACTTATACCCAGTTTATGGGCAAAGATAACGTCCCATTTCACACACTGAGCTTTCCTGCGACAATTCTGGGGTCGGGTGAGCCATGGAAACTGGTCGACTACATCAAATCCTTTAACTACCTGAACTACGATGGCGGCCAATTCAGCACCTCGCGCGGGCGTGGTGTCTTTATGGATCAGGCGTTGGAAATTTTGCCTGCGGATTATTGGCGCTGGTGGCTGCTTAGCCACGCACCCGAATCCAGCGATAGCGAATTTACATGGGAAAATTTCCAGCAATCCGTCAACAAGGATCTTGCTGACGTCTTGGGCAATTTCGCAAGCCGCGTGACTAAATTCTGCCGGTCCAAATTCACAGAGGTGGTTCCTGCCGGTGGCGTACAAACCGACCGCGAGGCGGCTCTTATCTCCGCATTGCAGACCCGTCTTGCCACATATGAAACCCAGATGGAGGCCATCGAGGTGCGGAAATCTGCGCAAGAATTGCGCGCCATCTGGGTTTTAGGGAACGAATACCTGCAAGAGGCTGCGCCGTGGTCGACGTTTAAATCAGATCCGGAGGCCGCAGCCGCTCAGATCCGCCTAGCGTTGAACCTTATCCGGCTTTACGCAGTTTTATCCCGACCGTTCATTCCAGACGCCAGCGAGGCCCTGATGACTGCGTTGAATTGCGATGACTGGAGCTGGCCTGAAGACATGAGCGTGGCGCTGACAACCCTGCCCGCAGGCCATAGATTTTCCGTGCCTGACGTGACCTTTCGCAAGATTACGGACGCCGAGCGTGAGGACTGGCAAACACGCTTTGCCGGCGTGCGCTAAACAATCGACTTCTCTCGATATGCGGTCATGGCCAAGGCCCCTCTATGATCGGGCCGTGGCGGATGCAGTGCGATCTAACAATCGGCCAACACCCGCAAACCTTTCCGTCTAGGTTTTCGGGTTGTCTTCGCTTTCGAGGCGATATGCCTCAAACAACTTTGCCTGCGAGAACATGAACACAAAAAGCGCAGCGGTGAGACCGAAGGTCTTGAAGTTCACCCAAGCATCGGTGCTCATAAACCGCCATACAAGCTCATTGGCAACGGCAAGACCAACAAAAAATAGGGTGAACCTGCGTGTTAGAATCAACCAGCCGTCTGGGCGCATTGGCATCAGCTCACCCATGACGATTTTCAAATAGCTTTGTCCGCGCAGCAGTCCAACCCCAAGGATACCCGCGAAAATCAGGTATATTATGGTTGGCTTCATCTTGATGAACCGCTCATCATTCAGCCACACAGTCAGCCCGCCAAAGACAACGACAAGACACAAGGTCACCAACTGCATCTTGCTCACGGTGCCTGTCAGTCTCCAGATCAAAAAGGTGGTGAGGGCGACAAGAACCACAAATCCGCCAGTGATCAGAACAAATGCGCTGTATTCAGCGCCATTGATCACAAACACTTCGTCTCGCAGCCAGATATAGGCCACGAAAAACAAAAGCACCGGACCGAACTCCAACGCGGATTTCAGGGCTTGAGAGACAGATTTTTCAGACATGGAACCTCGGACCTTTAAAACGATAGGGTGTATATGACGTCATGACCCTGCAAACTCAACAACCACTGCGCCCAAAGCGATCAAGACCATGAGAGCCACACGACGCGGCCCAACGGTTTCTCGCAAGACCAGCCAGCCAATCAGTGCTGCAAAAACCGGTGATGTTTCGCGCAGAACGGCTGCCTCGCCCACTTGTCCAAGACGCGTTGCCAACATGATTGCGCCAAAACTGCCATAGGCAATCAGTGCACCTGCCAGCCCACGCAACAGCAACGGCTGCAGTGTCAACGCCCCCAGACGTCGTCGAAGCGAAGGCCGCACTGCAAAAAGAAGTGGGAAATCCAGTGCCGTTAGAAAGAAAAACCACGCAAGAAAGGTAAAGGGGTTCTGGGTCGCACGAATACCATAGGCGTCATACGTGGTATAAAGCGCCACAAAAAGGCCCGTCGCAACAGCCAATCCAAGCGCTGGCAAGAGAGTATCGCGATCCGTTGCGAGAAAGATGAGGTTGTAAATCGCCAGCCCAAAGATCCCCGACAATAATACGAAGACACCGAACCATTGTCCGATAGAAAAGCTTTCCCCAAAGATGAAATAGGCCCCAATGACTGTGAACAGTGGCCCCGTCCCTCGCACCACCGGATAGACGACCGTATATGCGCCCTTGGAATAGGCCTGCGCCTGCAGCAACTTGTAACTAAAGTGGATTGGAATGGCACCGATAAGGATCGGCCACAAATATGGCTCGGGCCAAGGAACCAGAAAAATTGCAATGGGACAAGACAGAACCACCAGCCAGGCATCAATGACTGTTCTGCTGATCCAGGGATCATGACGCCCCTTTTGCAACGCACCAAAGACTGCGTGAAGAAAGGCGGCCAACAACGCCAACCAAAGCGCCAATTTTGCACCCGCTGCTGTTCCTTCGACGGCAAGCAGCCAGTCTATCACCTGCGATCCGCCCCAGTCAAAGCAATGGCAAAGTCATCTGGATCAAAAGGCGCAAGGTCATCAATCTGTTCACCAACGCCAATGGCATGGATTGGCAGGCCAAATTTATCTGCCAGCGAGACAAGGATGCCACCTTTGGCTGTACCATCCAATTTGGTCATCACCAGCCCGGACACATTGGCCATTTTTTGAAAGGTCTGAACCTGATTGATTGCATTTTGTCCCGTGGTCGCATCCAGCACCAAAAGTGTATTGTGCGGTGCCTCGGGATCGACCTTGCGGATCACACGCACGATCTTGGCCAGTTCCTCCATCAGATCTGTGCGATTCTGCAGACGCCCAGCCGTGTCGATCATCAACAAATCGGCTCCGTCGTGCTGCGCCTGAGTGAGCGCATCAAATGCAAGACTGGCGGGATCACTGCCTTCGGGCGCGGTTAACACTGGCACACCGGCCCGATCCCCCCAAACCTGTAGTTGCTGAACCGCAGCCGCACGAAAGGTATCACCGGCGGCAATGACCACCGATTTCCCCGCAGCCCGAAACTGCGAGGCCAGTTTACCAATCGTGGTCGTCTTGCCAGACCCATTCACGCCAACCACCAATATGACCTGAGGCGTTTTGGGGAATAGTGGCAAAGGCCGTGCGACAGGCTCCATAATGGCTGCAATCTCTTTTGCCATCAGTGACTTGATTTCGGATGCGGACAAACGTTTGCCAAAACGTCCTTCGGCCATATTAGCTGTGACGCGAAGGGCAGTATCGACGCCCATATCGCTGGCGATCAATAGCTCTTCGAGCTCTTCCAGCATGTCATCGTCCAAAACCCTGCGTGTGACCGGACCGGTCACAGCCCCGCCCCCAAAGACGCGTGACATCAGTCCCGGTTTTTCAGCCTTTGGTGCGACCGCTGGGTTTTCGGATGCTGTCGCAGACAGCGGACGCCGATTTTCAGGCGCCTCAGGTACGCGCGGTTCCGAAACGGCATCGGCTGGTGTCGGTTCAATATCGGAAACGTCTGTTGTTTCGCCTCCATCATCCACAATGGCGTCAAGCCCCTCGTCCAATTTGGACGAAGATTTGAACAAACGGTCACGTAATTTGCCGAAAAAGGACATCAAATGGGCCTTCGCTAAGGGTTTGGATCAAGGTATCGCACTGTTATAGGCAATTGAACAAGGCTGACGCGCAACCGCAATCACCAAAGATAAGCCTGTCTCAGCGGCCAAGGCCCCAAAGAATGCTTTAGGCCATACCCCCATCTACCAACCGTTGCGCAAGTTGATGATAGGCCTGCGCAACAACGCTGTCTCCGGCCGCAATCGGACGTCCCGCGTCGCCCGCAAGACGCGTGTCCAAATCGATCGGAAGCGCGCCCAAAAAGGGCAAACCCAAGTGTTTCGCTTCGGCGGCCACACCACCATGTCCAAAGATTTGCGATTCATGCCCGCATTTGGGACAGTGGAACGTGGACATGTTTTCGATCAATCCCAAGACCGGAGTGCTTAACGTATTAAACATATCAATGGCCTTGCGGGCATCCAGCAGGGCGACGTCTTGCGGTGTACTGACCACCAAAGCACCCGACAGTTTTGTTTTTTGACATAAAGTCAACTGCACATCCCCAGTACCGGGTGGCAGATCAACGATCAGCACGTCCAGCTGCCCCCACTTCACCTGACTGAGCATTTGCTGCAACGCGCCCATTAGCATCGGTCCACGCCAAACGACGGCTTTGGCCGGATCAACCATCAGGCCGATGGACATCAAGGTGACGCCGTGGGCGTGCAGAGGTTCAATCGTTTTACCATCCGGACTGGCAGGGCGTTTGTTCACACCCATCATGCGCGGCTGAGACGGTCCGTAGATGTCAGCATCCAACAATCCAACCCGACGGCCAGACCTCGCGAGAGCAACCGCAAGGTTGGAGGACACTGTCGACTTTCCCACGCCACCTTTGCCAGATGCCACAGCCAGAATGCGGTCTACGCCGGTCGGTCGGATTGGTCCGTCTTGCGGCTTTGGATGTCCACCGACCTTTAACGATGGTGGGGCTTGTGGTTTTGCGGCCGGACCATGCGCTGTAAGCAAGGCCTGCACCTTTGCAACACCCGGTAGGGCAGCAACAGCCGCTTCGGCGGCAGCCCGTGTTGGTTCAAGCATTTGCGCTTCGGTCACATCACGTCCCTCGATGACGAAACGCACCTGATCGCCCTCGATTGTCAATGCACGAATCATGTCACGTGAAATGAGTGTTCCACCTTCGGGTGCCGAGATGCTGGACAGGACGGCGCGGATTTCTTCGGAAGTTACGGACATAAATAACAGCTACCTTGATGAATGGTCATTTGCAACGATCGAACCCGTGCACAATACAAAGGCGTTCGCGACATAAAATGGTGGGAAGTTGTGCAACGTCAACCACCCGATTGCTGCATAGATCTTCAGCACTTTAAATCCATCGCAACCCCTTGCATTTGTTGCATAGCTGCATTGCAGCAATGTGCATTGTGCAATCGCAGCAATAGGCGCATGTTAGCGACAACGCAAACGAAAGAACAGAAAAGGCGGATGAGACCATGGCACTTGTACAGCTAAACAATTCTTCGTCTTTGGCCGACCGCATTGCAGCAGTTGCGCACAGCGCAACCCGCCGCGTGGCTCAGTACAGAGCGTACCGACGCACTCTGGCAGAACTTCAGTCCATCAGCGGACGTGATCTGGCCGATCTGGGCTTGGATCGTTCCATGCTAAACAGCGTCGCCTGGGAAGAGGCGCAAAGACATTAAGTGATTTGGACAGACCGCGTCCTCCTCCCTGCGGCTTGTTCAATAACCGGACCGGCGCGTCGCCTCCTCCCTGACGCAAGTGTCCAACCTTCCGGCGCCTTACCTCCTCCCAAGGCGTAGGAACATCTCGACGGTGGCGCGCTTCCTCCCTTGCGCCACCGTCACGGATTTCGCTGATCGTCAAGACGCTCGGCACAACAGATCGGGTCGCCCTCTCCTCCCTTTGGGCACCCGTGGACTGAAACGGCGACACATTCCTCCCATGTGTCGCCGTTTTTTTATTTCCTGATGATAGGCTCGGGTTGGACTTTAGGAGGGTCTTTGGCCCTTTCCCCGCGTTCCAGGTTTGGTTACATCATTCCAAACCGGTAAATGCACGAAAGGCCCGCCCCCATGACAATTGCTGACAGCTTTAACGCCGCAGAGGCCGAAGCCCGCATTACAAAAGCCTGGGAAAGTACTGGTGCCTTTGCAGCAGGGGCGAATAAGCGTCGTAATGACGCCTTTAGCATCATGATCCCCCCCCCCAATGTGACCGGATCGCTGCATATGGGACATGCGTTTAACAACACACTTCAAGACATCTTGATCCGCTGGCACCGCATGCGCGGCTTTGACACGCTATGGCAACCGGGTACGGATCACGCGGGGATCGCCACGCAGATGGTGACCGAACGCGAAATGGCTGCAAACGGCGAACCACCGCGGCGCGATATGGGTCGCGATGCCTTCACCTTGCGTGTTTGGGAGCAGAAAAAGAAATCCCGCGGCACGATTATAGGCCAGTTAAAACGTCTTGGTGCGTCCTGCGACTGGTCGCGTGAGGCATTTACCATGTCGGGCGCGCCGAATGCGCCCGAGGGCGAGGACGGCAATTTTCACGATGCCGTCATTCGCGTGTTTGTTGAGATGTATAACAAAGGCTTCATCTATCGGGGCAAGCGTTTGGTAAACTGGGACCCAAAGTTTGAAACCGCGATCAGTGATCTAGAGGTCGAAAACGTCGAAACCCCGGGCTACATGTGGCACTTTAAATATCCGCTCGCGGGCGGGGCCACCTATGAATATGTCGAAAAGGACGAAGACGGGACTGTCACCCTGCGCGAAACACGAGACTATATCTCGATCGCGACGACCCGCCCGGAAACCATGCTAGGCGATGGTGCCGTGGCGGTACATCCGTCGGACGACCGTTACGCGCCCATTGTCGGGCAGCTGTGCGAAATACCGGTTGGACCCAAAGAACATCGCCGGTTGATTCCGATCATCACAGATGATTATCCCGACCCCGAATTCGGCTCTGGCGCGGTCAAGATTACAGGCGCGCATGATTTCAACGACTATGGTGTGGCCAAACGTGGTGGGATTCCTTGTTACCGCCTGATGGACACACGCGGCGCGTTGCGAGCCGATGGCGCCCCTTATGCCGAGGCTGCCGCGCTGGCGCTGGCGGTGGCCAAAGGAGAAAAGACCCTGACCGAAGCCGAGGTCGATGCAGTCAACCTCGTCCCCGACCACCTGCGCGGGATGGACCGGTTCGAGGCCCGCAAGGCTGTGGTGTCTGAAATTACCGCCGAGGGTCTGGCCGTCATGACCCGCGCCGATGACGTGCGTCTGGGCACCAAACTGGGTGAAGAGGACGATCCTGCGGCCCACGTGCCCTTGATCGAGGCAAAAGCCATCATGCAGCCCTTTGGCGATCGGTCCAAGGTCGTGATAGAGCCGATGCTGACCGACCAATGGTTCGTGGATGCAGCCAAAATCGTTGGTCCTGCTCTGGACGCGGTCAAGGACGGTACTGTAAAAATTGTTCCCGAGAGCGGCGAGAAAACCTATTACCACTGGCTTGAAAACATTGAACCATGGTGCATCAGCCGCCAACTCTGGTGGGGGCATCAGATTCCTGTGTGGTTTGACCAAAACGGCGAACAGTACTGTGCAGAAACCAAAGCAGCAGCTCAGGCAATGGCGGGCAGCGACGCTGTATTAACGCGTGACCCTGACGTCTTGGATACTTGGTTTTCCTCAGGTCTCTGGCCGATTGGTACACTAGGATGGCCAGAGCAAACCGACGACCTGAGGCGCTTTTTCCCGACAAGCGTGCTGGTCACGGGACAGGACATCCTCTTTTTCTGGGTCGCCCGAATGATGATGATGCAGCTCGCCGTCGTTGATCAGATCCCCTTCCACGACGTCTACCTGCACGGCCTTGTCCGCGACGATAAAGGTCGCAAAATGTCCAAATCTCTGGGCAATGTGGTCGATCCACTTGACATCATCGATGAATACGGCGCCGACGCGCTGCGGTTCACCAATGCGGCTATGGCCAGCCTTGGCGGCGTGCTGAAGCTCGATAAGAAACGGATCGAAGGCTACCGCAACTTTGCGACCAAGCTTTGGAACACGGCGCGGTTTGCCTCTATGAACGGGGCGTTTGAAAACCATACCGGTGCGCGGCCTGAAACCACGCAGACCGTCAACAAATGGATCATCGGAGAAATCGCCAAAACCCGCGAAACCGTTGACGAGGCACTGACAAACTATAGGTTCAATGACGCGGCACTGGCGCTGTATGCCTTTACCTGGGGCACATTTTGCGACCGTTTCATCGAATTCTCCAAACCGTCAATCTATGGCGAAGATGCAGGGGCCAAAACAGAAACGCTGGCCACATTGGCATGGTCATTGGATCAAATCCTGTTGATGCTGCATCCGATCATGCCTTTTGTCACAGAAGAGCTTTGGGGTAGCCTTTGTGATCGCCCCAAAATGTTGGTGCATGGCGATTGGCCGGAAGACCCGGCCGCAGATGCCGTTGACCCCAAGGCCGAAAAAGAGATTGCGCTGGTGATCGCCCTGATCGACGGCATCCGGTCTGCCCGGGCTCAGATGGGGGTCAGGGCCAGCGCGGAAATCCCGCTTCTGGTCCGCGACATTGATACAGATGCGCAGTCAGCATGGGACGCCAATTCTGCTATGATCCGCCGTGAAACAAAGGTGCAGACCGCAGAACACGTCGCCGATTTCCCCAAGGGAACAGTGACCATTCCGATTCCGGGCGCAACCTTTGGACTGCCACTGGATGGCATCATCGATGTCGCAAAGGAAAAAGCGCGACTGGACAAAAGCCTGACGAAACTGGCCAAGGAGATAGGCGGCATGGCGGGGCGGCTGAAAAATCCGAAATTCCTTGCTTCGGCGCCGGATGAGGTCATCGCAGAAACCAAGGCAAATCTGGCCATACGCGAAGAAGAGGCAAGCAAGCTGCAGGAGGCAGTCGCGCGTTTGGCTGAATTGGGATGAGGTTTTTGGGGGCTTGCCAAAGTGGGGTCAAACCCGCTAAGCCCACGGCATGGACAGAACAAACACCCTTCGACGAAAAAAATTCTGATCGTGACGTTGACACGCACAGCGCCGTGTCACTTGTTTTGTTGTCCTCTCTTCATCTAGCTTGACCGTTTCGCGGCGTCTTGGCAAAGACGCAGCCTCCAGCCAAAAAGGGACCCGACCGATGATAACACCGGTATTGCCTACATATTCCCGCGCACCTTTGCACTTTGTTAAGGGCGAAGGCTCTTGGTTGACGGAAGCAGACGGTCGACGTTTTCTGGATATGGGTGCTGGTATTGCTGTGACCTTGTTGGGGCATTGTCACCCGACGCTTGTGCAGGCCCTTACTGATCAGGCGAATGCCGTTTGGCATGTTTCCAACCTGTACGAAATCCCTCAACAAGAAGCCCTCGCGCAAAAACTCGTGGATGCGAGTTTTGCTGATACGGTTTTCTTTACCAATTCTGGTACTGAATCCTGTGAACTGGTTCTGAAGATGGCGCGCAAATACTGGCATGACAAAGGCCAGACCGATCGTATCGAGATTGTGACGATCACGGGTGCGTTTCACGGGCGTTCCACCGGGGCGATTGCAGCGGCCGGTGCAGACAAACTGACCGAAGGATTCGGTCCACTGATGCCGGGATTCACACATGTGGCCTGGGGCGATCACGAGGCACTGAAAGCGGCCATTACAGACAAGACTGCCGCAGTTATCGTGGAACCTATTCAGGGAGAGGGCGGCATTCGCCCGCTGCCCGACGTATGTTTGAAAGGGTTGCGCGATCTGTGCGATACGACCGACGCACTCTTGATCCTTGACGAGGTTCAATGCGGCATGGGCCGGACCGGTCGGCTGTTTGCTCATGAATGGGCGGGCATATCGCCTGATATCATGATGGTGGCAAAAGGCATTGGCGGCGGTTTCCCACTTGGCGCTGTGCTGGCAACCGAAGAGGCAGCCGCGGGCATGACCAAGGGCACACATGGGTCGACTTATGGTGGAAATCCTCTTGCCTGTGCGGTGGGCTGCGCTGTTATGGACACCGTCACTGAAGACGGCTTTCTGGATCATGTCACCGGCGTGGCAGGCCGTCTGCGTCAAGGACTAGAGGCCCTTGTGGCCAGTCATCCAGATGTCTTTTCCGAAGTTCGCGGCACAGGTCTGATGTTGGGTCTCGTTTGCGTAACACCCGTTGGTGATGTGGTGCAGGCAGCCTATGACGCCCAACTGATCACCATTCCCGCAGCAGAAAATACACTGCGCCTGTTGCCCGCGCTGACGCTCAGCGATGACGAGGCGTCCGAGGCACTGTCGCGCCTCGAACAGGTGGCGCAGGCGATAGAAAAGGCCAAGCCGTGAACCACTTTCTTGATATACACAAAACGAAGCCAGATGCGCTGCGCAATATTATCGACAATGCGCGCTTGATCAAAAATGCGCGCGCTGGCCGTCCGAAGGGTGCTTTGGACGATGAACAGGCTCTTACTGGCCATGTTGTTGCGCTGATTTTTGAAAAACCCTCCACAAGGACCCGCGTCAGTTTTGATGTTGGCGTGCGTCAGATGGGCGGTCAATCTATGGTTCTGTCAGGCAGTGACATGCAACTAGGGCATGGGGAAACAATTGCAGACACTGCACGTGTGCTCAGCCGTTTTGTCGATCTGATCATGATCCGCACGTTTGATGAAAGCGTCCTGCATGAAATGGCGGAATTTGCCACAGTGCCAGTCATCAACGGCTTGACCGATCGCACGCACCCCTGCCAAATCATGGCGGATGTCATGACCTTTGAAGAACACCGCGGCCCTATAGCCGGGAAAAAGGTGGTTTGGACTGGCGATGGCAACAATGTCTGCGCGTCTTTCCTGCATGCAGCAGCACAATTCGGGTTTGACCTGACGTTCACGGGACCGGTACAACTGGATCCCGAAATGGAGTTTGTGGGCCTTGCCCGGAATGCAGGTGTCTCTGTCCAAATCGAACGTGACCCGATCAAGGCCGTTGATGGCGCTGATTTGGTGGTAACGGACACTTGGGTCAGCATGCATGATGCACAAAGTTCGCGAGAACGCCGCCATAACATGCTGCGCCAGTATCAGGTGAATGACGAATTGATGCGTCATGCCAAACCCGACGCACTTTTCATGCACTGCCTGCCTGCACACCGTGGCGAAGAGGTCACCTCTGAGATCATGGATGGCCCCAAGTCAGTTATATTTGACGAAGCCGAAAACCGTCTGCATGCGCAAAAGGCCATCATGCGCTGGTGCTTGGATATCTGAAATCCTCGCGACCATTTGTTGAGGTTCTGATTTTCGGCAGTCACACATGACCCGGTGTTGAACAGACACTTTAGCTGTTTTTAATGGCTGGAGTGACGCGGATCAAAGTGGGCACGTCGGCTGTAAACGCTGCGTTGATGTCGGAAATCAAAGCATTCAGGTCACAAGGCTGGGTCGCATGTGCCCCGTAGGCACGGGCAAGAGCCAGAAAATCAGGATTGCGCGCAACCACAGCATTGGGCGCGATCTGACTTGCGACCATGCTGTCCTCAATTTCTTTCAGCTTGCCATTGTCCCAGAGCAGGATTGGAAGGCCAAGACCCAGCTCCACGGCAGTGCCAAGCTCTTGGAGTGTGTATTGAAACCCACTGTCTCCAACCATGGCAAGTGTCGGCATGCCGGCGCGCGCCACTGCCCCGCCAATCGCCGCTGGCATACCGTATCCAAGGGTGCCGTACCCAAATGGATGATGCCAGTGACCCGGCCGCTGCATTTCCCAGATCTCTTTGGCCACATATGCAAATTGCGTCATATCCGAGTAGACCATCAAATCCCGAGGCATTGCCGCAGACAATGCATCTGCAATACGCGCAATGCCGGGGCGTTCAGCCTCGGTCTCGGCACGGAACCGTGCCTTGGTATCTGCAATTTCTAACAGATCCCATTTCGGTGCGCAGTCCCCGGTTCGCGCGGCAATTGCCAAACTGAGTGCTGGCAAAAACTGTGCTGCGTCTCCCAGGATGCCTGTGTCACCCTCCTGAAGACCATCAAAAATTGCCGCATCAATGTCCACACGGATCATTGGCGCAGTATGGCCCAGATGCGACCTCCAGAGATCAACTTCGGACAACTCTGTTCCGACCGCAATAACCAGATCAGCCTGCGCAGCGATGTCTGCTGTTTCGGGACGCGCGAGGCTTGCCCCAAAGCTTTGGGGATGTCCGGGCGGAACAATTCCGCGACCCGCGTAGGTCGTCAGGGCGGCCGCCCCGGTTTGCTGCAACAGATGCGGCACCGCATCTGCGCCTTTGACTGCGCCGCCTCCAAAGACAAACAAAGGTCGCTGCGCCGCCAACAGTCGGGTTGCAACCTGAGTGATTTGATCGTGAGACGCAGACGCGCGCGCAGACCGGGCACGCGCAGCGGGCGGAGCGACTGCCAACCGGCCAAGTTCCGCAATGGGCACCTGAATATGGCGTGGACGCGGACGATCAACCGCAAAGGCTTCAAAGGCACGGTCGATGAGCCTGTAGGCACTCTCTGCATTGCGCGCCTCGTCCGAGGCAGCCGTGACACAGGCTGCCGCAGCCCGCTGATCTCGCATCTGGTGCAACTGCCCTTTGGTCGCTGCAACCTCATCCAGACAAGACGAAATTGCCAACACGGACACGCTGTCGCTGTCGGCTTGTCCCAGCGGGGTCATGGCGTTGGTCAACCCGGGCCCGGTGATGACATACAAAACACCCGGCCTGCCAGATGCCCTTGCATAGCCATCCGCCATAAATCCAGCGCCCATTTCATTGCGCGCAAGTACGTGCGTGATTCCGGCCTCTTCTATTCCGCGATACATTTCAACGTTATGAACACCGGGAATGCCAAAGATGACATCAACGCCGCGTGCCTTTAGCATATGTGAGATTTGCGCACCCAAGGGTCGTTTCATGATCTAGTCTCTCCAAAATTTGATCGTGAAAATGGCAAAAACAGCCAAAAGCTCTAGCCGCCCCAATAACATAGCTGCTGACAAAAGCCACTTTGCAGTATCATTCAAACCACCAAAATTTCCCGAAGGACCGATTTCATCACCAAGCCCAGGACCAATATTTCCCAATGCCGCAGCAGCGCCACTGAGCGATGTTATGAAATCCAGCCCCGTCAGCGCCAGTGCAACAGTGAACAAACCCAAGGTTACAACAAAAAAGACAAAAAATGACATGACCGAGGATAAGACATCTTCGCCGATCCGTCGGCCTTCGAAGCGTGGCACAAAGACACCATGAGGCGAGCGAATGCGCTGCAATTGAAGCTTCACAGATGCAAACAGGATTTGATATCGAAAAATCTTGACCGAACACGCAGTAGACCCCGCGCATCCCCCGATCAAACCGATAAAAAAGAACACAGCCACCAGAAACGGTCCCCACGCCATGTAATCAGCGCTTGCATAGCCAGTGCCTGAAATAATGGAGGTGATGTTAAAAAGTGATTCACGAAACGCTTGTTCAACGCCGTGGTCCAAAGTGTTCCAAAGTGCCAATGATGCAAGCGCGACCAATACTAAAATGGTGATTACAAAAGCCCTTGATTGCGCGTCTCGTGTGATCGCGAGCCTGTCCCCTGCTATCATCTGGACATAGCGTACAAAAGGCAAAGCGGCGAGGATCATAAAAACGACAGCCACATATTGTGTGGCACCTGAATAGGTCGCAAACGATGTATCCGATGTTCCAAACCCCCCAGTTGATACTGTGGTCAAAGCATGGACTGTCGCCTCGAACCACGACATCCCTGTAAGACCGTATGCAAGCATACAAGCCAGCGTCAGTCCTAGGTATATTGAGGAGATAGAAGACGAGATTTGCGTGGCCCGTGGCAAAATTTTACCCATGGTGTCAAAGCCTTCTGTTCTGAAGACCTGCATGCCACCAACCCGTAATTCAGGCAGGAACACCATGGCAACCACGATGATTCCGATACCTCCAATCCATTGAAGCAAGCCGCGCCAGAGAAGCAGGCCCTGAGGCAGTTGATCCAAACCGGAAAAGACGGTCGACCCTGTTGTGGTCAATCCGGACATGGCCTCGAAAAAACCATCGGTATAGGATGAATCGGTCGCGCCGAGCACGAACGGAACAGCTCCAAAAACTGGTAAAACAACCCAGACACCTGTCGTCAGCAAAAAGGTCTGCTGGATGGACAGCCGAGAGGTGACACCGTTCGCTGTTGCCAAAACAGTAAACCCCCCGATCAAAATGGTAACGGCTGCGCTTTCCAAAAAGACCCAAGGACTGTTGTCATTGAAAAAGTCGACTAAAAACGGCGGGAGCATGGCGACGCCAAGCGCAATCACCATCCACCCTATCACATACCCAACTGGACGTACGTCAAACATAACCAAAGGGTTGGCCGCATGCTCCGTCGGTGTCAAGCAGCCGTCGTTAGCCGACGTGTATCAAAGACGCAAAGCCACGCGGATCAATGCTGTCTGCTGCAAAAGTATCGCCTTGGGTCAGCACCGACACCGCATCATGGCTGTGAAGGCTTTCCTGATGGCTGGCCACCACACGAAAATCACCGATCCGCGCGTCTTTTTCCAGACCCGATGCGAACAGACGCGCGGCATCTTCGACAAAGATCGGGTTAGCGGCATTCAGCTCGGCAAAGGCTTGTTCGTCTTCTCGTTTGACCATCACCTGTGTCTCGGTCGGAACGGCGGTGCGACAAATGTCGATCAAATCTTCGAACCACAGCGTTTCACCATGCAACACTTGGACCGACAACCGCGCGACCGACCGCTGGGAATGGGGCGTCGCCAACTGCCCCCGCGTCCTGCGGGCATGTTCTGATAGCTCCAGCGAACAGGGGCAGGTCGAGCTATAGACGTAATCAAGATGCATGATCTGATATCGGACGCCCTCGCGCTCAAACAATTCCAGCATGATATCGTAGTATTGATATCCGGCCAAACCCGAGCGAAGGCTGTTCACCTTTACCGGAAAAGAAAACCGCAAGCCGATCCGGGCGTCCAGACTTTCCAGATCAGCCTTGTAATCATCCAACGTTGCCTCGATGACCTCAAAGCTGAATTGTTCATCCGCATGCCGATAGAAGGACCGCATGATCCGCGACATGTTGATGCCTTTTTTGTCCGCATCAAGACTAACTGTTCCCGTCACACTGGTTTCAAGCGTCAGATCGCCGTTGTCACGGGTGTGATACCGCAATGGAAGGCGGAAGTTTGAGATCCCGACATGTTGGATTGGGCGGTTGGCGCCACGGATCAAAGAGGCCGGACCATTTTGCAAATCAGGCAGGCTCGATTTGTACGCTGGATCCACACTGAAACTCTCAGGGTAATCGCGTGCTAGCTCCGGGTAGGCCTTCGCCGGATCCAGCATGCCAGCGAGCCCCGGATCCATTGCAGCAATTTCATCATCGTGCGCGGTGCGCGCCCAAGTCTTTAGCACATCCAAGGCCTCCCGGACTTCATCCTGGTTTGGAGCGCTTTGTATATTCGGCGTATAACGGTTCATGTTTGGTGCCCTCTCGTCCGACACCTGAATAAACTAGGCACTCTCACGCAAATTGCCAATTTAATAGTTGCAGCGCCAAACCTTGACGATTTCTCAAAACAACCTAAGCGGCAGTCAAGAGAGCTGTTTTCAGGTCTTCAATCAAATCTGCTGGGTCTTCCAAGCCCACGGATAAACGGATCAATCCATCGCAGATTCCCAAAATGTTTCTTTGCTCAGCACTCAAACGCTGATGCGTTGTGGTGGCGGGATGCGTCGCAATCGATTTAGCGTCCCCCAAATTGTTGGATATCAATATTATATCCAATTTGTTCATAAAGTCGAAAGCTGCCTTTTTGCCGTTTTCAAGCGCAAATGACACTACCGTACCACCAGCCCCCAGCTGCCGCATGGCCAGTTCATATTGTGGATGATCGGCGCGTCCTGGATAGCACACATTTGCGATACCGGGTGTTCCAACAAGGGCATCTGCAATCTGGCCCGCACTTGCTGTTTGTGCGCGTACACGCAGATCCATGGTCTCTAATCCCTTAAGCAAAAGCCACGCAGTAAAGGGGCTCATCGCCCCACCTGTGTGCTTCATGTAGGGTTCAACCACTTTTCGTATCTGAGTCTGGGTTCCGAGAATCACGCCCCCAAGGGCGCGTCCCTGTCCATCAATATGTTTGGTTGCAGAATACACCACCACATCTGCACCCTGCGCGATTGCATCGCTGTAGATTGGCGTGGAAAAGACATTGTCAACAATCACCACAGCATCATGCGCGTGGGCGATCTGCGAAACCGCCGCAATATCCACCAGCTCAAGCGTGGGATTAGACATGCTCTCAAAGAAAACTGCCGATGTATCAGGCCGCACGGCCGCGCGCCATTGATCCAAATCGGCCCCATCAACAAAACTGACCTCTACCCCAAACTGCGGCAAAATATTTTCAAGTATATACAAGCAGGATCCGAAAAGGGCGCGCGCAGCAACGACGTGGTCTCCAGCTTTGAGCATAGACATCAGCGCGCCGTTTACCGCAGCCATTCCAGATGCCGTTGCAAACCCGGCCTCGGCCCCTTCCAGCAGAGCGATACGCTCTTCGAACATTGCGACCGTGGGGTTTCCGTAACGTGCGTAAATATATTCGTCGGGCCCTGCCTCGATAAACCGCTGCTCGGCGGCCTCGGCACTGTCATATGCGAACCCCTGGGTCAGAAAAATCGCTTCGCTCAATTCACCCCACTGGCTGCGCCGCGTGCCACCATGGACCAGATTTGTGCGTTTGTGCCTTTTGATCATTTCCCATCTCCCAAGGCATTCCAGCCCACAAAAAAACCCCGTTCCGGCCAAGCGAAAGGGGGCTTTCGGCTGACCTTTTAGCGGCATGTTTAACGTGGCCCACAATCCGGTAACAAATCGCCACATGAGGTGGTTACTGTCGTGGCGCCGTCAGGTCAAGAGCGCCCGTATCATGCAGAAAAGACCATGACACGCTGCGATGTTGCTAACAGCTTAGCCACCCCCCTCAGACGGAGGCAAACGCTAAGCTGGTGATGGTTTGATCTCACAAGGGTCACCCAAGCGCGGCTTGCGACATGGCGGGTCTTGATATTAATCATAGGCTGCGCAGATAATAGGGCTATGCAGAGCGTTCGGATTGTGGGGACTAAATGATTCAATTTACGCTGAAATGTGCCAAAGGTCATAGCTTTGACAGCTGGTTTAAGTCCGCAGCGGCGTTTGATAAGTTGCAGGCTGCCGGACTGGTCGTGTGTTCGGTGTGTGGTGAAACCAAGGTAGAAAAGGCGATGATGGCGCCATCAGTCAGCACACGCGACACAGCCCCACTAAGCCAACCTGTGTCTGAATCCGAAGCCGCATTGGCAAAAATTCGCACCCATGTCGAAGCCAATTCCGAAGACGTCGGCACACGTTTCGCCGAAGAGGCGCGCGCGATCCATGAAGGGACCAGCCCCGAACGTTGGATACGTGGCGAAGCCAAGCAAGAAGATGCCAAGAAGTTGATCGACGACGGAATTCCGATCGCCGCTCTTCCATTTACACCAACACGGAAAGCGAACTGATGAACGTCCTTATTACAGGTGCGAATCGCGGTATCGGTGCCGCGATGCGGACGCAGATGATGGGCCGTGGGGATCATGTTATCAGCACGTCCCGTGACGGTAGTGCCGGCTATGCGCTGGATGTCACAGATCCAGAAAGCCAATCTGATCTGGCTACAAAATTGGACAGTCAGCCTCTCGATCTGCTTGTGTGCAATGCGGGTATTTATCTTGATAAAGGGCAAAATCTCGCGGACGGGTATGGCAGCGATCTTTGGGCCGCAACCTTTGCCGCGAATGTGACCGGCGTTTTTTTAACGATTCAGTCGCTACTACCAAATCTACAAATACCGGACACCGCCAAAATTGCAATCATCGGCAGTCAGATGGCATCACATACGAATGCACCGGGCGGCAGTTATATCTATAGGGCTTCCAAGGCAGCTGTTTTGAATTTGGGGCGCAACCTTGCCTCTGATTTGTCTGGTCTCGGCATCGCCGTCGGTGTTTATCATCCGGGATGGGTGCAGACGGATATGGGCGGCGGCACGGCTGATATAGACGCCACGCAGTCAGCACAGGGATTGCTTGAAAGGTTCGACAATCTGTCGCTTGCGAACACTGGGTGTTTTCAAACCTGGGATGGTCGGGATCATGTCTACTAAACGGACCTGAGCCGCCCACGCCTTGCACCCGAAGGCTGGGTATCATATTCCCAGTTCGACCAGAGCAGGGGTAAAAGGATTCAGGACGTACAATGCCCATTCTTGTGATGAAGTTCGGCGGCACTTCGGTTGCCACGTTGGATCGTATCAGACGCGCCACCAAACGCGTAGGGGTCGAAGTCGCCAAAGGCTATGACGTCATCGTCATCGTGTCAGCGATGTCTGGCAAAACAAACGAACTGGTAAATTGGGTGGGCGAGACATCCCCGTTGTACGATGCCCGCGAATATGACGCGGTCGTCAGCTCTGGCGAAAACGTAACGGCAGGCCTGATGGCATTGACGTTGCAGGAAATGGATGTACCCGCACGCAGTTGGCAAGGATGGCAAGTCCCGGTCCAGACCACCGCCGCCCACGCCTCTGCCCGCATAGAAGCCATCCCGACTGACAATCTGCTTGGCAAATTCGACGAGGGGATGCGCGTTGCTGTTGTAGCCGGGTTCCAGGGTGTGAGTTCAGAGGGCCGGATCACAACGCTTGGCCGCGGTGGGTCGGACACAACCGCGGTTGCATTTGCTGCCGCTTTTAACGCCGAACGCTGTGATATTTACACCGATGTGGACGGCATTTACACCACTGACCCAAGAATAGCAGACAAAGCCCGCAAACTGGATCGGATCGCATTTGAAGAAATGCTGGAGCTGGCCAGCCTTGGTGCCAAGGTTTTGCAGACCCGCTCGGTCGAACTGGCAATGCGCTACAAGGTGCGATTGCGCGTATTATCAAGCTTTGAAGAACAATCCGACGAGGCCGGCACACTGGTCTGCGACGAGGAGGACGTTATGGAAAATCGACCCGTATCTGGTATCGCCTATAGCCGCGACGAGGCCAAAATGACTTTGGTATCCGTCGCAGATCGCCCGGGCATTGCAGCGGCAATTTTCGGCCCCTTGGCAGAGGCCAGCGTAAATGTGGATATGATTATCCAGAATATTGCCGATGATGGTCGTACCGACATGACATTCAGCTGCCCAACCGATCAGGTTCTGCGAGCTGAAACTGCTTTGAATGCTGCCAAAGATCGCGGAGAACTGAACTTTCGCGGGTTGGTCGCGGACACAGATGTTGCAAAAATATCGGCCGTCGGGATCGGAATGCGCAGTCAATCTGGCGTTGCGGCCAAAATGTTCGAAACCCTGTCGAATGAAGGTATCAACATTAAGGTCATCGCCACATCAGAAATCAAAATTTCCGTTTTGGTAGATCGCAAATATATGGAGCTGGCTGTGCAATCGCTGCATGACGCATTTGAGCTGGAAAAGCTCGGCTGAAAAACTCGCCAAACGGTGGGCCGCGACATCAACTTTGACCACTGCGCAAACGAAATGCGGTCCATTGCGTACCGCTCAGCGCTGGTTTTTGCAAAACGGATTCCACAAACAGACGCCCGATCGCTGCCGTTGCACAGGTCAGAGCGGTCTCAAAAGGTGGAAAATTACACTCAATTTAGGAAATACGCTTATTTTTTGGTTTGATTGCAGCTTGCAACCGATCCCAAAGTGTATTCCCGTTTTCCTTTTGTCGCACTTGGCTTATAGCTGAGTGCAAGCAAAAGGGAGGCCGCCAAGACGATGTCGGACAGGCGGGAAAGAACGCGCGAAAGCGAAAGCCGAAAGCTTTTGGGCAGACTGCGCGATACCATGGCGGTAGAGGCAGCCGGGCAAGCGCGTCTTGACCGGATAACCCACTTGACTGCTGACAGCATGGGCACCGAAGTGTGTTCTATCTATCTGTTTCGCGATGACGAAACGCTGGAGCTTTGCGCAACAGAAGGCCTGAATGCCGGGGCCGTGCATGAAACGCGTATGCGCTTGGGCGAAGGTTTGGTAGGTCAGGTCGCCCGCTACGGCAAAGTCGTCAGCACACCAGTGGCCCCCGCAGAACCCGGGTTCCGTTATATGCCAGAAACGGGCGAAGAGATTTATTCCAGTTTTCTGGGTGTCCCAATCCAGCGCTTGGGCGAAAAACTGGGTGTGTTGGTCGTGCAAACAAGAGACAGCCGCGATTTTACCCAAGACGAGATCTACGCGCTTGAGGTTGTGGCTATGGTCTTGGCCGAAATGACCGAGCTGGGCGCATTTGTGGGCGAAGGGGCCGCGCTGAAGGCCCGTCACACACAACCTGTGATGTTCCGTGGAAGTGTTGGACAAGAAGGCACAGCAGAGGGTCATATCTGGCTGCATGAACCACGCGTTGTTGTAACCCATTTTGTCACTGATGACCCGGAAACCGAAATGGCGCGTTTGCAAGCTGCTGTTGACGACCTGCGGGTCAGCGTCGACCAACTCTTGGCCGACACGCAGGATGCAGAACAAATTGAGGTCCTCGAAGCTTACAGGATGTTTGCCAATTCCAAAGGCTGGATGCGCCGCATGGAGGAAGACATAAGCAACGGCCTATCTGCAGAAGCTGCTGTTGAGAAAGAACAATCCGCAGCAAAAGCCCGTTTGAAATCAGTTGCGGATACATACTTGCGCGAAAGGCTGCAGGATCTGGATGATTTATCCAACAGACTTCTTCGGATCCTGACTGGACAGGGGCGCGAGACAGGGGCCGAAATGCCCGACGATCCGGTCCTTGTAGCACGCAACATCGGACCGGGTGATCTACTGGAGTATGGCCGCAAGTTGCGCGGCGTCATTTTAGAAGAGGGATCCGTCGGCAGTCATGCGGCTATTGTGGCACGCGCTTTGGCCATTCCTCTTGTGATCAACACCGGCAATATCACCAACGAAGCCTTGAATGGCGACCACGTCATGATTGATGGCGATCAGGGGATCGCCCATTTGCGGCCCGATGAAACAGTGGTCACCGCCTTTCGTGACAAGATAGCCATGCAGGCACAAGCCCAGCAGCGCTATGCGTCCATTCGGGATCGGGCCTGTGTAACCCCTTGTGGAGAAAGGATTGAGCTGCACATGAACGCAGGCCTAATGGCAGATTTGCCGTCTCTTGCAAGCTCTGGTGCAGAAGGCGTAGGACTTTTTCGAACCGAGCTTCAATTCCTTATCCGCAATAAGATGCCCAAGCGAACCGAACTGGTGGATATCTATTCGCGGGTCATGGATGCGGCAGGCGACAAGCGGGTTGTGTTTCGTACGTTGGATATTGGGTCGGACAAAGTCCTGCCTTACATGAAACCGGCTGACGAACCCAATCCCGCACTTGGGTGGCGTGCCATTCGTGTCGGGCTGGACAAGCCAGGGGTCATGCGCATGCAGCTGCAAGCTCTGTTACGTGCGGCAAAGGGGCGGCCGTTGTCCGTCATGTTTCCTTTTGTTGCTCAATATTCCGAATATGCAGCTGGAATTGCCGAGATGGACAAGGCGATCGAACGCGAGAAAAAATTAGGGCATTTATTACCCGAGAATATTACAACCGGGTCAATGCTTGAAACGCCTGCACTGGCCTTTGCATCGCGTCGGTTTTTTTCAGAAGTTGAGTTTTTGTCCATCGGGGGCAATGATCTAAAGCAGTTCTTTTTTGCAGCAGACCGTGAAAATGAACGCGTGAGACGTCGCTACGACACCCTAAACGTGAGTTTTCTTACCTTTATTGAAGACATTATCTCTCGGTGTCGCGAAACGGGAACACACCTGAGTTTTTGTGGCGAAGACGCAGGTCGGCCAATTGAAGCGTTATGCCTGACCGCCATAGGCTTGCGGTCGCTGTCGATGCGACCTGCCTCGATCGGGCCTGTCAAAAACATTTTGATGCGAAGCAATCTGACCGAGGTAAAAGCCGTGATTGACAACGCACGCAATCGGGGCGAGCAATCCGTTCGCGCTTCGGTCATGGAATATTTGGGCTCAGTCACAGGACGGGGCAATTCTGCAAGGTAATGCGATCTAGATATGTACAGACTCTCGGGAGACTTCCTGTAAATTCCCCGATTTAGTGGGGAAATATTCATGACGAACGAAGAACGCGACATTCAACGTCAGGAATACCCCCAGGCTAAGACGCAAAACCCTGCTTGATCAAGGTCAGCGCTGATGTTTACCGCAAATTAAAATCGAAATGCTTTAGATCGAGCGTCTCCAGCGCCTGCACAAGTTGCAAGTTTTGACCATACCATAACAATGGAGCGGTCTCGTCGTGCTGCGAGGATCAAAGACGCTCACGAGAAAGCAGGTCCCTGCACCCAACACCATTCAACCCCAAAGACGTTGACAGCACAGAGCCAGTTCGACACCCTTCACACGAGAGCAGCAACAAATGCAGGACGCGAGCATGCCTCCCAAAGTTACGCAGACATGCAGACAGACTGTCTTTTGCATGACATCCAAGGCGTTTCAGGATCATTTCTTTCAGGGGTATGCCTTTGTCGGCGCGGATCTGGTGTTCGGGGCCGATGGGCTACGCGATTTCACCCGCGCCACATGCCAAGAACTGGGGCCGGGCGAAGATGGCTGCTATGTGCAGATCCACCGCGAAGGGACCCGATTTCGCGTGGGCACCGATCATTCCGGTTTCAAAAAGGTGTTTTACTACTGGTCCCCCGGGTTCTGGGTTGTGTCAAATTCGATCCTCGCTATCACAGATGCCCTTCATACCAACGGCATCACCGTCACCCCACGGCTCAGCCAGTTGGCTGCGATCACTCTGCCGCGGACTTTCTTTCAGCAGCCTTATTCGTTTCAGACCATTGTAACGGGTGTGCAGATTTTGCCATTGGGACACGAGCTGATGATCGGCGACGAGGATGTCTCGATCAAACCCTACCGTCCTCGCCCCCTCCCCGACAGCTATGCCGCAGCTCTCGTGCAGTTCACGGATCTGTGGATCGCCCGATTTGAAACGCTTGTGGCCAATGAAACGGTACAATTGAGCGCCGATCTAACCGGTGGGGTAGATTCGCGCACCGTCTTTACACTGATCCGCGCAGCGCAAAGGCGACTTGGACTGCGCCGGGCGCATTTCTTCTGCAGCGGCGCCGGATTGGATTTTCAGGTCGCACAGAGGGTCTGCACTGCCTTTGAAGAAAGGCTCCACAATGGCATGCCCGTCAACCATCACGCCTTGAGCCGCACCGAAGCTTATGAGACCTGGCGCGCTCTGGACCTGGGGGCGTATCACCCGGTGTATTTCCCATTTACAACGCAAGGCCTTCATGCGGTCCGAGTCGGTGGAAATGGTGGTGAAATCCACCGACCGTTTTACAACAAGCGCAACAGCTACGCTGATCTGGCGTCCTTTATTCGCGCACAAGGCGATACAATCCATCCAGACCGGCTACGCGCAGAATTTGCGCAGGATACGCAAGACTGGATGCAGTGGGTTGGGCAGAATGGGGCCAATAAATCTTGGGGACGTGTTCAGTGGGGCCGCTTGCGACGTCTGATACAAGGCCAACGTCGACTACAAAAGCTGGACCAGACCCAAGCGCTGATTGCCCATTACAGGGAATTTCGTAACAGGTTCCATTCCGGGCGAGTACCGCAAAGCCATATGGGGTTTCACCCACTCAGTTCGGGGTTTCTGGATGATGTATCGGCGTTGGCCGGTGCAGAGCGGCTGTCGTCCAGCCAGATTTTGTTTGATATTATGCACCAACTAGAACCGGGGGTGCTCTCAATACCATTTGACACTCCGGAAAAATCCCCGACCAACTTCAATTTGACTGCCCTGACGCCGATGGAATTGAGCCGAAATCCGGCACCAGGTAGGATCTATGGGACAAGCCCCGACCCCACATCCCCAAGCCATTCTGGCGCGCACCCACTTCAGCGACTGCTGAACGATGTTGAGACGGCACAGCAGGCAGATATTGTGCAGCAGCTTTTTGCGCCGGATCAGGTTTCCACGCTGCTGACATCTTTGCGCGATGCGTCGGCTCAGGGCGGTCTGTCCCATGCCAAGGACGGCCTTCTTGCTTCGGCAGTCCTGTCGGCCGCGGCCATGATCCCCAACGACCCCCGCTGATGGTGTTGGCAATATCCAAAAGGAAGTCCCGCAAAGCGAGAGAAGGCGGTTTACAATTTTTCCTTTGAAATAGGGTATTTCAAAGCTAAATATGAGCGTCTTATTGATGGGAAAAGGCTCGACCAACTCTCGCTAGGGGAGAAAGAGTTGGTCTTACTCGTTTTCTATCTTCACCTCGATAAAGATACGACACCTCTTGTTATAGACCAACCAGAGGACAATCTCGATCCCGACAGCATCTTCCAAGTTCTCGATCACGGCATATGTTCAAATCGCCCTTTGGTCCATAGATTTTAAGCGTTTGGTAAACCCGCTCTGAAGTGTGTGTTTTGTCCGTCAAAAGGAAAATTTATCCCGAGATCCAGAAATGGGCGGGCGACATTGCCTACATCTGGACGCGGGAAGGCTGGCTGTATCTAGCTATGATCATCGATCTTTCCTCCCGCCGTGTGATTGGCTGGGCTCTCAGCGACAGGCTGAAGAAAGACTTGGCAATCCCGGCAGAAAACACTCAGCTTAGGGCTACAAAAGACCCTTGGTATTCGAACGGAAGGATGCTTAAACGATCATAAAAAGCGGAACTGAAACGTGACACATCGAGGGCGTTGCCTATGTCCCCCTCCTGCCGCGTGATATCAAGCTGTAAAATATGGAACATCAGGCAAAGCATCCATCATTTTGCACAAGTCACTTAGCAAATGTGGGATAGTATACACTTAAGCAGCGCTTCAGATTCAAAGGCTCTCTTAATTGGGACAGCATACGCGTCCACCCGGACCGAACATACCAATAGATGATCCGGGCGAACACTATCGAAGTCGGCAAATTGTGAGCCCAAAATTTGCGAGGGTGCGAGATTGGTGTCGATTTCTCTGCATTCAGACGGATTGTGAACACATCGCAATCAAGGATAATCTCTGTATCTCCTATAAATCATTTGCGTAAACTACAGCGCGCTCTGCATCAAAAGAGGCAGCCATCTTTATGGCAATTAGGCGTCCGGCGATCTCTGAAGCTTCCCGGGCGTCGCCGCGCATTGCCGCATCCGCTGGTCTGGCTATGGCTATGGCTATGGCAAATAGAGGAAACTGTTGGTTCGCTTAAATCAGCAAATCTCGCCAAAACTAGAATTGTAACTCTTCAAAATAAAAGAACCGAGGGCGTGACAATTTTTACTGCCCCTCAGACCTGGCGCGACATTCTCTCATAGAAATTGGTAAACTGAACAAGCCACAACAGACTCGTATGGATTGCGTCTGTTAATTACCTGAGTGTCGGCAGTTGCGGCACCCACTTCCACAACAAGTATAAGACGGACAAAACAAAACGAATATGCACGGTGAAAAACACATAACAGACTTTCAATCACCTTGGTCGATACTCCCAGATTTCGCACCGACTTGCTCAATAAGTCGCATAGCACACTTTCAGAAAGCAAGATTAGCTATTGATCCCACGCTGGTTTGGTAGCTTATGCTTGGTTAAGTTGGGCTAGGAATTTCGATTTTTTTCGAACTTTTTTATGTTTTTCAAGGGTTTACGCAGCACACCGAAGAGTAAGCACTTCGACAGCCCAAAGCCATTCCCCGCGAAACGGAAGAAATCAAGAAGTGGACAATCCAACCAGGCAGCTTGCAACGCCCAAAACAAGCCTCGTGATCAGCCAGACAAATTCACCATAGCCTCCAATGCTCAAACCGCTCTAATGGTGCATTTTATATGATGACAAACACCCGTGTATGATCAACGACCCTCACATATTCACCCCGGACAAAAACGGCTAGATCCAAAAACTTTCATGGACTGTGGCGAATTGCCTGCCAGTGGGTGTTTCAACCTGTACGTCGGTCCCTTCATCCCAATGCGTCAGCCGCACCATACCGATTGCAACATTGGTTTTATAATCAGGGGACCATGCCGCTGAGGAAACGCTGCCAACGCGTTTAGATCCCGCCATTACTGGCCATAAACGATCACATGCGGGCACAGCATCTCCGTGGATTTGTATGGCCCGGATCTGTTTGACAGGGCCTTCCTTGGCCACCCGCAGCAAGGCATCCCGCCCAATACATCCAATCGCTGTGTGTGTATTACAAAACCGGCCAAGCCCACATTCGTGCGGCGTGTTATCCATGGTCATGTCATTGCCATAACTCAAAAGCCCACCTTCAATCCGTTCGATTAAATTTGGGCCACCTGCGTGGATGTCATATTTTTGCCCCGCCTCCATCAGCGCATTCCATAGCGGCATGGCAATATCGCTGCCGTCAACATAAATCTCGAAACCGCCCTGCTTGGAATATCCTGACCGTGCAATCACAAGGTCACGACCGTTAAAGTCGAAATGACCAAAGCGAAAAAACCGGATGTCACGCACACTGTCACCGAACACCTCCGACATAAGGTCATCCGCGCGCGGCCCTTGAATAGCCAGAGGTGACACATCAGGTTCATCCACCAAAACATCAAGCCGGTAGCCATAGGCAATTCCTTTGACCCAATAAAGCAGGTCACTGTCAGCAATCGAGATCCACCAGCGATCCTCAGACAGCTTTACCGCAACAGGATCGTTCAGCATGCCTCCTGTTTCATCCACAATTGGAACGTAATAACATTGCCCAGCGAGCATCCCGCGCAAGTCACGCGGTGTCAGCATTTGCATCAAACGGCCCGCATCTGGACCCCGAAGTTCAATCTGCCGTTCGCAAGAGACATCCCAGATTTGAACAGCTTCTTTCAGATGGTGGTAATCTTCGACCATCGATCGAAACGTTGTGGGCAACAACATTCGATTGTAGACGGTGTAGCCTTTTACACCTGCGGCCTCTACTCCGGCAGAGAAAGGTGTACGACGCAGACGGCGGGATGGAGCGATCATAGCCATGGCGATCAGCCTTCTTTGGCAAGGGCGCGCAGAAGGAATTTCTGCACTTTACCCGTGGCAGTTTTTGGAATTTCAGTAAAAATTATGTGCTTTGGCGTTTTAAAACCCGCAAGATGGGATCGGCAAAATGCAATCAAAGCACCTGCGTCAGGGTCAGCACCCTCGCGCAGTTCTATGAACGCACAGGGCACTTCGCCCCACTTCACGTCCGGTTTTGCGACAACAGCGGCAGTTGCCACATCTGGATGGCGGTATAAGACAGCCTCAACCTCAACCGAACTGACGTTTTCGCCCCCCGAGATGATGACATCCTTCAGGCGGTCACGGATTTGCATATGACCATCCGGGTGGACAACAGCCGCATCACCCGACCAAAACCAACCGCCCTCGAATGCGTCCTCTGTGGCAGATGTGTTGCCCAGATAGCCCTTCATAACTGTATTTCCGCGGATTGCGATTTCGCCTTGCGTGATGCCATCGCGTGGTACGGGCTGACCGGTATCACGATTGATGACCGCAACATTCTCTACCATTGGAAAGGCCACACCCTGACGTGCACGGTAGTCAGCCTGTGTCGACGCGTCCAAACTATCCCAATCGCGCTCCCAAAGCGCCTGGCTGATGTGGCCGTAAGTTTCAGTAAGGCCATAGACGTGCATCACATCCATTCCCATGGCAGCCGTCTTTTCTAAAACTGCCGGGGGTGGGGGGGCGCCTGCCGTCATGGCCTGTACCGGCGGGTCGAAACGGGTTTGGTCACTGTTTTCCGCCAACATCTGCAAAATAACCGGGGCCGCACCAAAATGAGTCACCTGCTCGTCTTTGATCGCGGCAAGGATCGAAGCTGCATCAGGAGAGTGCGTAAAGGTGACTTTGCCCCCCATGATCGCCATCATCCAAGGATGCCCCCACCCGTTACAATGAAACAATGGGACCACCGACAAATAGCTTGGGGCTTGTGGGACCTGCCAGCCTGCCACGGTCCCAAGCGCCATCAGATATGCGCCCCGGTGATGATAGATCACCCCTTTGGGTTTGCCCGAGGTGCCTGATGTGTAGTTAAGCGTTATGGCCTGCCATTCATCCGCCGGTCCCGTCAGAAACAGGTCGGCCGGTGTCATGGCCAGAGTTTCATAACCGCAGGAGACCGCAGATCCCACATTTGCAATTTCCACCACATCAGGCTGGGAGTCGGCCATCTTCAGGGCCGCATCCAGCACAGGGCGCACCCGTGCGTCGACAATCACCACTTTGGCCGCCGAATGGTCAAGGATATAGGCAACGGTCTCCGGCTCGAGCCGTGTGTTGATGGTGCATAAAACGCCACCCGTCACAGGAACTGCGAAATGGAGTTCGAATACAGCAGGGCTGTTGGGGGCAAAGACGGCAACAACCTCGCCGGTATCAACCCCCATGCCCCGCAAACCAGTGGCAACAGATTGCACTCTGGCGCCAACTTCGGCCCAGCTTCGGCGTGTGCCCTCAAAAACTGTCGCAGTCCGGTTGGCATAGACATCTGCCGCCCGGGCCAGAAAAGACACTGGGCTCAGCGGGACAAAGTTTGCCTCGGTGGGGCTGTAGGCCTCAAAATCAGTGCGCATGGGTCTTAGCGGGGACCGTGCCAGTCGATCTGGCAGATTTCAGCGGAGCGCCCGTCAAAATCCCAGACCCGTCCGTGCGCGCGCACCCGGCCCTTGGTTGCTGTCGCAACGGTAATATCCGGCCCCATCCAGTATTTCGTATTGGTCACGACGATTTCCTCGCCACCGTGGCCCTCAACGGGAACCACCTCGCCCTGAATGGTCTTACCCACCATCAGGCGCCGGGCATTCCCTTCGGTTTCAAAGCTGACTGGCGCACGCTCTGCCCCCAGAAATTCGCTAACCAAGACAGCGAACAATCCGGTCGTTCCCCGAGCCGCACCCGAGAAAATTTTGACCAAACCCTCGTAGGCATCCTCGCTGGCGCGTTCGTCTATATAGGCGGCGGCTTTCCAATTCCCACGCGCCATCAGACCCGGAATTTCCAGCACAAGACCAACGTTTAACCCCGAGATATCCTCGTCACCATAATGGCCGGAATCGATCCGGATTCCGGCCCATGCCTGACAATACCCCTCGGTCGGGGGGTGCTGGCCCAGACTGACGACACAGGGGCAGAAGACCGTGCAATTACAATTAAGGATCAATTCACCCTTGATGGCCCATTCGGCCAAACCGTTCGCATCTAGTGCCATGTTATCCTCCTGTATGGATAAGTTGGACTGCGGGCCAGAACCCTGCAGCCAAAATCAGTAAAACCCCGAGGGGCCGCGTCACATATCGCCCGATATCAGGCATTTTTTCCAAAACCATCAGGACCATGGCCAACGCCATAAATCCCAAATTCATGACCCCGCCCACAAACGCCAGCGCCATCAGCGCCCAACAACATCCAAGACAAACAGCCCCAAGTCGCAGGCCCATGCGCCAGGGACCGTCATCCCAATGCTGCATAAAAAATGTCAAAGGCGCGCGGCATTTGGCAAGGCAGCTCTCTTTCAGAGCCGAAAACTGATACAGTCCTCCAAGACCCAAGAGTGCAGCTGTTAACCAAATCGACAAACTCTGTCCGCTCAGGCCGATTAATCCTGCCCGCCACAATCCAGTTTGCGCAATCGCCGCAAGCAGTGAAAAGCCTGCCCAAACCGCAGCATATCCCGCCACAAGCCACCAAAATGCAGTTGGTGTGACATGTCCAAGATCATCATAGGTTGCCAAGGCGGGTAACGCGGTTGGCAACATCATGCCCGCGCTCATAATCATCCACATGATGAACAGCCGCAAGACGGACCAGGCGTCGTCCCCTGGCGTACACAGTGCCTGCCAGAGCGCTTGACCGTAAAGCGCCTCTGCCTGACGCAATTCTGCCGGGACCGCCATAACAAAAAGCATAGCCCAGGCGGCCAGCAAGCCACCAAACAGTCCCAGCCAATGCAAGCCGGACATTGCACGAATGCGCGCTGAAATCACGGCTTGACCTCCCTATTCGACGTGACATTTGCAAATCATTGGCAGAGCAAATAGCGACACGCAAAGACTTTTTATATTCTTGGTCAGAGTTTTTTTTACATTGATTTTTTGCGTCAAAAGCTGGTCTATGAGCGACGTTTTGAGCCGGTTCCGAGCGTCACAAGCCAACCAATTGCGTCATCCAACCAATGACCAAAGACACCGTGACGATGCTGGCGGTCGTCGAAATAAGAATCGATGCTGATACGCGTTGCGGAGCCACACCATAATGTGACGCCAGGATATAGACATTGCCCGCAACAGGAAGTGCCGCAGCCGACACTGCCACCAGCCCCTTGTAGGGGTCGGTTGGAAAAATAAGAAATGCGCCCAAAAAGACAAATCCGGGGTGCAACACAAGCTTGCAAAAACTGAGCCAAACAGCGATTTCAAGCCGCTCTGCAGATTTGCTGGCCAATGACGCCCCAATCGCAAACAGCGCGCCCGGAGTGGCCGCGGCACCGAGAAGCAAAAGAAATTCATCCAAGACCTCTGGCAGGTGTACCTGCACGGCTGACACAGTTAATCCCAACCCCATGGCCACAATCATGGGGTTTTTGACCAGGCCCAGTCCAACAGTTTTCAAAATCTGAAGCATGCCGCCACCTTGCCGCCCGCCAACCACAAGGATCACTAAAGCCGAACTGAAAACGATCAGATCAATGCTCAGTAGCAGCATGATCGGACCAACAGCCGCTTGCCCCAAAAGCACGGTTAACATCGGCACGCCCAGAAACCCGGTGTTGCCGATGCCCGCACATTGCGCCTCGATCGCGGCGGTGGGCGTATCAAGCCCGCGCAGGAAAGCGACCGTCATGGCGATGCCGTATGTCAGCGCAGTGGCACATAAGTAGACAAGCGCCAGACGCGGGTCAAAGATTTCAGAGATGGACAGCGACGACGCAAACCGGAAAAGCATCGCAGAGAGGGCAAAGTAGAACACAAACTTGGTCAGATAGGCAGTGGCTTCGGGTGGAAAAAAATGGGTCCGCCCTGCCCCATATCCAAGTCCGATCAACCCAAAAAACGGGACTGTTTTCAGAAAAACTTCTAGCATCAGTCCAAAGCCCTACCACCGGGAATGTCAGGTCTACAGCTTATCCGCAAAGACACTCAACACACGCGCGTATACATCACGCTTGAACGGAACAATATTGGCAACCAATTCCCCAGCTGGCAGCCAGCGCCATTCATCAAACTCTGGCTGTTCAGTCGCAATATTGATATCGTCGTCATCTCCATTGAACCGCACCAGCAGGTATTTTTGAGCCTGTCCACGGAATTGCCCATGCCACAACTTGGGAACCAGATCGTGTGGCAGATCATAGTTCAGCCAGTCTGGTGTTTCGGCAACCACGCTGACTTTGTCACGAGTGACCGACGTCTCTTCCCAAAGTTCGCGCAATCCAGTCTGCAATGGGGTCTCTCCGGGATCCATCCCACCCTGCGGCATCTGCCAAGCACCTTTTGTATTGATGCGCTGCGCCACAAAAATCAATCCGTTTGCATTCACCATCATCACCCCCACGCAGGGACGATACGGCAGACGACAAATTTCTTCCGGAGTCATGCTAAGTTCCTACTTCAAAAGTTGAGCGGCGGGTCTAATGGTACCCGTCCGGATACCACGCCAATTGGTGATCGGCGCATTCATACGGCGCAAAGCCGCCGGATGCAGAGGATCCAGAACACCAAGGCGTACCAGAATTGCTGTTATGGCACATTCTGCGGCTCTCGTGGCACCATCTGCGATTTTTACCGCCACACCCAATTCACGACCAGGCAGAATTGCAACAAAATACCCCTCGGCACCCGTTTTCAATGCCACAGGCTCGCTGACGGCCTGCATCAACTCTGTGCATGCGCGACCCATGCCAGCGACCTGCATAGGGTTGGAATACATTGCATGGGTCAACCTCGCGGCAGCCCGCGACATATTATCTTCACGCCGATGGGCGGATGCAAAGCGGCCCATCGCATGGGCCATAGCAGCCATGGTTGTTGCCGGGTTCGGTGCCGAACAGCCGTCGGTCGCTAAAATCGGACTGGTTTGGCCCGTCATTTCCTCAAATGCCTCAAGACACGCCAGACTGACAGGATGATCGGGATCAATATACTCTGCCCCCGCACCCAGATGGCGAGACAACGTCAAAAAACCGGCATGCTTACCCGAGCAATTGTTGTGCAGCTGACAAGGTGACTCATCAGCCTTGACCATTTGGCGCCGCAAATCAGCATCTCGGCTTGGCTGTGGCCCACACCGTAAGGCAGTCTCATCAAGATTGAGTGCTTCAAGCCATTGTGTCACCATACCGATGTGCAGCGGCGCCCCTTCGTGGCTGGCACAAGCGAGCGCCAAATGTGTATCACGCAATCCTGATAACCTTGCGGCTCCTGATGTCACCAATGGCAAAGCTTGAAGCATCTTGGCCGACGACCTTGGAAAGACAATTGCATCAGGGTCCCCCCATGCCTGCACCACCTGACCCTCACCATCACAGATCACCGCATGGCCAAAGTGGCAGCTTTCCGCCAAAGAACCCCGCCAGATTTCACACATCAATTCCGCAGCCATGGACATCTACCCTGAAAATTTGACATTTCCCTACATGAGGGGATTCACGCGCCCTGTGTTTCAGGATAATGTACCTGTGTCGAGATTGAACGCACTTGCAACTCTACACTTCTGAAGCACGATATTGCAAAGCGGCGTATTTGGTAAATGAACGGCGGAGGCTGGGCAAAATGGCAATAGGTCTAAAACGCCTTGGAATGATGGCGGCACTATCACTTGGCTTGGGAATACCGGCCGCGGCGCAGGAAGAAAGTACCAACCGCGTGGCATCCACCACGGATTGGAGCGTATTCGAGGCCAATGAGCCTCGTGAATGCTGGGCTGTCACCACATTTACCGAAAGCGTTAACACACGCGACGGGCGCGTTGTATCAGTGAACCGCGGATCAATCCTGTTAATGGTTTTCTACCGTCCAGGCGACGACGTCAAAGGGCAAGTGGCCTTTACAGGCGGCTATCCTTTCCGCGAAGGATCGACGGTTAACGTGACGATCGATGGGAAAGAGTTTGAATTCTACACCGAAGGTGAATGGGCCTGGCCACCGTCTGGCAAGGAGGATTCTCAGATCGTGACTGCCATGAAACGGGGCTCTAAAGCGGTGGTGACAGCCAAATCATCACGCGGAACCACAACCAAGGATACGTTTTCTTTGTTGGGCTTCACGGCATCCGTTGAGGACGCCGAAAAACGGTGCAGCTGACGCCTCTATCGTAAGTGCTGATTAGACTACATATAGGTCAACTTTTGTTTGTAGACATCGCTTTAGGCTCTACGCCTAAGGGGACTTTGGGGTTGTGCGAAGTCACCATCGCAAAACAATCATTCAGTCCACATGAAACCGGCATAGAAATCTCTTTTTTATTTTCCAAGGCCTTCTATACGGACCGTACCACAAGCGTTTTCTTTTGATAAAAAGTGGTGTATGCCGCTGCTTTGTTGGTTCCAGACACAGGCCAAATCCCATGACAGTGGCACCCATCACGCAAGATGTTCTAACGATTCCGCGCAAACTGCCGGATGGGCCGCGCAATCTTGTTGGCTTGACCCGTGAGGGTCTTCGCGATGCTCTTGTGTCTGTTGGGACGCCCGAAAAACAGGCCAAGATGCGGGTTAACCAGATCTGGCAGTGGATTTACCAATGGGGCGCGCGTGATTTTTCCCAGATGACCAATTTGGCAAAGCCCTATCGCGCTCTGTTGGCGGAACATTTCGTGATTGCGTTACCCGAGGTAGTAAGCCGTCAAATCAGCGATGATGGTACGCGAAAATATCTGGTTCGGATTGCAGGCGGTCATGAGGTCGAGGTTGTCTATATCCCAGAAACAGACAGAGGAACCTTGTGTGTCTCGTCTCAGGTAGGTTGCACCCTGACCTGTTCCTTTTGTCACACAGGCACTCAAAAGCTTGTGCGCAACCTGACTGCCGGAGAGATCGTTGGCCAAATCATGCTGGCGCGCGACGATCTGGACGAATGGCCAGAGCCCGGTAAAGGCACAGGGGATAATGGCCCGCGTCGATTGTCCAATATTGTGCTTATGGGCATGGGTGAACCACTGTATAATTTTGATAACGTCCGTGACGCTATGAAAATTGCCATGGATGGAGACGGCATCAGTTTGTCGCGGCGACGGATCACACTGTCTACCAGTGGTGTCGTGCCTGAAATCGCCCGCTGTGCAGAAGAAATCGGATGCCTGATGGCAGTCAGTTTCCATGCAACAACCGATGAGGTTCGCAATAAACTGGTCCCTATTAACAAGCGTTGGAACATCGAGACTTTGCTGGCTGAACTGCGGGACTATCCGCGTCTTTCCAATTCGGAGCGGATCACCTTTGAATATGTAATGCTGAAAGATGTAAACGACAGCGACGAAGACGCGCGTCGCTTGATCAAATTAATTCAGGGGATACCCGCCAAGATAAATCTGATCCCCTTCAACGAATGGCCAGGTGCGCCGTATCAAAGGTCAGACTGGTCCCGGATAAAGAAATTTGCAGACATCATTTATAAGGCTGGTTATGCCAGCCCAATCCGCACCCCCCGTGGTGAGGATATCATGGCCGCCTGTGGTCAATTAAAGTCTGCAACCGAGCGCGCGCGCAAAAGCCGTGCAGCCATCGCAGCCGAAACAGCGCAGGGCTAATGTGCCTGAATAGAAATGCGTGTAGTCTGGCGATAGGGACGATCCGGACTGTAAATAATTGATGGGAAATGAGCATGATTCACAGCATCAGGATAGCCCTGCGCCTCAATCGCGATGCCCATCGCAGGCCCGTGCCGTTGACCGGCCAACGCTGATCCCACCGCATTAACCCTATGCCCAGTGTAGACCTGCAGCCCTGGCTGATCCGTACATAGGTTTAATTCCAGTCCGTTATCTGCACGTAATGTCAAAGCTGGGCCGATATGATCACGATTCAGAGCGTAGTTGATATCGATACCGCTTTTTTGGGAATCAGCAGTGCCAATTGTGCGCATTTCGCGGAAATCATATTTGGTGCCTTGCACCTGTTTTAGTACGCCAGTCGGTATCAATGATGCATCTGATTCGGTGATATGATTTGAGGCAATCTGCAACTGTTGCTGCCAGATTGGGGTTCCGCCATGCAAAGCATAATAGTTGTGATTGCACATATTGATTGGGGTTTCACGATCTGGCCACGCCTCAAAATCATACGTCACGCAATGACCGATCAGCGATACGACCAGCCGAACATCTACTGCTCCGGGCATGCCCTGGTCACCATCCACAGATTTCAACCTCAGCTCTACGGCCCGATTCCCATCCGAAGACAAATTCCAGTTTCGTTTGCTCCAACCATTAAGACCACCGTGCAGGGTATTCCGCCCCTCGTTCTTGGAAAGCTGGTAGCGCTGTCCAGCAAGATTAAAACAGCCCCCGCCGATCCGATTGGCCACACGTCCCTCTATCGTGCCATAATGTCCCGGATAGCGCGCATAGTCCAAAATATCAGCATGCCCTAAAACAACCGGAACGCGCTGTCCTGATGATAATGGGACCTGCCAATCACATGTGACAGCACCAAGCGACAGAAGCGTTACCGAAACCTCTCCATCACATAGCGTATGGGTTTTGTATTTGTTACATATGTC
The DNA here is from genome assembly GCA_029251265.1 of Pseudoprimorskyibacter sp. GTDB lineage: Bacteria > Pseudomonadota > Alphaproteobacteria > Rhodobacterales > Rhodobacteraceae > JAQXDR01. The sequence goes on along the minus strand of JAQXDR010000070.1, from coordinate 7,146 downwards.
AGGCATTAAGCTTGGAGTATCCGTCTATTTGGTCTTGATGAGCACACAGTAAGATCGAATGCTCCACCATAGCCAGAACCAAGCACAATCTTGCTAGACAACCGCCATGCCACTTAGCCGCGAACATCTTTAGCAGTAACCCACTTCGAACCGAACCAAGGCCTAAGAGCCATGACGGCCAAAAACGGTCACCAAAGTACGCCAGAAAATCCAAGTCTCAAGCCGGAAGCCAGACTGATGGATATAAAATAAATCTGCACGGGTCTTTGCGGCGGTCGCCTCGGATCCTTCTGCATACCCTAGCGTTGTCTGCGCAAGACCACTTATTCCGGGCAGGACATCGTGCCTTTCACGATATCCCGGAATATCTCGGACGTAGATTCTGGCGTGGTGAAATGCGTCAGGGCGTGGACCGATCAAGCTCATTTGCCCGGCAATCACGTTAATAATTTGCGGCAATTCATCCAACCTGGTTTTGCGGATGAAACGCCCCAAGCGGGTAATTCGATCAACCTCTAGCGGGTCATTCGCGCCACGGATCTGAACAGGCGCATCTGTCATCGACCTGAACTTGATCAACTTGAAAGCGCGGCAGTTCTTTCCCATGCGCGCCTGAACGTAGAACACTGGTCCTTTGTTCAAAACCGGGTTCGCGATGAACAACACAACCGCTGCTAAGACAAGCACAGGTAACAACAATATGCTTGTGATAAGATCAAAGACACGCTTTGACGATTGGAACATCAAAGCACTACGTCGCGGCTCTATATCCGCATAATCTTTGGCCGCCTCAATAGGCAGTTCGAAATCATACACTGCAAGCTCCTAGTCAAAAAAAATTAAAGTATATTACGCACAAAATAAAATTTAACAGATAATCACACTTCTTGCCAGCATCCGCCGGCTACTGAAACAGCCGAATCACCAACATCACTAAGATGTTATCTAAAAAATAACCAGTTGGCTGCATTTTTTGACAGTCTTTGACACAACTTATAGTATTAACGCTCGGATTAATTGAATTTTAATTGACTCATTCTTCTTTAATTTGCGGCCCATTGCTGAGACATCTTAAGACAAGAATGCAACAAAGCGCGTCAAAGCCTGCCTGCGTGTCTTTTAACGGGTTTTTTTCATTTTGACCGTTCGTTTACATCCACCCGGCAGTGATATACACCAACCAGATTTCCAATTTCTGTTACTCTCTCTGTATATAAACCTGACATAACTGATGGAAGTCCATGACACGATCTGTCCAATTCGCCACCGACATCGCTGTGCGCTATTCTCCAGTCACGCAGGGTGTTCACGGAATGGCCAGCTGGAGCCAGCACCAAAATCAAGACTGGGCAAGGTCCTATCATACCGCCCCCATTGTGATGGATGAACTCTACTTCGCCGCTGCATCGATGCCGATTGTTTTTGAACATGTCGACAACGGCGCGCGGCCAGTCGCGCTTATTGATTGCGGAGAGGCCTCCATGATTCTGGAAAACGGCCAATGGGCTGGGGCCTACGTCCCAAGTGTCTTGCGTGCGCACCCTTTCGCAACAACGCCAACCGGCGAAGTGCGCGTCGATTCAGACAGCGAGCACTGGCATCTCGGGCCCAAAGGGAAACGTTTGTATGACACTCTTGGCAATCCGACGGAAGAATTTAAGCAAGTGCAGCACTTCTGTAGCACACTAGGTCGCGCCTTGGCGCGTGCCCAAACATTGGGCACCGTCTTGAGGCAAAGCGACGTTTTCCAACCCGCCACAACCCTCAGTGATCTAAACAGCGCAGCAGCTGCCGAACTGTTTGTTGTATCGCCCGAGAAACTGCGTGGTCTCGATGCAGCCGTGGCGACGCGGCTTTTAAAAAGTGATGCTTTGGCGCTTGCCTACGCACATCTTGCGTCGCTACCCAAAATCAATCAGTTGAAATCAGTGCAAAGGGTGCGGCATGCTCGCTCTGCAGCGGGTGATACGCCGAAAACGTCTGGCTCTGGCGAAGTTGATTCGTTTCTTGCGGCATTATCTGCCGCACGCGATTAGGAATATGGTACTGAATGGAAGACGGGGAACGCGTGGTATGACAGATATGAAAAAAGTGTTTGCAGCGGCAGCCACATTGTTTGGGCTGGCTGCCTGCGATGCCCCTGAATTATCTGGATCAGGAACGAGCCAGTCGATAGCAGTTCTTGACGCGGCATCCACGTCTTCCACACAAGAATCGCTAAATGCTCAAGATACTGCGCCGTTGACCTCGCGTATCGCGTCAACGCTGGGATCCAGTAAGTTTGGCACCCAGATCGCACAGGCCGTTCAAACCAACCCGAACGTTCGTGCCAGCACGGCGAACATTTTAATTGCTCAGGCTGATCTGCGCAGTGCTGAAGGTGCCTATCGACCAGAAGTCACCGCCGGTGCAACGGCAACCGAGCGCCTTAACGGATCAGGCAACGCGACCCCCTATCTGCGCGTATCACAGCTTTTGTACGATGGTGGGGCGTCTCGGTCACGTATAGCGGCGCAAACTGCAAACCTAACCTCGGCCCGCAGTGCAAGATTGGTCACAGCCTCGGATTTCACGCTTCAAGCCGTTCAAGCCCACGTAGATTATGCCACCACAAACCGGATCGTGGAGCTGGCGCAACAAAACTTGTCAGCGCACAAACGTTTTACCCGATTGATTGAAGAGCGGCGTGAAGGTGGTGTAGGATCGCAATCAGATCTTTTGACCGTTCAATCCCGTCTAGCAGCTGCCGAAACACTTTATGTCAACGCACGCGCCGAGCGTGACCGAGCTCGCGCACGTTTTGTCGAAGTCATGGGCATCCAGCCCACGGGGTCTGCGTGGCCTCCGGCTGCACCAAGCTTACCCAGTAAAGACGCTGCAGCGATCAACGGCAGTCCACGAATGCAGGCGCTGGATGCGCGTTTATCTGCTGCACAATCTCAGTTGGAAGCAATTCGACAAGGGCGCCTTCCTCGGGTGGAAATGAGTGCGACGGCCCAACAACAAGATGACGGATCTGGCGGCGATGTCGCCTTCGATCTGGCTGTGGATTACACTTTTGACACCCGAGGCGAAGCATCAGCCGCGGTACAACGCGCCTATGCCGATACCCTGCGTCTTGAGTCGGAAAAATCTACGTTGGCTCGCGATATCGCACGCTCTTTGGACTTTCTTCGATCCGATCGAACCTCGGGGAAACAATTGTTGTCGGCAGCTCAGCGTTCAGAGCGCACAAATCGCGCCAATGTACGAGCCGCAGAAGAAGAATTTTCGATTGGACGACGCGATCTGTTGCAGGTTTTGGATGCGCAGCGAGACCTCGTTGTTGCACAACGCAGCGTTATTGAGGCCGAACGCAGTCTTTTGCTGACAGGTTACGATGCATTAGCCTTAACAGGCGATATTATACCCGTTTTTAACATTTCTCTTCAGGAATTGGTTTTCACAGAATGAATGAAACTGCTGCTCTGACCGAGCCGGATACCGAAGGTCGCCGCAGCCTGGCTCCCCTAGAGGCCTGTCTATTACACGCCACGGCAGAGCTTGATCGGCCGATGACGCATGCCGCTGTTTTTGCAGCAATATCCGATCCTGATGGTCAGCTTAGTGTTAAAGACGTCCTGCACGCTGCAGAAAAAAATGGTCTGCAGGCAGCTTTTGGACCTCGCAAACTTACAGACTTCGACAACACGCTGTTGCCAGCAATCCTACTGGGTAAGAGTGGTCGTGCTTATGTAGTCCATAAGGTGCAGGCCGATGGAAAATTAGTAGTCTATGATCCCACATTAGGGGATCGGCCGGGGATTATGTCGCCTGACACTCTATCGGAGGTGTACGCAGGTCATTGTATACTGCTGCGGGCTGATTACCGCGAAGATTTGGCACAACAAAACCAAAGCCGCGGTCATTGGTTCTGGTCCGCTTTAACCGCCAGCCGATGGACGTATGCGCAGGTTCTTCTTGCCGCTATGCTGGCAAACATATTGGGGTTATCGACCTCTATTTTTACCATGGTCGTCTACGACAGGATCCTTCCAAACGAGGCAACGGAATCCCTGATTGCATTGACGATCGGCATCGGCATTGCGTTGTTTTTCGATTTTCTTATCAAATTGTTACGGGCTGCCTTTATTGACCGTGCGGGTAAACGTGCTGACATGATCATGGGCAGGCGTATCTTTGACCAACTTCTGGACATCAAGATGGCCGAACGCAAAGGGTCCACCGGCGCGATGACCAGCACACTGCGGGAATTCGAAACCCTTCGGGAATTTTTTACCTCTGCAACACTCGTGACTTTGGTCGATCTGCCATTCATCACTCTTTTTATATACGTGATCTACACTATTGGTGGTCCTTTGGCCTATGTTCCGATGACGGCTGTTCCTATCGTCCTGTTCGTTTGTATTGCTGTTCAACCGTTCCTCAGTCGTCTCGCGGATCGTAGTTTCACTGACGGACAATCCAAGCAGAGTGTGTTGGTCGAAACTCTGAACGGTTTGGAATCCATCAAGGCATCAGGGGCTGCCCGTTATATGCGGTCACGGTGGGAAACCGCGATCGAGCGACAGTCCGAACATGGGGCAAAAAGCAGGGGTATCACCCAATTTGCGTTAAATGCGACCGGGCTGGTGCAACAGGCAGCACAGGTGTCAATCATCTTTTACGGGGTCTTCCTGATTGCCGAAGGCGTAACCTCAATGGGGGCGCTGATTGCCAGTGTCATCTTGATGGGCCGAACGCTGGCACCCTTGGCGCAGCTTGCCCAAACGCTGACGCGCATGAACAATGCAAAGTCGTCATATCGCAGCCTGAACCAACTTATGACCTCGGCAAGCGAACGTCCCGACGATCGGCAGTGGATATCCCGGCCCAAACTGCGTGGCACTGTAACATTTGACGACGTTCGTTTCACATACCCCAATCAGATGGTTGAAACGCTCAAAGGTATCTCTTTGACAATCGAACCCGGTGAGAAGGTCGCTATTTTAGGCCGAATTGGCTCAGGCAAAAGCACACTGGCCCGGCTTTTATTAGGCCTTTACGATCCGACCGGTGGCGCGGTGCGCGTGGATGGCGTTGACATCCGGCAAATTGACCCCGGTGATCTTCGCCGTAATGTAGGCGCGGCCTTACAAGACGTTTGGCTGATCTCAGGCACCATACGTGACAATATCGCAATCGGAGATGTGCGTCCGACCGATGCCGCCATTTTAAGAGCTGCCAGAATAGCGGGTGTTGAAGAATTTGTTGCAAAAAACCCGGCCGGCTATGACCTGCATCTTGGCGAAAAGGGCGAGGGATTGTCAGGTGGGCAACGACAGGCCATCTGCCTTGCGCGGTCGCTTGTGGCAAATCCAGCAATAATGCTCTTGGACGAGCCCACATCATCTATGGACGTCCAGAAAGAAGCCGAGGTTATCCAGAATCTGAAAACCGAGATGGCCGATAGCACGATGATTATCATTACACACCGCACCTCTCTTCTGGATCTGGTCGACAGGGTGATCGTGATTGATGATGGCAAGGTTGCCGCTGATGGCCCCAAATCCATTCTAAAGCGCGGGAACGCAGAGGCGTCTGAATGAGCAAACATCAGGATTACGACCAACTGGTCAAGGAAATGCGCGGGCGATCACCCGTTCGTTCAAGCGTGCTGATGCTGTCTATTCTAGGATTTATCGCAATCGCCTTTTTCTGGGCAGCGGTCACCGAGCTTGATGATGTCACCCGCGCAGACGGGCGTGTCGTTCCATCCGGTAATCTTCAGGTCATCGAGGCCGCCGAAACCGGGCTTTTGTTGGCATTGCATGTAAAAGAGGGGGACGTGGTCCGATCTGGCCAGCTTTTGATGGAGTTGGATGGCAGTCTTTTATCGTCGCGTTTGGATCAGGAACAGGCCCGCGCCTACGGGCTTCGTGCGCGCATTCAGCGCTTGGAAGCCGAGATTTCAGGCGGTGCGTTGATTTTTGATGAAACCTTGGTCCAACAAGCCCCCGATGTTGTGAAATCCGAAGCTGCTTTGTTTCAGGGTCGCCTCGACGCCTTAATGGCTGAAATAGCTATACTGGAAAACCAGCGGATACAGCGTCAACAGGAATACGCAGAGGTTTTGACCGAACTGGATACCGCACAGACAACCCTCTTGGTTCTGAAAGAAGAGCGTGCGCTTAAAGAGCCTTTGGTCGAGCGGGGCATAGAACCACAAACGACGCTTTTAACTCTGCGCAGAAATGAAGCCGACTGGGAAGGGCGTCGTATCCGGGCGCAGGCGTCGTTGAAGCGGTTCGAGGCATCACTATCAGAAATCGATGAACAGATTGCCGCACAGCGACAAAGGTATCAGTCCGCCGCATTGACAGACCTTGCGATTTCGACGGCAGAATTATCGGCGTTAGAGCCCGCCCTACCAATGTTGCAGGAACGCGCCGCCCGTGCAGCCGTAAAATCACCCGTGCGCGGCATCGTAAACCGAATTCATCGAACCACCATTGGCAGTACTGCCGCTGCGGGTGACGAATTGATCGAAATCGTTCCGCTTCAGGATGAAACACTCCTTGTGGAGGCCTACATTCGCCCAGATGACCGGGCCTTTCTATTGCCCGGCATGGACGTTCGCGTCAAAATCACAGCCTATGATTTTGCCCGATATGGCGCTTTGGATGGTAAAATCGTGCGCATTGGCGCAGACACCGTTCAGCGTTCAGAACGGGATAACGAAGAGGTCTTTGTGGCCGAGATCCGGACAACAGCTGCGTTTCTTGACGGCGCGGGTGAGCCAGTTGAGATTTTGCCAGGCATGATCGCAGGTGTCGATATTCTGGCGGGACGCAAAACGGTTCTCGATTACATCACCGAGCCAGTGATTAAAGTAAAAAACAATGCATTCCGCGATTGATTAATCTTGGTCAGCTTTATGATCACAGGCGCAGTCACTACCGCAGACAAGGGTCGGCACAACCGGTTTGTCGCTCGTACAGTGGGATGATGGGACGTCAGTTTCCCTGACAAACGATAAGCGGCTCAATCTTTGGATGGTCCCAACCACAGATGGCAGTAAATATTTTTTGGATCTCACATACAATGTCTTGCAGTGATCCTACATGTTTGGCTTGAGCAAGATTTTTTTGCCATAGGGCGTGTTAG
>JAQXDR010000038.1 GCA_029251265.1 Pseudoprimorskyibacter sp. | reverse complement strand
GGTGGCAACCGGCGATTTTTTTGTCAGTGTATTCGAGCTTGTTTAGAAACAGGCCGAGGGAGGCCCAATGCCAACAGCATCTGTTGCAGCCTTCAGGGTTTTGGCCAGTTCTGGCTCTGTTGGCCACCGAGACCTTTAAACGCGACGCCCCTGCGCGGCCGCTCAAACCGTCTGTGATATGGCCCGGAAACCACGCTCAAAGCGCCATTGGTAATGCTGCTGGCATGATCTATCCCCCCTAAAAAGGGGCAATGCAAAAAAGCATGATAATAGGCATCGCGTTGGTTCGACATGTACCACAGGCGCTTTAATTTGAAAAACGCTAGTCTCATGCTCCACATTAAAACGGCCAAACGCGGGTACGCTTAATGGTCGTCTCAAGTGTGTTGCACAATCTTTCGAATAACCAGAACTTTGCGCAATACGGTCGTGATCACGATATGCTATTGAAATCAACTCACCAAATGACCCGCCACACAAACAACGTGATTAAAAATCGCACAATGTGCAAAGATTTAATCTTACAACGAACGAACCCAGCCCTGTCCCCTCACGAGTAAAACGTGATCTTTGACATATTGGAATTTTGGATGTCTGCTTGTTGAGTATGCCAAAGTCGAACTTTGTGAGAGGTTATTTGTTCTATCTGGGCTTGCCAATTAATTGTTTTGAATATTTTGAGTATTGAGCCAATGTCGATATTTTTGGCTATTTTTGTATTCATATTCATCTAGATACACCGTCATTGGGAGGTTTTGCGTTAATCTTCCCCACACCTTGATAATTTTAGCGGACGGGTTGCTTTTCTGGCGAGACTTGCACCGCAACGAAAAGGCCAGGCCATTGAAATAATGGCTCTTATCTTGACATGTCCACGATCTCAAAATCGAGTATGAGCGCCATTCAAACGTCTCTGACCAGCACTGTGTCTAGGCACGCCAGAACCATGCCAACGATCCCAACCGCACAAAAAAATCGGGGTCCATCACCAGACCCCGATTTTTTATATTAAGGTGCGCCTAACTGTTAATTCGGGATCAGGTCGGGCACGAGGGTCACAATGCCAGGCACATAGTACAGGATCAAAAGTCCGACGACCTGTATCAGAACAAAGGGGATCACACCGCGATAGATATGACCTGTGGTGACCTCTTTGGGGGCAACACCCCTGAGATAAAACAAGGCAAATCCGAATGGCGGTGTCAGAAACGAAGTCTGCAAGTTGACCGCTATCATAATCGTCACCCATTTAGGATCGAACGACCCACCATAGATAACCGGCCCGACAATGGGCACCACAATGTAGATGATCTCAAGAAAATCCAATACAAAACCAAGTATGAAAAGTACGATCATCACGATCAAAAACACCCTGACTTCACTGTCTATACTGCGCAGGAAATCCTGAATGTAGTGTTCTCCACCAAAGCTGATAACCACAAGGTTCAATAACTGCGACGCCACGAGGATGGTGAACACCATCGAGGTCACCTTGGCTGTTTCTCGAACCGCAGGTGTCAAAACGTTGCTTCTAAAAAGCACGTAACAAGAATACAGCAACCCAAACAAAGCATACAGATACGATCCATAGGCGATAATGAAAAACACCCAACTTTCAAAGCTGACGTCCGCTTGGTTGATGCGCAGATCAAAGTTAATCCCGACAAGGATCATGATTGCAACGGCGAATGTTGACCGAATGATGACTTTGGGGTTGATATCTTCTTCCCTCAATCGACGGTAAGCGGCCAGCATGATGGCACCGGCAGCCCCCAAAGCAGCAGCAGGGGTCGGGTTGGTAATCCCACCTAGAATGGAGCCCAACACAGCTACAATAAGGACGAGCGGAGGAAAAACGACGCGCACTAGTTCATTCTGACTTAGTCGTATCACCGCGTGCCGCGTGCCCCACAATGCGACGATCGACGGCGGAACCAGAATTAAAACCATCATTCCTGATGACGTCAATGGAGAGATAAAAAGCCAATCAAAGGCTAAAACACCCACTAGACCGGCCGCACCAATGCTCAACTGCAATGGATCCGCCGATGGCGCAATTCCTCGTGCAAAGCTTAACGCAAGGGCAAGCATCACGGCCAAGATGGCAACGCCAGTACCAATCGGTGCCGCATTGGCCACTTTTTCGATACGGCTCTGTTCGATCTCTTCCGGGGACAAACGTCGGGACTCGGTGGCTCCACCGGATGCTTCTATCTGCGCCTGCTCTGCAATGGCCACATCCCACGCTTCCTGGCCATGGAGTTCAATCATCGAAGCTTGACACTCTTCACCCACATTTGTCCGAAGGCTCGCGACAGAACCGGAGTCGGTAAAATTATCAACTTGCGCAGATTGCGATCCAACGACATTGACCTGACCCAAAAATATGGTGCCAGCAACGATTAAAACAGGAACCCCCAGAAACCAGGTCAAAGCCTCGTTTCGCGTAACCGGTTCACCGCCACTACCGCCCATAGCCACAGGCGGTGCTTTTGACGGGTTCAATATCGCAAAACCGAATGCATAGGCCGCATACAGTCCGGCAAGCATGATACCCGGAAGCAGTGCCGCCTGAAACAAGGTACCGACCGACACAACTGCGGGTTCACCCAGATATGTCAGCGCGTCTGTACACCCTGCAAGTTGCGCACGCGCCTCTTGTGCGCCGGAATACAAATCCCCAGCTAAAGTTCCCAGCAGAACGATAACGATGGATGGGGGAATAATCTGACCTAAAGTACCTGATGCAGCAATCACCCCTGTCGCCAGCTCTGGCGAGTAGTTGTGTCGCAGCATCGTAGGCAAGGCCAGCAATCCCATAGTCACGACCGTTGCGCCGACAATACCTGTTGACGCTGCAAGAAACGCCCCCACAACCACGATGGAGACCGCCAAACCGCCGGGAAGAGGGCCAAAAACGCGGGCCATTGTCGTCAGAAGATCGTTCGCGATCTTGGACCGTTCCAAAACGATGCCCATCAGGACAAACATCAAAACTGCCAGCAGAGTCTCGATCGATTGGCCGGCGATGACGCGTTCATTGATCCTGTTCACGATGAACGAGATCGTGCGTTTCATCGCGTGTTCCCAGCCCTGTTCAAAGACCGGCGCTTCATAACGCGGTAACTCCGGAAAGCGGAACACCGATATCGTATCAGCCCTGATACCCGCCGAGATCAGCTCTCGGTATTGATCAGACGATGTGTCAATCGCCTGATGGATCAGATACCCCCCACTGTCCAAAGCCGCAATAATCGCAAACGAAATAACCCCTGCGCCACCGATGGAAAAGGCCACCGGAAAGCCCGAAAGGATCGCGCCAAATAGCGTGAGAAAGACAATGATAAGTCCAACCTCGACACCGTCTAATCCAACCAGCATAGCCTGTCCTGCCTCTAATGACCGGCTGGCGCAGGCGCATCATCGCCCTGATCCAGCACTTCTTTATCCAGATATTTGCCTTCCGAAGCTTCTCCTTCGCGCCATTCAAGATAGCTACGGTAGAAAAAGGCCACGGCCTGCAAGAAGATCATGCCGCACATCAGGACGATCAGGATCTTAAAGAGAAAATAGGCTGTAAACCCATTCGGGCTGGGCCCCATGGTTTCTACATTCCATTTGAGAATACGTGCTTTGCGCAACAGCAGCTCGATCTTATCGCTGGCTGCGACTTTGGGCGTCACCAGATGGCGCCACATAAAGAACCACGAGTACATCCACATCAAAACCGCCATGGGCATCATGAAAAACAACGCACCTAACATGTCGATAATGCGCTTGGTTTTGAATTTGGCTGGCGCGTACAGAAGATCCACCCGAACATGGCCGCCTTGCACAAACGTAAAGGCCAGACACAGGGCAACCACGGCTGCATTGTACAGCTTCAACTCTTCTGCCCACCAGCTGACATCGAATTCTACAGGGATGCCGAAGCCGAGCGATATATTGGGCCGGACGAAAATTCGCTGCAAAAAGACGATGATAACTTGTTGCAAAACCATGAGCAGCCCCGCCCATGCCGCGATGCGACCAATGGTGTTCGCAAAGCCCTCCAAACCACGAACGGCCCCCCAAAGCACCGATCTGTTTATGAACAGGCCAATTGCAGTCACAACCAAGAACAGGTTGAAGACGATAAAAAAGAACTCTATCGATCCGCCATAAAATATGAATTTCATCAGACTTTGTTTGTCGCTTGTGGAATTGTCCCAGACCACCCATTCGAGCAGGCCCGGTCCGGACTCTTCTGACCCGACCCCCGGGATCCACGACACAAGAGCGAACAGGATGTTGCCAAAACCAGCTACGATTTGCTGAAAAATCCAAATCAGCCAAGAGCCAAGGCCTGATATGGCTTCACCAAAGGTCATAGGATCACGCATTGAATCGACGTCCTTTTTCTATTGAAAGGCCAAGCGCACCCGCGCCTGTAAAGGGGCCCCCGTCGCCAGGAGCCCCCTTGTTTTGTCAATAGCAGTGATCAGCCGCCCAGAACGCGCACACGCTGTGCGACGTAGTAGCCGTCCGACTTGTTCAACCAGTCTGCAGATGTGGCAAGGGATGCCTCAAAAGATGCACGGATTGTGGCGAACAGATCGTCGTCCATGTACTGATCCATGACCTCTGCCGAGGCGCTGCCGAAGGCGTCCCAGACGTCATCGCTGAACTGCAGCGTCTTGACACCCTGTGCCTGCAAACGCGCCAGTGCGGCACCGTTGTTGGACAGAGTTTCTGCCAACTGGTACTGTGTTACCGCCTGCGATGCGATGTTGAGGATGGATTTGTGGTGATCGCTCAGGTCATTCCATACGTCGAGGTTGACGTTTGCCGCCAAAGCAGAGCCTGGCTCGTGGAAGCCCGCTGTATAGTAGATCTTGGCAACTTCTTGGAAGCCGGCGCGTTCGTCAGCCATCGGGCCAACCCACTCAAGACCGTCCAACGCACCTGACGACAGGGCCTGATACAGTTCGCCACCGGGGATGTTCTGAACAGAAGCGCCCAGTTTACCCAATGCTTGACCACCAAGGCCCGGCATACGGAACTTCAGACCGTTAAAATCTGCAGCGCTTGTGATTTCCTTGCGGAACCAACCACCGGACTGCGAACCCGAGTTACCTGCGATCAGACCTTTTAGGTTAAAGATTGATCCCAACTCGTCGTGCAGGTCCTGACCACCACCGTGGTAATACCAGTTGCTGACCTCTTGCGCGGTACCACCGAAGGGCACAGCAGTATAATACGCGAAGCCGGGGTGCTGACCGATGAAGTAGTAATCAGCCGAGTGATACATGTCGGCCTGTCCCGAGGACACAGCGTCGAATACTTCAAATGCGCCGACCAATTCGCCCGGTGCTTTTTTGTCGATGGTCAATTGACCGTCTGACAGTGCGGATACGTATTGCTCAAGATAGCTGGCAGCATCATCGAGAACCGCAAAACCACGTGGCCACGAGGTGACCATGGTCAGTGTCCGCTTACCCTGTGCATATGCTGGAGCCGCCAAGGTCGAGGCAGCAGCAGCAGATCCCCCCAGAGCAGAGGTTTTCAAAAAAGAACGACGATCCATGGTTATCCTCCCTATTGGATTATTTCCGTTCGAGTGCGCAGACCGTAGACGCGCTTTGATCAGATCAAAATACCCATCACTACGTACTTATTAATGTTTTGCTCATTTTTGGTGCATGTGCTGGCCTCACTGCGTGGGCTGGACTGGTTGTTTTCAGTTTCACCGAGTATTGTCGGAGCATAATGTTTGCTGTGCTTGACCGCTTTCGACTGACCTATGGCCAGAAATTGTTCCTTCTGGCGGCCGTTCCGCTTGTTTTATCAGCGGCAGCGATTGCTATTTTGGTCACCAATACATCACGCCAATTGGCCGAACGCGAAATCGACGCGTTAGAACAGCAATTGATTGCCGCAAAACAAGAGGAGTTGCGGAACTATGTGACGCAGGCGCGCAACGGTTTTTATTTTATCTACGGAGCAGCAGCGCCCGATGATCAAAAAGCCAAAGACCGCGTCAAACAGATTCTAGCAGCGATGATCTATGGCGACGAAGGCTTCTTTTTTGTGTATGATTACGACGGCAACAATCTGGTTAGCCCGCGTCAGACGGATATGATAAATCAAAACTGGATAGGCTTGGAAGACAGTCGTGGCACGCCCGTGGTAGACGAGCTGATCCGCATTGCCCGTCAGGGAGCAGGCTACCACAGGTATTTCTGGCCAAAACCATCGACTGGGGAAGACGCAGAGATGATCACATACGTGACGTCATTTCCATCCTGGCAATGGGCGGTCGGCACGGGCGTGTTCATAGATGATGTCGTGGCATCTGTTGCGGCCGCTCGTGCAGAGGTCGAAGCCCGCGTGCAGCGCACATTTTTATATATCTCCGGGATTACACTGGGTGGGCTGTTACTGGTATTCTGCTCGGGCATCATATTGAACATCCGGGAACGCCGTTTGGCTGATGCCAAGTTACAAGCACTGACGCAACGCGTTTTCGATGCCCAAGAAGAAGAGCGAGGCCGCGTCGCGCGAGAGCTTCACGATGGAATCAGTCAATCATTGGTCGGCGTCAAATTTGCTTTGGACATTGCAAGACGCCGCATTCTAAAAGGTGATGAGCGGGCAGAAGAAGCGCTCGGCAAGGGTATTGACCACCTGTCTACGGCCATCGGCGATATGCGGCGTATCAGCCATGACCTGCGGCCGGGCATGCTGGATGATCTCGGGCTCGGACCTGCACTCCAAAACCTGACGGACAATTTCACGACCCGCACAGGGATCACGGCACGTTTTTCAACCGTTGTGTTTCACAATCGTCTCAGCCAGGATGCCAAGATTGCGCTGTACCGTATTGCGCAAGAGGCCTTGACCAATGTGGAACGCCATTCCAAAGCACAATCAGTAACGATTGACCTCAGAGGTCACACCCGCGGAGGCACGTTACGGATCAGCGATACGGGCAAAGGTGTCGGCCAGCATCGTTCGCGGCGACCAAATTCGGGACTTGGGCTTCGCAACATGCAAGAGCGCATGGATCAACTTGGCGGCACCTTGCGTGTCATGTCCTCAAAATCGGGAACTATTGTCGAAGCCGAGGTTCCACTCACGCATCTCTTGCCTCCCGATAACACAGCATTAATTGATCAAAGGGCGTCAAATGAATGACTGATACTGACCTGACACGCGTTGTGGTTGTCGATGACCACCCAATGGTCGCAGAGGGCATTGAGGCCTTGCTGGACAGCTATGACGACATCGAGGTCTTGGCCACCCTTTCCGATGGGCATCAGATTATTGAACAGCTGGATGCCCTGAGCCCGGATTTGATTCTGATGGATCTGAACATGCCGGGAATGAATGGCTTGTCTGCAACCGAAATCATACTGGAACGCAAACCCGAGACCCGCATCTTGCTGCTCTCCATGCACGACACGCCCGAATACATCCGGTCGGCTCTGTCACATGGCGCAAGGGGCTACTGCCTCAAGGACGTGCCCACCGAAGAAATCAAACATGCCATTGATGTCGTAATGGGTGGGGGACGCTATCTTTGCAACGGAGCCGAAGATGCAATGTCGGCTTCTATTCCCAATGCGCGCGAACAGCTTACCAACCGTGAGCAGACGATCTTGTTACAACTGGCATCAGGCAAGTCGAACAAGGCGGTGGCAAATACGCTGGATATTTCCGTTCGTACCGTTGAAACACACCGCAAAAATATAAAACGGAAATTGGGAATCAGTTCGACGGCCGGACTTACGCGCTACGCATTGGAACACGGTGTATTGCAAGGAACAGGTGCGGCGACGTCGTCAGATATCTCTTGAAATGTGCAACACATATGTCATGCGGTCTGGCAAATTTGTGAACCAGTTTGATGCGCTTTTTTTGGCGGCTTGATCGGAACGCGCGGCACAGCACATGGTGTAATTTTGAAATCAAGCTTGCTGTCACAGACCACAGATATGCACGCCTGAAGCGTATCAAACGCGTGTCTGCTCCTGAAACGCGAACAACCCCGACGTATCGAACCGACAAAAAATAGGTGCACAGACAATATTTTTTTCGTTCATTCCAAATTTTTGCCACTCTGCGCAATAAACGCAAAGAAAATTGGGCTCTTTAAGTACTTTTTTCTGCTATCGGACGGTTGACGCCGGACACAACTGCTCATAATGTCTTCATCGCAAGTCAAGGAGCCGCGCTGGTGGAACTACTAGTCAACAATGTGGAAATAAGGCGTATGGGCCGGTAACGGTAACCCAGATTTGGAACCCATGCGCCCTCGATTGAAACCCGGGGGCTTTTTCTTGTCTAACTCAGACATCGTAAACGGAGCAAAACGATGACATCCCAAATGACCGGTGCAAAAATGGTAGTTCAGGCCCTGCGTGATCAGGGTGTTGATACGGTATTTGGCTATCCCGGCGGGGCCGTGCTACCGATTTATGATGAGGTTTTTCAACAAAACGAAATTCGTCATATCTTGGTCAGACACGAACAAGGTGCCGTCCACGCAGCCGAAGGATACGCAAGGTCTACTGGCAAGCCAGGGGTTGTTTTGGTCACGTCCGGGCCGGGCGCGACCAATGCAGTGACCGGACTTACTGATGCTTTAATGGATTCGATTCCGATCGTCGTGCTGACGGGTCAGGTGCCGACGTTCATGATTGGGTCGGACGCGTTCCAAGAGGCCGACACTGTTGGGATCACGCGCCCCTGCACAAAGCATAACTGGCTGGTAAAGGACACGAACAAGCTGTCTGGAACAATTCACGAGGCCTTTCACGTCGCAACGTCTGGTCGTCCGGGACCGGTTTTGGTGGACATTCCAAAGGATGTACAATTTGCCAACGGCAGTTACACACCAAAAGCCAAAGCTGCGACGACACGCTACCAACCTCAGGTCAAAGGTGATCCTGACACAATCTTGGAGCTGGTCGAAGCCATTGAGACCGCTCAACGTCCGGTATTCTACACCGGTGGGGGCGTAATCAACTCTGGCCCCGCAGCAAGCCAACTTTTACGCGAGTTGGTGGATGCCACGGGTATCCCGATCACATCCACATTGATGGGGTTGGGCGCATATCCTGCATCCAGCGACAAATGGCTGGGCATGTTGGGAATGCACGGTTTGTACGAGGCCAATCTGGCCATGCACGGTTGCGATCTTATGATTAACGTGGGCGCACGGTTTGATGATCGGATCACAGGACGGCTTGATGCCTTTAGTCCCACTTCGCGAAAAGCACATATCGATATAGATCCGAGCTCTATCAACAAAGTTGTTCGTGTTGACATGCCGATAATTGGAGATATCGGCCACGTGCTAGAGGATGTCTTGCGGATGTGGAAAGCACGCGGGCGCAAGGTCAATCGCGAGGCTTTGCACCATTGGTGGTCACAGATCGAAGACTGGCGGGCTGTCAACTGCTTGGCCTACAAGCCCTCAGCAGGCACAATCCGGCCACAGCACGCCTTGGCACGCCTTGAGGCTCTGACCAAAGACCACGATCGCTATATCACCACCGAAGTGGGGCAACATCAGATGTGGGCCGCACAATATCTGGGGTTCGAAGATCCTGGTCGCTGGATGACCTCGGGTGGATTGGGCACAATGGGCTATGGTGTTCCGGCATCAGTTGGTGTGCAAATAGCCCATCCCGATGCATTGGTCATCAATGTGGCAGGCGAGGCGAGCTGGCTGATGAACATGCAAGAGATGTCAACAGCCGTGCAATACCGCGCCCCAGTAAAGCAGTTCATCTTGAATAACGAACGCCTCGGCATGGTCCGCCAATGGCAGGAACTGCTCCACGGCGAACGCTATAGCCACAGCTGGTCCGAAGCCTTGCCTGATTTTGTAAAACTGGCCGAGGCATTTGGCTGCAAAGGGATCTTGTGCAAAGACCCTGCAGACTTGGACGATGCCATCATGGAAATGCTGGATTATGACGGGCCAGTTATTTTTGACTGCCTTGTCGAGAAACATGAAAACTGTTTCCCCATGATTCCATCTGGTGAGCCGCACAACAAAATGCTCTTGGGCGAAGTGTCCACCAAGGATGCCATTGGCGCATCCGGAGCCGTAATGGTGTAATCGTACAAGGTTGGGGATCATGCCTCATAGGGATTTATCCCAGCAAGACTGTGCAAAGCCGAGAGTGCCGCGCAAAAGGAGAACAACACATGTCCGCTCTACATATCAAAAAAGGGTCGACCAAACATTCAGCCTATAATCTGCGGCCTACATTTTCGGATGTGCAGGAAACGCATACATTGGCCGTACTGGTAGATAACGAGGCAGGCGTTTTGGCTCGGGTGATTGGTCTTTTTTCTGGCCGTGGCTACAACATCGACAGCCTCACCGTGGCTGAGGTCGATCACGAGGGCCATCGCTCGCGGATCACTGTTGTCACAACCGGAACGCCTCAGGTGATCGAGCAAATCAAAGCTCAGCTAGGTCGTATTGTACCCGTACATGAAGTTCATGACCTGACAGTCGAAGGACGTTCGGTCGAGCGGGAGCTGGCCTTGATCAAAATCGAAGGACAGGGCGAAAAGCGGGTCGAGGCCTTGCGTCTGGCGGATATTTTCCGCGCGCATGTTGTCGACAGCACCCTTGAGAGCTTTGTTTTTCAAATCACTGGTACGCCGGACAAAGTGGATGCGTTTGCCGACCTCATGCGTCCATTGGGGCTGGTGGAAGTTGCGCGCACCGGCGTTGCAGCTTTATCTCGCGGGATTTAAGCCAGTGAAAACCCGCGCCGCAGCACAGTAAGCGTCACTCAGCCGTTACTCATTAGAATCAGGTCCCTGCCCCGGTGGGTGCCTTTCTAGTCATCCTGGCTGACGATAAAATGGTCAGCCTGCTGCCAAAAATGAGCAAAAACCATCAAGGTGTTGGATGTCTGTCAACAGAGCCAGTTGCGTCGCCCGTCTTCACAGTCCCGTCTATTTTTGAATTGTCACGACGTCAGTACAAACTCCTAACCTTAGATAAGGTATCGCCGTTAGGGTGACGAAAAAGAATATGCGCACGGAAAAGCGCCCTAACCATAAGCCGTACCCACATGAAACCGTCTTTTGTCGCCCAGCCAATAGAACCAAAGATCAGATCTCGGGCAAGATATAGTGTAAGCCTTGTCCTGCTCACATGTTTGTTTGGGAATTCCGTGGTGGCAGTTCGTCGATCCGGGATTTTTTGTGTTCTTTGACGATGGCCTGAAGCGTGGTGTCAGCCAAGCCTGGGGATCGACGGCGTTGAGCTTGCAGGTCTCGATCAGTGACGCGAGCATCGCCCGGTTCTGGGCTCCGGCGTCATGACGGGCAAAGAGGGCGTTCTTTCGGTTCAGAACAATAGGGCGTTGGATGGAATTGTTGTCCAGTTCGACGCGACCGGCTGTCCGGAACAGGCAGAGGCCGCCCCGGAATTTTGCGATATATTTTGGGGCGTTCCCAAGAAGCGATTTGGCGGACACACGGGCACGGCTTGCTTTGAGCCGGATTTTCAACTGTTTGATGATCGGTTTCGAACGTTCCTGCCTCACCGCCATTCGATCTTCTGGGCTTTGGTCACGGATGTCCTTGTCAGTCTGATAAAGCGCTCAAATTTGGGCAAGTCCCGCGTCGGCAATCAGGGTCGCTTTGCCCGATTTGGCGACCGCG
>JAQXDR010000004.1 GCA_029251265.1 Pseudoprimorskyibacter sp. | reverse complement strand
CCCCAATGGTTCACCCCATCGATAGCTGCCTTTGCGATCTCGATGGACACATGTTCTCCACGCGCGTAAGTTTCCCATTCCGTAGCCTCTATTGGCGTGATTGGCACGACCCGAACGGCGTATCCTCACAGGCTGGGACTGTCGCTTGCCAATAGCTTCTCTGGCCTGCAACGCCCGTGCGAAATACAAACCGGACGCCAGGGGCCTCGACCCGTTCGAATTGGGCCAGATATGTGCTTAGGTAGCTGCGAGGCGGCGTTGAGAATTCTGTGTCCGTCACGTACCCGATTGCAATTGTATCCGAGATCGCAACGTCATCACCCAAGAGTGACAGGCTCGGCTGCAAACCGGGGATCTGAGTTTCGATCTGCTCAACAAACACATCAAACGATCTTGATTTGGTGACATACGCGTCTTGCAACACCACGAAAGTAACCAGGGCCAGCACGACAACACACAATGTAACCAAAAGACCTGTTCGCATGATCACCCAATACATCTTTCGTTCGGGGCTGGCATCAGTATCCCCCGCATTCGCCGTAACCATAAACCCAATTTCATCTGGAATTATCCCGTCGACAAAAATTGCCGACCAAACCGCAGTCAGAACAATCATCTTCTGATGTGTAGATGCCAAATGAAATAGGTCCTCCAACTCCGAGCCGCACCCCGATCGTCGCCCCAATTACACCAGTTGAGTTTGCAACTTGATCATCAGCATTTTAAGCTTTTACACGGAATATCATTGCCACGGCAGCACATAACAAAAATAGGGTCAAAATACCCATGATTAGCCACCTAATCCAAATAACCGTTGCGATAGCTTGACGTTTTTGGAATATTATTTCATCCGAAATCGCTTTAGAAAAAGACTTGGTGCGATGGCGATACCAAATCAGAAGTACCACCCATAAAATCAACCCGCCAATTATGAAGCGCATATCATTTTCCTGAATGATTTTTCATTATTCGCTTTTAGATTACCCATCGGCTTGTTCCCGCATCCTTGATGCAAAGCATGCGCTGAACGGTTCGTAACGGGTACAGTCTTTTCGGCTGCCAACGTGATTCAAGCGTGGCATAACGTCTTTCTGAATTCGCGCCGAAGCCCAATAAATGTCATCAGTATCAATGATAGTTTAAAAGTGACCAACGTTTTATGTTGCAAAGCCAGCACACGAGCTGTCCAAGCCAAAATCATTTGTGATACTGCGCAGCCGGTCAAAGGGACTGTTGCAGATCATTATCTGCGCGGTCGCGGCATCACGTGCCTGCTACCTTCAACGCTGGCTTTCACGGCAATTGCTGGCATGGGGCAACTGCGAAATGGTATCGCTGCACGATCCTAGACGATTACATCCGCTACATCATCGCTTGGAAGCTCTTTGGGCCTGTCCCACTTTCGTGCCGTCCCAAGCGTTCGTTTCAGCCATTTTCCGTTCGAAGGCGACAGGGCTTTTCAGCACGGTGACAAGTGACGGCAACGCGGATTGTAGAAGCCCTTGATGCATTCGAAGATCGCCATTTTGGCCTGCCGCTACATTTTCCAGGCGATTGCACTCGTAGACTCTTCCATCTTTTGCAGTGGTGTGAAGGTTGAAGAAGAGGCTGCGTTTTGGGCCAAGCTCGTCACCTAAAGCCACGATCTCACGGCAAACCTGCAGAGCCAAGGGAAATGCTATCGTTATTTGGGCTGGTATTTGGCGTCATCGGGCTATGTCAGTTGTATGCCAAAGATGCGAAAAAAATCAGATTTGCCTGTGAAAACATGTGTTACCTGCGGCAGACCCTTCACCTGGCGCCGGAAATGGGCGCAGGTTTGGGAGTCTGTCCGTTATTGTTCGGATCGGTGTCGGCGGGCGCGTTAGCCGAGACTGTCCAGAAAGGCTTGTGCGCTTTGACGGCTGGCATCCTGTCGTATGGGGTCCATTCTGTCCCACGTGCGATATGGGTTTCCCAGACGTGGGTTGCCACGTAAGACATCTGCGTTTCGGTCCAGAAAGTCCCAGTAAAGCGGGTTGAAGGGGCAGGCGTTGGGTCCTGTCTTTTGGCGCACGTCATAATGGCAGCTTTTGCAGTAGTCAGACATCTTGTTGATATAGTTTCCACTGGCCGCATAGGGTTTGGATCCTAGTCTGCCGCCGTCTGCGAACTGGCTCATTCCGATCACATTTGGTGCTTCAACCCATTCATACGCATCTGCATAGACGGCCAGATACCATTCATGTACCTCGAAAGGATTGATACCAGCAAGCAAGGCAAAGTTTCCGGTCACCATCAATCTCTGAATATGGTGGGCATAGGATTCTTCGCGTGTCTGCTTTATTGCGGCTGACATGCAGGACATGTCCGTGTCTCCGGTCCAATAAAACGAGGGAAGTGGCCTTTGGGCCTGCAGATGGTTCGAGAGCGTATAATCCGGACCCTCAAGCCAATAAATCCCACGCATGTATTCGCGCCAGCCGATGATCTGGCGAATGAACCCTTCTACCGCATTCAATGGCGCGTGACCCGCGTGAAACGCGGCCTCTACCCGGGCACAGACTTCGCGCGCATCCAACAGTCCGATATTGATGTATTGCGCAAGCACCGAATGATACAGGAATGGTTCCTGTTGCAGCATAGCGTCCTGATAATCGCCAAACTTTGGCAAAGCATGCGCAACGAAGTGATCCAGCGCGCGGGAGGCCTCGGTGCGTGTCACTGCGTACCAAAAGGGCGTCAAATCGCCAAAATTATCAGGAAACCGCGCGGCGACCAGTGCGAGGACTTCGGATGTTATCGCA
The DNA here is from genome assembly GCA_029251265.1 of Pseudoprimorskyibacter sp. Classification (GTDB taxonomy): domain Bacteria; phylum Pseudomonadota; class Alphaproteobacteria; order Rhodobacterales; family Rhodobacteraceae; genus JAQXDR01. The sequence continues at coordinate 9,638 of JAQXDR010000004.1, read as the reverse complement.
TCCGGGTCAACCCGATGCAGCTGTGGCATAAATAGATCCCCGCGGGCGGGTTTGCGGTTTTCACTGTCATAATTCCATTTGCCACCGATTGGCTGTGAGCCCTCCATCAAAAAGCCACTGCGCCGACGCATGTCGCGATAAAAGTACTCCATGCGTAATTGTTTTCGACCTTCGGCCCATGTGCGGAACTCTTCGGGGGTGGACAAAAACCGATCATCCGACATGATCCGGAGCGACGCCGCCCATGTTTCAGACGCATCTATCAAGGCGTCGTGCAGCCGGTATTCGCCGGGTTGCACGACACAAACTTCCTGAGCGGGATGATCCTCAAGGCACCGCTCGATTTCGCCTGTCAAAGACCCTGTGTTTGTAGGATCATCCAGTTTTATGTAGCGCACCTGCCAGCCGGCTGCGCGAAGCTCTTGTCCAAAATGACGCATGGCTGCCAAGACAAACGCCAGCTTTTTCTTGTGATGGGGAACGTAGGTCGTCTCGTCTGCGACCTCTGCCATCAGAACGATATCGCGCGCGGGATCAGCGGAACGCAGAGATGCAAGGTCGGGGCTAAGTTGGTCGCCAAGAACGACGACGAGGGTGCGGTCATGTTTCATGCCCTGCAGGTAGTCTTTAAATTCTATCCGGCTAGCATATTATATTCGGCAAGCGCTTGATGGCCGTTTTCGGTCAGGTCGTAGATACCTTTTTCAGGACGCACAAACCATCCGTAGTGATTTTTGTACATAATCGATCGCGCGTTTGGGCGCCCTGTCGTCTTTGCAATATTGGCTGCGGCGCAGGGGCCAGATCTTGCAAGAGCTGCAGCGCAAGCCAGTGCATCCTGACGATAGGCGGTCATGCGTGCACCGGATGTTCCCCCTAGGTTGGGATCCCCCCGAAGACGGTCGAATTCACGCAACATCTGCTGGCGCCGTTTAAATGATTTTCTAGGGGTGAAAGGCGCTGGATCGCAATGCACTTCGGTTGCACCATCAGACAGCCTGACCGTTATGACGCCCAATCCCAAACGCCTGCAAATCAGTAGGTTAGAGCGAAATGCCTGCGACCTGCTTGACCCTTTTCGGGCCACCGCAACATAGACAGCATCTGTGAGTGCCAAACGCGTAACAGCTTGCTGCAACAGGACCAACGAAAAGGACACTTTGAGTTCGACAATCAACAGGTCATCGTTTCGTCTGGCCACGACATCTGCGCTTCCGACCTCAGCCTTGACGGTATACCCCCGCTTTTCCAGTAGTGCCTTTACAGGAGTATAAAGCGCGGTTTCGGCTGTCATTGCTTAATCCCCAAGCAAGCCGTGATCCACAAACAAAACCGACCTTAACCGATTTGCAGCGCGGACCAGAATGTCTTTCTGCGCCATCGCATGATCTTCATCAATCCGTTGGAGCGGGCCATGGACGGCCAGTGCCGCCAGAAATCGCCCCTGATCATCCGTTATGGGAACGGCTATTGCCACCATGCCTTGCACCAACTCTTGCCGGTCCAGTGCATATCCATTGGCAGAAATCTGGGCCAATTCCTCTAAAAGTGTCTCGGGTTGCGTATGTGTGGCATCCGTTCGACGGGTCAGTTCAAGCGATGCAACCATTGCACCGCGGGCCCGCTTGGACAGGCTTGCCAAAAAACATTTCCCGCTGGCAGTACAATGGAACGGGACATGTGTGCCAACGTTTAGCTGGATTCTGAATGGCCAGTCTGTCTCTACCCGATCAAGGTAGCGCATGCCCTCGGCTTCGGGCACCACAAAGTTGACCGTTTCGCCAACAGCCTGTGCTACATCTTTCAAGATTTGATGGCGGGCAATATGGAGCCGGGAATGATGCAGCAGCCCTGTGCCAAGATCGCGGAGGCGGCGCGCTGGCAAATACCGTTTGGAAGATCCCTGTCGCGTCAGAAAACCTTCTTTTTCGAGAGTGTTACATAATCGGTGTACGGTCTGTTTCGGCAGGCCAAGTTCATTGTTAATTTCGGTCGCCGTCATCGGGCTATCGCTGTTGCCGAGGATCTCGAGGATCAGCAAAGTGCGAAGGTTCGTGGGGATGCGGTCGGAATAATCCATGGTGAGCCGTTTCGTTATGAGCTGTCGTGAATGATGACGGTTGTAATTTTGTCGAATCACTGTACCGTATCATTATGCACTAAAACGAGACAAAAAGTCTCATTATTTGACTGACAGGGTTTAATGGAGTTCGATTTCGTCATTATTGGAGCGGGATCCGCCGGCTGTGCGCTGGCGCACCGGCTTTCTGAGGATGGCCGCAACAGTGTTGCGCTGCTGGAAGCTGGCCCCAAGGATACCAATCCTTGGATCCACATTCCTGTTGGGTATTTCAGGACGATGGGTAACCCAGCCAGTGATTGGCGCTACAAGACAGAGTCGGATCCCGGGATCGCGGGTCGCTCCATACCGTGGCCACGAGGCCGCGTGCTGGGTGGGTCCAGTTCGATCAACGGATTGCTGTATGTCAGAGGGCAGGCGCAGGATTATGATGGCTGGGCGCAGATGGGCTGCAGGGGATGGTCGTGGGACGACGTCCTGCCATGCTTCCGTCGGTCCGAGACCTGGGAAGGGTCTGATCCGGATGGTGTAAGGGGGCGCGAGGGTCCTTTATCCGTTCAGAATTCGCGACTTAGCAGAGATATCGTGGACAAATGGGTCGACGCGGCCGAGGCAGCCGGATATCCGCGCTGTGATGACTACAACGGCGTCAATCAAGAAGGCGTAGGCTACTTCCAGATGACCATGCGCGGTGGACGCCGATGTTCATCTGCGGTCGCATATCTGCGCAGCGCTAAATCACGCCGGAATTTACACGTCATTCCGAATGCGCATACTGAAAAGGTCATGATTACGGATGGACGCGCTGTCGGTGTTTGCGCGCGGATTAACGGTAAGATGACCGAAATTCGTGCCCGTGCCGAGGTCATCCTAAGCGCCGGCGCCATCGGGTCGCCCCAAATCCTGATGCTTTCTGGCATTGGAAACGGTCAGCATTTGCAACAACACGGAATCTCGGTTGTTTCGGATCTCCCCGGTGTCGGGCGAAATCTGCAAGATCATTTGCAGGCACGTCCTGTTTTCAAAACGCGTCTGTCGACAATAAACATCGAAACCAACAACCTGTTAAAGCAGGGCATGATTGCCATGCAGTACGCGCTCACTGGGCGGGGTCCGATGACGATGGCGGCCAGTTTGGGAACCGCTTTTTTGAAGACCGAGCCGCATCTTGAAACGCCTGATATCCAGTTTCACATACAGCCTTTCAGCGCTGATAGCCCGAGCGCTGGAGCGCATAAGTTTTCGGCATTTACGGCCTCTGTGCTGCAACTGCGTCCGGAAAGTGCAGGCCATCTTGAATTGCAAAGCCCGCGCATGGAAGATGCGCCCGCCATCCATCCCAATTACTTGGCGACAGAGACCGATTGCAAAACGATTGTGCGTGGCATCCAGATTGCCCGTCAGATTGCCCGGACCAACCCGCTGCGGGCGCAAATTACGGAAGAGCATGCCCCGGGCGCAGGTATCGCAATGGATGATGCGGCTGGCATGCTGGATTGGGCGCGACGGTCTGCTGTTACCATCTATCATCCGACAGGGACCTGCAAAATGGGGATAGACCCCATGGCCGTAGTCGATCCCCATCTGCGTGTTCGCGGTATTCGAGGATTGCGCGTTGCAGACGCATCAATCATGCCGCAGATTGTGTCGGGCAATACGAATGCACCTGCCATCATGATTGGCGAACGCGCCAGCGATATCATTCGGGAGGACATGCGCGCTGCACAGTAAAACGAGGCGTTTGAGCAGCGCAATTATTTGACGACTATTGTCCCTGTAACCGGGGCAGGGTGGTCCAAACCGACGGGGTCAGGCCTTCGCCCCTTACGGGACTACAAAGAAGCGCAGAGGGCAGACACCAAGGGAGGAAACCCATGTTTAAACTTAAAACTCTGGCGACGGGCGCTATGGCGCTTGCGCTGATGGCGTCCAGTGCGGCCGCTGAAAAAGTCCTTCGTATTCAGTCGGTGCTGCCCAGCACGGCTGACGAAGTCTTCATGTTGAATGCGTTTGGTGATGACGTGGCCGAGCTGACCGGTGGGTCATTGCGGGTCGAAGTTTTGCCTGCTGGTGCTATTGTTGGACCACGCGACATCATGGATGCGGTTGATGCCGGTCTTGTCGAAGGTGGCTTTGCTTGGACACACTACTGGGGTGGCAAGCACGTTGCAGCCAACCTGTTTGGCGCACCGGTTGCGGGCGCGGGCGTAGGTCTTGATAACATCGCTTTCCTCAGCTGGTTCCAGTATGGTGGTGGTAAAGAGCTTTATGATCGTCTTTGGGACGAAATGGGCGTTAACGTCAAAGGCTTCATGCTGCAGCCGGTTGGCCCAGAGGCCCTGGGATGGTTCCCAAAGCCCATCAATTCCATGGATGACTTCCGTCAGATGCGTTTCCGGGCGCCTCCCGGAATGGTCGGCGCGGCTTATGCGGCCATCGGCGTTCCTGCGGTCGCAATGGGCGGTGGTGACATCCTTCCAGCGCTGGAAAAAGGCACCATCGACGCAGCTGAGTGGTGCTGCCCCAAGCCTGACTCTGTCTTTGGCTTCCAGAAGGTGCTGAAGCACTACTACCTCCAGGGTCTGCACCAGGTGACAGTGAACGCTGACATGTATGTCAATGGCGATTTCTACAATGACCTGACACCGATCGAGCAGAAGGCTCTTGAGGTTGCTGCCAATGCGTCGCTGTCCAAGTCACTGTCCTACCGGATCTACGAAAACGGCAAGGCGCTTAAGGATCTGACCGAAAACCACGGTGTTATCCTTGAGGACACACCTGCTGATTACTTCACCGAGTACATGGCCGCTGCACGTACCGCGCTTCAAGAAGCTGCGGACAGCAACGAGTTCTTTGCTGAAGTTTGGCAATCTCAGAAGGACTTCGCAGACATTGCAGTTCCATTCTGGGCCGGTGCACAGACATCGAACGCGAGCCTTGGCCGCGCTCATGCCGCGACACTGAAGTAAGTCTATCGACTTTGCGGGGCCGTTTGTCGGCCCCGCACTTTCATTTTTGACAGGAGCACGGGCCTCTCTCAAAAATGAAAGTCCGCAAAGGACACCGACAAATAGGGAGAATGGGGATGGCCGCAGAAGAGCCAAATCCCGACGAGCTCGAAATCGCTGACGAGCTCATCGCGGAAAGACGTGCAGAGGCCCCTGGTGAAACACCGGAAGATATGACTGCCTGGCAACGTCCCATCACAGCAATCATTGATGTTGTAAATTACCGCGCAGGACAGATTTTTGCTTTGCTAATGATACCACTGATTGCCGTGGTGGTCTACGAAGTTGTTTCTCGTAACTCATTCTCGATCTTGCAGAATGCCGGTCTAGAAGACCTTGCGCGGTCATTGAACCTTGGCCCCACCCTTTGGGTGTATGACATGAGCCGCATGATTGCTGGCGTTCTGTTCATGGGGGCCGCTGGTTATGGCCTGATGCGGGGTGTTCATATCCGCGCAGATTTCCTTTACCGCAACTGGACCGATAAGACCCAGGCAACGGTAGATGCATCTCTTTATCTGCTGTTTTTCATGCCCTCGATGATCTTTTTCACGATTGTCTCGTCAGATTTCTGGTGGCTTGCCTTTTCTCGCGGGGAAACCATGCAAATCGACAGCGCATGGGGGCCTTTGTTGTGGCCCGCCAGACTCGCGATGCCTGTCGGTGGCTTTTTGTTGATGCTACAGGGCATTCCCGAGATATTTCGCGCCTTTCACAAAATGGGTAAAGACCGCGAGCGGCTGTTTGTGCGCGCGTTGCCCGTCTACCTCGTTTTGTTGGCGTGGCTGATCCTTGCGATATTTACACCTGACCTTGTGCCGGGTGGTGAATGGTTCACGGACATTATGAAGGCGCGGCCAAGTTTGGACAAACCTACGATCGGTTTGATCATGCTCGCCGCAATGCTCTTTGTGATCTTTATTGGCTTCCCAATCTCGTTCACATTGATTTTCCTAGCCTTTGTTTTTGGCATCTGGGGGGCAAACTTTAAGCTGACCACATTGCTTATGACACTGAACACCAATTCAACCATGCTCAATGACCAGTTGATGGCGGTGCCATTGTTCGTCTTGATGGGCATTGTCATGGAAGCAGCAGGCTTGATGGAGCGGCTGTTCGCTTCCATCCAGATGATCATGGCGCGGGTGAGAGGGTCGCTGTTTATCGCTGTTTTGATCGTGTCCACGATCTTTGCGGCTGCGACCGGGATCGTCGGGGCGTCAGTAACTCTTCTTGGTATAATGGCGGGCGCAACGATGAGCCGCTCGGGCTATAACGTGCAGCTTGCGGCGGGCACGATCACGGCTGGTGGTACACTGGGCATTCTTATTCCACCCTCGATCATGCTGATCGTGATGGGCCCGGTTCTGGAAGTGTCGACGCTTGATCTGTTCAGGGGCGCATTTATCCCAGGCGCTCTACTGGCATCGCTGTATTTGTTGTACACATTGGGCCGGTGCTGGATCAATCCCAGCCTTGGACCGATCCTTTCTGATGAGGATCAGCCTGTCACGTCAAAGTTCTATGGCGCAGAGGTCGCGTTGATCTGTCTTGGAGTTTTGACGTTATGTCGGGTCTTTGGTCTTGGGCTTGGCGGCACGTTTGGTGCGATTGTTCCCTTCGGTGGTCTCATCGTTCTGGCGCTTGCCTGCGGTGTTGCCTATGCAGCTTACCGCAGCCTGGCCATTTTACGGATCGTTGTTCCGATTGCGCTGGCTTTCCATGTCTACATGATCTTTGCCAACCTTGGTGCAGATGGCAGTTTGCCAGTCTGGTCGATTATATTCGCGGTATTCAACGGCCTTTTAGTCTTTCTGGCGCGTCCTATTTATTCTGCGAAAGCCGAAGACAATTTCCGCTTTTCGGATCTGTGGGACGAGTTCTTTGCAGGGCTGATGCCGCCAACGATCCTGATTTCCTTCGCATTGGGTTCGATCCTGCTTGGACTGGCGACGCCTGCAGAAGCCGCGGCCATGGGCGCCTTTGGTGCGATCCTACTGTCTATCGGCTATCGTAAATTCACGATCCCGAGCTTTTTTGACAGCTTGATCAAAGCGCTTGAGATCACGGTGCTGATCATGTTCCTTGTGGCTGCGTCAAACTTCTTTGGTGCGCAGTTTAGCGCCTTGGGAACACCAAAGATGCTAACAGAGCTGCTACTGGGTCTGGATATGTCACCCTACATTATCTTGATCCTTGTCATGGCATTGATCTTTTTGTTGGGTTGGCCGCTGGAATGGGTGCCGATTGTTTTGATCGTCGTTCCAATTCTTTTGCCAACGGTTGAGGCTTTGTCGCTCCATGGTCTGGATCGCTACGACATGATGGTGTGGTTCGGGATCCTTGTTGCCGTGAATCTACAAACTGCCTGGCTCAGTCCGCCGGTCGCCTTGTCTGCTTATTTCCTAAAGGGCGTGGTGCCCAACTGGGATTTGAAAGACATCTATCTGGGCATGATGCAATTCATGCTGGTGCAGTTGATTGGACTGATCTTGCTTTTGATCTTCCCGCAACTGGTCTTGTGGTTGCCTAGGGTCATGGGTGGGTAAAAGATATGGCTAATCAACAACGTTCGATCCTGTCTTACCTGTTCTGGCCACTGATTGTGACTATAATCGGGATAGGTCTTTCTGCCTGGTTAGGTTGGGCCACGACTGGAACAATGGGGGGATTGATTTCCTTTCTTGTGGTTGGGGTCGCGCTTGCCGCTCTTGAGATCGCATTGTCTTTTGACAATGCGATCGTGAATGCCAACAAGTTGATCGAGATGACCCCGGTTTGGAGACGCCGTTTCCTGACTTGGGGTATCTTGATTGCCGTTTTCGGGATGCGGATCGTCTTCCCATTGGCAATCGTTGCGATTTTTGCATGGGTCAATCCTTTTGAAGCGATCCGCTTGGCCTTGGCAGATCCTGACGAATACGCCCGGATCATCAACGCCAGTCACGGAGCCATTGCAGCTTTTGGTGGTACTTTCCTCATGATGGTTGCACTCAGCTTTTTCATTGACGAAGACAAATCCATTGACTGGATCGCTGGGCTTGAGCGGTTCTTGCGCAAAGCCGGATCGGTTCGCGGCTTTGAAATCGCTTTCGTGCTGATTATCGTCGTTGCGGTGTGTCAGGCCTTGGATGAGGAGAAACAGGGTGTTTTCCTAATATCTGCTATCATGGGGCTGTTGGTGTTCGTCATGGTCGATGGCCTCGGCACGTATTTGGATAAGGCGCAGGATCAAATCGCCTCGATTGGGGCCAAAGGGGGGCTTGGCGCATTTCTCTATCTTGAAGTTCTGGATGCAAGCTTTTCCTTTGATGGTGTTATCGGTGCATTTGCACTCACCACAAACATACTGCTTATTGCCATTGGACTTGGGGTCGGCGCCATGTACGTGCGGTCGATGACCATAATGCTCGTGGAAAAAGGAACACTAAAGCAGTTCCGTTACCTTGAGCATGGTGCGTTTTATTCGATCTTTGCATTGTCGGTGATTATGTTTTTGCAATCCATTACGCATGTGCATGAAATGATCACCGGATTTATTGGCGTAGGCTTGATCTGCTTGTCGCTTTTTTCATCCATACGTCACAACAAACGGAGTTCGTGATGTTGTGTAAGTTTGTAAATCTCTATCTATAGATTCGGAAAAAGCAAATATAGACTAGGTTGCTCTATATCGTGTGATGTTTCGACATAGTCTCTTGCATTTCAGCCTTATCTATATAAAACGGTATCAAATCCCGTACTAATCTGCCTTGAGATACGAGGCTTTGACCATAGGATAAAATAGTCATGGCACGCACATATTTGAAAAAAGCAAAACTGACCGCAAAGTCAGATGCGAGCTCGGTACATGAAACGGTCAAATCAATCTTGGAAGATATAGAGGTGGGCGGCGATGCTGCGGCGCGTCGCTATGCAGCAAAGTTTGATCAATACGATGGCAATGTTATCCTGACGGAGGAAGAGATCGCTGCTGCGTCTGCTCTTGTTCCCGAAAAGTTAAAAGCCGATATCCGTTTCGCGCATGACAACGTGAAACGCTTTGCCGAAGCGCAGAAATCTACGCTCACACCCGTCAGTCTGGAGATTCAGCCAGGGTTGACCGCGGGACAAAAGGTGATCCCAGTTGATTCGGCGGGTTGCTACGTACCGGGTGGCCGCTACAGTCATATAGCGAGCGCCATTATGACAGTGACCACGGCAAAAGTTGCAGGTTGCCGTCATATCACAGCCTGTTCGCCGCCTCGACCTGACGTTGGTGTGGCGCCGGCCATCGTATATGCGGCACATATCTGCGGTGCTGACAAAATCCTGGCAATGGGTGGCGTCCAAGGTGTTGCCTCAATGACGTTTGGTCTGTTTGGCTTGCCTGCTGCAAACATCCTTGTTGGACCAGGCAATCAGTTTGTCGCAGAGGCAAAACGCATTTTGTTTGGTCGCGTCGGTATAGACATGATTGCTGGACCCACCGACAGCTTGGTCCTTGCGGACGCAAAGGCTGATCCTTTGATCGTGGCGACCGACTTGGTCAGTCAGGCAGAGCATGGATA
>JAQXDR010000002.1 GCA_029251265.1 Pseudoprimorskyibacter sp. | reverse complement strand
ATCTCTGCGCGCGCGGTCTCAAGTTCTTTGGTTGCCGCGTCTTTCCAATCTGCTTTTTCTTGCGCCAATTGCGTGTAAAGACGTTCCCTTTCGGATGCCAATTCTGCCCGCTGTTGAGCGCCTTGGTTATGCACCTTTTTCACGGCGTCAGACAATTCCACAGAGATCCGCTGATATGTGGTGTCAAACCCTTGCGCCAAATTGCCCAGCGTCGGGATCAGGCCGCCATCCTCGGGGGCCACTGGTGCCAGAATTGACGACACAGACTGATGGATCGCCTTAACAACAGTCTGCATTTGAATGTCTTTAAAACCGATATTACCGACACTGGAGATGTGAAATTCATCCAAGAGCGATCCGGATGTTCCTCTTTCAAGTTGGAATGTTATATTTGGTTCCTTCTCCCTTTGCCTGAGCGTCAAAGAAAGTGATGCACGATTAAGAGTAAACTGTCCCGGTGCAGCGTTTGAAAGATCCTGATCGGTCATATTATAGGGCAACCCAGTGTCGTAGTTCACTTTCAGTTCGGGTGCCACCCCCGAAAAATCGGCCCCGTCGTCCCGAACCTTATCCAGTGCCGCCTGACCAACCTTGTGGGCTTTTTCAAAAACTCTAAATATCGTCGCGTCGTCTAACCGCTAAATTATGAATTGCATCGTGGAATACTACCAGTGGTGAATGGCAAAGTATTCCAGAGCTGCAAGTCGTAAGCAATATTCACCGCCAAGTGGTAATGCATATCCAGATGACTTGAAAAGTCAGGTCAACCCAATGCCCGATTCGCGCCGTATCGTTTTGAATGCGTATGGAGTGCCAGCGACGGACAATGCATTTCACGTAGCCCGTATGCCTTTTTCGCCAGAGCAGAAAGGCCTGAAATCGCGGCGCATCAGCCCGAAATACTGTCGATAAAATCATGGGAAATTATCTAAATTATTGAGACAAACACCCACATATCGCGCCAATAAACACCAACCACTTGGGCAGGTATCAAAGAATTCCACAGGCGTCCGAGCAAAGATAAGCTCAGATAATGCTGGACGTTACTAAAATTTAAGTAGACTTTCACCTAACAAGCGCACCGTCTGCCCTGCCGTGAGTGCATGGAGGCAAAGTAATTGCGCTGAAAGGGAGGGATAAATTATGAACAAGACTGGCTCATTAATTGCCGTAACATTATTGGCCGGAGGCGCGTTTGCTGGAACCGCTCAGGCCGACAAATTAACTCTTTATTGCAGCGCCCAAGAAGACTGGTGCCAGCTGATGTCGCGGACCTTTGAAGAAACAACCGGCATCAAGGTCAACATGACCCGCAAATCCTCGGGTGAAACATTTGCCCAGATCAAAGCAGAATCGTCCAACCCAAAGGGCGACGTTTGGTGGGGCGGAACCGGTGATCCACACCTGCAAGCCGCCGAAGAAGGGCTGACTATGTCCTACATGTCCCCCATGCGCGATCAGTTGCATGACTGGGCAATCAGCCAAGCCGAAAGCGCTGACAATAAAACCATCGGCATTTACTCCGGTGCTTTGGGCTATGGCTACAACACCGACCTGTTGGCCGCGAACGGTCTGTCTGAACCGGCCTGTTGGAAGGATCTGCTCAAGCCCGAATACAAGGGCCACGTGCAGATGGCGAACCCGAACTCATCAGGTACCGCCTACACCACGCTCGCCTCAATGGTTCAGCTGTTTGGTGAGGACGAAGGCTTTGAATTCATGAAAGGCCTGCATGCCAATATAAACCAGTACACCAAATCCGGTTCTGCGCCGATCAAGGCGGCTGGACGCGGCGAAAACACGATTGGCATCGTCTTTATGCACGACGCTGTGAAACAAGCGGTCAATGGGTTCCCGATCAAAGTTGTCGCGCCATGCGAGGGCACGGGCTATGAGATCGGATCAATGTCGATCATTGATGGTGCGCGGAACGAAGACGAAGCCAAAGCGTTCTATGATTGGGCTCTTAGCGCCGATGCGCAGGCGCTTGCTTTGCAAGTCAATGCATTTCAGGTTCCCTCCAACACCGCTGCGCCGACGTCAGAAAGCGCGCCGGATATGTCCACGATCAAGCTCATTGATTACGATTTCACGAAATACGGATCTTCCAGTGAACGTAAGCGGCTTTTGCAAAAGTGGGACGAAGACGTCTCCACTCTGCCGCAGTAAAACGTGAGTAAGGCAAATATACAGGACGGGCGCACGCCGCCCGTCCTTCTGTTCTGGATCGCAGCCGGATGGATCGGCTATTGTCTTTTGCCTTGGTACGGGGTCGAAGATGGATTTTTATCGTTCGAATGGTTGTTTGACGGCTGGCCCTTCGACGAAGACTATGCCCCTGCCCTTTTTCTGATTGGACAAGGTGAAAAGCTCTGGCTGTCCCCGCTCCTGATCCCACTGGCGATGGCCTGTCTTGCGATTGGCAAGCCCAAAAGTGCGCCGATCTATTCGACGATGCTGATCCTCGCTGGCGCCATCGGCTTCTCATGGCTCATGATCCAGGGCTTTTCCATAGGCATCCGTGGCTTTAACTATGAGTGGCTGGAAACCACTTTTGGCGATCTGGGTGATCGGCAATACGGGATGGGCTACGGTGGATTGGTCGTAGCCTCAGCCTTTCTATTTTTGTTGACCCAAGGCATTGCCGCCCGCGGCGCTGTTGGAGGCGATGTTTTCGTTGTCAGCGCGATTGGTGGTGTCATTGCGATTGTCACCATTTTTGTATTTTTTCCGATTGCACGCATGCTGTTTGCAGCCTTTGTCACCGACGACGGAAGCTATTCTGGGAATGTATTTGTATCAAAGTTCTTTGATGACCGGTTATGGGGTCTGGGGTGTTTGTGGGGCGCACGCTGCGGTGTTGCCTTAAACTCTTTGTTTCTTGCGGTTACGGTCGGCTTTCTCACCACGGTTCTTGGACTGGCGTTTGCCTTGGTTGTCACCCGATCCGGGGTGCGGTTTAAAAAAGGACTGCGCGCATTGACCGTGCTGCCGATCATCACCCCCCCGTTTGTGATCGGTCTTGCCTTGATATTACTGTTTGGACTGTCAGGTACCGTGACCACGTTCATTGCCGATTTGCTTGGTGTGCAGCCCACACGGTGGCTTTATGGCATGCCCGGCGTGCTCATTGCACAGACGCTTGCCTTTACCCCGATCGCTTTTTTGGTTTTGATCGGTGTGGTCGAAGGTGTCAGCCCATCGATGGAAGAGGCCAGCCAGACCCTAAGGGCCAATCGTTGGCAAACCTTTCGAACGGTTTCACTGCCCTTGATGCGTCCTGGCCTCGCGAACGCCTTTCTGCTGGGCTTTATCGAAAGCATGGCAGACTTCGGCAATCCATTGGTGTTGGGCGGCAATTTCGATGTTCTGAGCACCGAGATTTTCTTTGCCATTGTCGGGGCACAGTATGATCAGGGCCGCGCCGCAGTGTTGGCGATTGTCTTGTTGTTTTTCACCTTGACCGCCTTTTGGCTGCAACGGATGTGGCTGGGCAAAAAGAGCTATACCACCGTAACCGGCAAAGGGGATGCGGGTGTGCATCCGCTGATGCCCAAACGTCTTGCACTGCCTGCGATCGCGATCGCTGCTGTGTGGGGGACATTTACTCTGGTCGTGTATGTCATGATCGTCTACGGATCTTTTGTGGAGCTGTGGGGTGTCCGTAATACGCTTACGTTTAAACATTACGTGACTGCGTTTGCCGTTCGGTTCAATGAACATGGGGTACATTGGGCAGGATCTGCATGGGACAGTTTCTTCACCACACTATGGATCGCGGCGGCCGCGGCCCCGTTGACCGCAGCTGTCGGATTGACAACAGCCTATCTGCTGACTCGCCAAACCTTTGCGGGCAAAAACGCGTTTGAATTTGGCACAATGCTGAGCTTTGCTATTCCCGGCACGGTGATCGGCGTCGCCTATATTCTCGCGTTCAATGTGCCTCCGATAGAAATCACCGGCACAGGCATCATTTTGATCGTCAGCTTTATATTCCGCAACATGCCTGTCGGGGTCCGCGCTGGAATTGCCAGTATGAGCCAGATAGACAAATCACTGGACGAATCTTCGCTCACGCTTGGCGCGAATTCATGGGCGACCTTTCGCAAGGTGATCCTGCCGCTGTTGCGTCCTGCTATACTTGCGGCCTTGGTCTTCAGCTTTGTTCGGGCGATGACCGCCATCAGCGCGGTCATTTTCCTTGTCTCTGCCGAATACGATATGGCCACCAGCTATATCATCGGACGGGTCGAGAACAACGATTATGGCCTTGCCATCGCCTATTCCACGACCCTGATCTTTGTAATGCTGGCGGCTGTTGGACTCTTCCAGCTCCTGGTCGGCCGCGTAAAGATCGGCAGACGCACACAATTCGTGACAGAAAGATAAGCCATGGCAACCACAACAATCAAAGGCAAGGCGGCTCCGGTCAGCTTTCGAAACGTATCCAAGGTCTTTGGCAAGGACGTGGTAGCCGTTGATGACATCTCACTTGAAATCCAAGCCGGGAAACTGGTCACTTTGCTGGGCCCTTCGGGATGTGGAAAGACCACCACGCTTAGGATGATCGCCGGGTTGGAAATGGCGTCATCAGGTCGAATACTGATTGGTGACAAAGACGTCACCAAGCTGCCTGCGACGGACAGAGATGTCTCCATGGTGTTTCAATCCTATGCATTGTTTCCACATATGAGCGTCTTGGAAAATGTGTCCTACGGGCTTGGATTTTCCGGATTTTCCAAGAGCGAAACACGCGACAGAGCCTTGGCAGGACTGGACCTAGTGGGACTGAAGGGACTGGACAACCGATTGCCAAGCGAATTGTCCGGCGGTCAGCAACAACGCGTGGCTGTCGCGCGTGCTTTGGTGCTGGAACCACAAGTGTTACTGTTTGACGAACCCTTGTCGAACCTTGATGCCAAATTGCGACGCCAAGTACGCGAGGATATTCGCGGCATCCAGCAAGATCTTGGACTGACGGTTGTTTATGTCACCCACGATCAGGAAGAAGCGCTCGCTGTTTCAGACGAAATCGTTGTGATGCGGAACGCGGGCATTGCCCAGATCGGGACGCCGCGCGCACTCTATGATGAACCTAACGGTGTCTTTGTCGCCGACTTTATTGGCGAGGCAAACTTGCTGAAATGCAGGATCGTCAAGGTGGATGCAGAGATTGCAACAATAGATATTGATGGATACCAACACCGGCTTGCCGCTCGGGGGTTATCCGAAGGACCAGCGACACTTGCCATCAGACCGTCACGTCTGATCATCGGGCAGGACACTGGTGTTGATGCCGTTGTGGCCAAGGCCACATATGTCGGTGTCAGAATGGAATATACGCTGGAAGGTGCATTCGGTCAGGTTTTCGCCGTACAAGACGATGTCGATGACCCATTGCCTGTCGGAAGCTCGGTCAAAATGTCGTTTGCATCAAGGGGGCCGGTGTTGTTGTCAGATCAGCCTTAGTGTGTTGACCAGGCACCGTTTGCTATTGCCTGAACCTCATCAAATACGGTGCGGCCCGCCACAACAACGCGCCCACCTGTGGCAATCATCTGATTGGCGTCTTGGTCTTCAATCATGCCGCCAGCCTCTTGCACCAAAAGTTGGCCTGCAAGACAGTCCCATGCATTCATATGCTCTTCCACATACCCCAGCAGTCGCCCTGCCGCGACATAGGCCAAAGACAAAGCGCCACTGGCATTTCGGTGAAACATCGCGTTGCGCTGGATCAATGCCTCGATGACGGGCAGCACATTTTTAGCCTCCACCCTGTTGGAATAGCCAACGGCAATCGTCCCCTGATCCAATGGGGTGTCGTTGGCCGCCTCTATTTTGGCATCATTAAGCGTTGCGCCACCTCCACGGATTGCCACGAACATTTCATCCATCAATGGATCGTAGATAACGCCAATTTGCGTCTGTCCCTTTGCAACGCCAGCAAGCACGATCGTCCAGCTTGGGATCCCGTGGATAAAGTTGGTTGTCCCATCAATCGGATCTATGACCCAATCAAATCCGCTGGTACCCGACGTAGCGGCATGCTCTTCACCAACGATCCCATCATCAGGCCATTGGCCTTGCAGTTTTTCACGTATCACGCGCTCGACATTTATATCGGCCTCTGAAACCCAATCCTGAGCGCCTTTTTTATCAATTTTAAGTGCTAAAAGTTCATTTTCAAAACGAGTTATGTCGGATGTTGCAGAAGGTAATGTTAGGGCGTAAGCAAAATCGCCAACCGTATTTTTAAAACGTGCTAATGCTAA